>NZ_JBWJZD010000029.1:0-113530 GCF_056429065.1 Bradyrhizobium sp. USDA3010
CTCAGCGCCTCAACGATACCCCACGCAAATGCCTGGACTTCAAGACACCCGCCGAGGCATTCTCCAAGCTCAAATCAATCGTTGCACTTCAAACGTGACTCCATCTCCCTGCTTTCGCAGGGACGACGGTGGTGGATGCGCCGTGCAGCCTGCGCCTCGACGACGGCGGCCCCTACTGCCGCCCCAGCTGCGTCGCCTTCTCCACGCGGTCGAACCGCTCCAGCGTCAGAATCGCGTCAGCGAGCTGGTCGGCGCGGTTGTCGAGCACCGGGCGGGCCAGCGTCAGGAACTTCTGCTGCATCGCTTGCGCGTCGGGGAACGAGGTCGGTTCGCCGGAGGGATCGGCATAGAGGCGCTCATGGGTGCCGTCATCGGTGGTGATCGAGACGCGGGCGCCGAACGGATGGGTGCGGCCGACCTCGAGGCGGTCGTCCTGCACCACGTCGAACTTGTCGGCGAGCGCGTCGATCGCCGCATCGCCGAGCCGGTCGTAATCGTCCCAGCCGAAATGGCCCTGGTCGAGCGCGATCGCGCCGGTGAAGAACATCGAGAACTGGCCGCCGACCACCGAGGTCGGGTGGCGCTTGGTGGCGGCGTCGCCGGTCAGCGTGATACCGTTGCGGTGCAGGCCGATCTCGACCTTCCTGATCTGGTCCGGCGTCAGATTGTGCTCGCGCCGCATCGCGATCAGCGCGTCGATCGCGGCATGGGTGTAGCGGCAGCTCGGATACGGCTTCACGCCGATCTTCAAGGTCTCATAGGTGCTGCCGAGGCCGGCCACCGCCTTGTCCGGATGCGCGTCATCGGTATAGCCGACCAGCAGGCCATGCTTGCCTTCGACCGACTCGCTCGAGCCGATGAAGTCGTTGCGCGCCAAGGTCGCTGCGATCACGCCGTTCATCGCGGCGGCACCGACCTGGTAGCGCTTGTTCCAGGCGCCGTTGACCAGGAATTGCAGCGAGCCCGCGGCCTGGCTACCGGAGACGCCGAACGCGGAGACGATCTGCTCCTTCGACAGCCCGAACAGTTTTGCCGCCGCCGCGGCCGCGCCGTAGGTGCCGGCCGTCGCGGTTGGGTGGAAGCCCTTGGCATAATGCGAGGTCGGGTCGAGCGCGTTGCCGAGCCGGCAGCACACCTCATAGCCGGCGACGATCGCGGTCAGCACGTCGCGGCCGGACGCGCCGACCATCTCGCCGATCGCGAACGCGGCAGGCACCACGGGTGCGCTCGGATGGAGCGAGGAATCGGCGTGGGTGTCGTCGAAGTCGAGCGAATGGCCGAGCGCGCCGTTGAGCAGCGCCGCCACCGCCGGCGTCCAGGTCTTGGTGTCGCCGAACACTGTGGCCTCGCCCTTGCCGTCCAGCGCCAGTGCCGCCAGCATCTTCATCAGCGACGGCGTCGATTCCGCATCGCGGCGGGCGCGGATGGTGCTGCCCAGGAAATCCAGCGTCAAAACCTTCGCGCGCTCCAGCACTTCCGGCGGGATATCGGAGTATTTCAGGTCGGCGACGTAGGCGGCGAGCGTTGCGGTTTCGTGGGCCATCGTGTTTCCTCAATCTTGCGGCGCAGGGTAGGCGGGCGGGTTTGGCCTTTCAAGCCACCTTGCCGCCGCGGGCAGCAGCCATGCTCGACGTCCTTTAACATAGGCCTTTCCATTGATTGCGGATCAGGGTGCATGAGGACCTTCGCAAAACGCATGTTCGACAGGCTTTGGACCCGCAAGACGCAGCTCGCGCTGGCGGTCCGGATCGCGTCCGCGGGCGTCGCGGCCTATACCATCGCGGTCGCGATGCACCTTATGCTGCCGCTGTGGGCGGTGCTGACCTCGCTGATCGTGACCCAGATGAGCGTCGGCCGCTCGCTGAAGGCGACCCGCGACTACATGCTCGGCACCATCGGCGGCGCCATCTATGGCGGCGCGATCGCGGTGCTGATCCCGCATTCCGGCGAGGGCAGCCTGCTGGCGCTGCTGGTGCTGGCGATCGTGCCGCTGGCATTCATCGCCGCGCTCAATCCGAGCCTGAACTCGGCGACGGTGACGGCGGTGATCGTGCTACTGCTGCCGACGATGCATCACTCCAATCCGCTGGACTCCGCGATCGACCGCGTGCTCGAGGTCACGGTCGGTGCGCTGACTGGCCTTGTGATCTCGTTCCTGGTGCTGCCGTCGCGCGCGGTCAGCCAGATCAGGGTCAATGCGTCGAAGCTGCTGGAACTGCTCTCGGCGGCGTTCGCCGAATTGCTCGCCGGCCTGACCCGCGGGCTCGACAACGACGCACTGCACCGGATCCAGGACGGCATCGGCAGCGCGGTGACCAATTTGCACGCGACCGGCCTCGAGGCCGAGCGCGAACGCACGATGCATCTGTCGTCCGGGCCGGACACCGGACCGCTGTTGCGGACGATCCAGCGGCTGCGGCACGACGTCGTGATGATCGGGCGCGCCTGCGTGGTGCCGCTGCCGGCCGATATCCAGGCCAGGCTGGCGCGGCCATTGGCCGACGTCAGCAATGCCATTGTGACTTATATGGTGGCGGTCGCTACCGCCCTGCGCGCCGGCAGCGGCCCGGCCGACATGACGCCGGTCGATGCCGCGCTGCATGCCTACAGCGAGGAGGTGGCCGCGGTGCGCAGCGAGGGCCTGACTCGCGGCCTTCCGGTCGATGCCATGGAGCGGTTCTTCGCGCTTGGATTTTCGCTCGACCAGATGCGGCAGAATCTGAGCGACCTCAAGCGCTGCCACGGCAATTGGTGCACGAACGAGGATGCTTCCGAGAAGATCGTTGCCGAAACTTCGGAGAAGAGCGCGGCATGACCTTTGGCTATGCCATGCGGCGCGTCAGGCCCTTGCCCTCCATGCGCCAGATCAGGAGATCGATGCGGTCCTGACCGAAGAACGGTTCGCCCTCGAATACGAAGGTAGGCACGCCCCAATGGCCGGAGGCCGCGTGCGCCTCCTCGTTGCCCTTGATGACTGCTTCATAGCGATCGGGGTCGGCGGCGATCGCCGCATCCATCGCAGCGAGATCGAATCCGGCGGCATCGGCTGCTCGTGCCAGATGATCGCCCTCGTTCCAGCCCTTCACCGAGCCGTCCCACAGCACGCGGCTGATCGCGAAGGTAAAGGCAAGCGACCGCCCCTCGAGCTGTGCGGCAGCGCCGAGCCGGGTCAGGCGGTGGATGTAGGGCTGATGCGCGGCGACGTCGAGCGTCGTCATGTCCTGCACGATCGGGTCCGGACGCGGAAAGCGGAACGGGATGTTCTCGTGCTTGGCTACACGGCTGGAATCGAGCACGACATAGCGGGCGAATTGCGGATTGGTCTTCTTGAAGAAGCCCGGCACGCGCACCGCGAGCGGATAGACCGGCCGCAAATTCACCGCGACATCGTAGTCGGCGGCCATCTTCAAAGTCTTCGGCAGCGCCAGATAGCTGTACGGACTGCGGAACGAGAAGAACAGATCGACCGACAAGGTCATGCGCTAGCCTCCGTTCGGTGTGACCTCGTCGACCTCATGCCGCCAGTCTGCGTGCCAGCAGGCGGAAACGCAAGATCAGGAGGGTCGCGTAGACCGCAGTCCCGAGCGACAATCCGATCCAGACGCCGGGCGCCTTGAGCCCGACCCAGAAGGCGAGCGCGTAGGCGGACGCGAACCCGATCAGCCAGTAGCTGATGGTCGCGAACAGCAGCGGCACCTGGGTGTCGTGCATGCCACGCAGCGCGCCGGCGGTGGTGGTCTGCACGCCATCGGCGATGAAGAACGTCGCGCCGATCAGGAGCAGCATCGCGGTGAGCTGCGCGGTGGCGTCGGAAGCTTCACCGAGGAACAGGGCCGCGATCTCGAAGCGCGCGAGGATCACCGCGAGCGTCATGATGCTCATGAACACGCCGGAGAGCGCGACCGCGACAAAGCCGGCCCGCTGCACCGCGTCGGTGTCACGGCGGCCGACGGCCTGGCCGACCCGCACGGTGGCGGCCATGCTGATGCCGAACGGCACCATGAACAGGATCGCCGCGATCTGCAGCGCGATCTGGTGCGCCGCCAGCGCCGTGGTGCTGATCAGCCCCATCAGCAGGCCGGCCGCGCCGAACAGGCCGTATTCCAGCAGGAAGGCGATCGAGATAGGCGCGCCGATGGCGACAAGCCTGCCCAACAACGGCCAGTCGATGCGCCAGACGCGGCTGAATACATGGTACTTGCGGAACGGGCGGCGCCGCGCCGCGAACCACACCCCGGCGAGGAAAGTGCCGAGATTGACGATCGTGGTCGCAAGCCCGGCGCCGAACATGCCGAGTTCGGGCATGCCCCATTTGCCGTAGAGCAACAGGTAGACCATCAGCGCATTGGCGGGGATCGCCGCGAGCGTGATCCACAGCACCGGCTCCGGCCGGTTCACCGCGCTCATGAAGCCGCGGATCGCGATGAACCACAGCGCCGGCAGGATGCCCCAGGCAAGCCCGAACAGATATTGCTGCGCCAGGTGCGCGGTGGCCTGGGTCTGGCCGAGCGCGAGCAGGATGCGCTCGCCCTGGAACGGCAGTGCCATCAGCGGCAGCACCATGAAGAAGGCGGCCCACAACCCGACGCGCAGCGAACGCCGCATCACGCGTGGATTGCGGGCGCCGAACGCCTGCGCGGCCAGCGGCGAGACCGCCGCCATCATGCCCATGCCGATGGTGAAGCTGACGAAATACACGGTATGCGCCAGCGCCGCCGCGGCGACGTTCTCGCTGCCGAGCCGGCCGATGAAGGCGAGATCGGTCGTCATCATCGCGATCTGCCCGAGCTGCGTCAGCGCAAGCGGCACCGAGAGCTTCAGCGTTTCCGCGAGCTCGGCCGTGAGCAGCTTGCGAGAGGGGACGACGGCCGCGCGCGACGCGGCCGGGTCGATCTTGTCGATGCAGGTCATGACGGCCCGCTTAGCACGGCAAACCGGCCGGAAGGATGGCCAAACTGCCCAAACGCGACGATCTCACGCAGAGATCATCGTGTCCCAACTTGTCGTTTGAAGGCCAGCGGCTCGCCCTTCGTCGCGGCTTCGGCGAGCGGGCTGTTCGCCGCGTCGATCGCGAGCATGATCCGACCGGGAGGCCGCTTCACACCTTTCCGGATCAAGCCTGGATCACGATCGCGCGGGTATCCGCTTGATCTTGGCGCCGAGAGCGTTGAGCCGTTCGTCGATCCGCTCATAGCCGCGCTCGATCTGGTCGGCATTGTTGATGGTGGAGGTGCCGTTGGCGCACACCGCGGCCAGCAGCATCGCCATACCGGCGCGGATGTCGGGCGAGTTCATCGGCGCGCCGCGCAGCCGGCTCGGACCGGCCACGATCGCGCGGTGCGGGTCGCACAACACGATCCGACCACCCATCGCGATCAGATTGTCGACGAAGAACATCCGCGATTCGAACATCTTCTCGTGCATCAGGATGACGCCGTCGCACTGCGTCGCGGTGACGATCGCGATCGACATCAGGTCGGCCGGGAAGGCCGGCCAGGGCTGGTCCTCGAGCTTCGGCACGTGGCCGCCGAAATCGTCCTGGATCTTCATGGTCTGGTTCGACGGCACGACAAGGTCGTCGCCCTCGATGCCGCAGACGATGCCGAGCCGTTCAAAGCCCATCCGGATCGAGCGCAGATGCTCGACGCCGGCGCGCGCGATGCGCAGCGGGGAGCGGGTGACCGCGGCAAGGCCGATCAGCGATCCGACCTCGATATGGTCCGGCTGGATCGCGTAGGTCGTGCCGCCGAGCGTCGCCTGGCCGTGCACGGTGATGGTGTTGGTACCGATGCCTTCGATCTTCGCGCCAAGCGCGACCAGGAAATTGGCGAGATCCTGCACATGCGGCTCGGAGGCCGCGTTGCGCAGATAGGTGGTGCCGCGGGCGGCGACGGCGGCGACCAGCGCGTTCTCCGTCGCGGTGACGCTGGGCTCGTCGAGGAACACATCGGCGCCCTTCAGGCGCGCGGCGCGGAATTCCAGCCGGTGCGTCGCGGTGACCGTGGCGCCGAGCTGTTCGAAGGCCAAAAAGTGCGTGTCGAGGCGGCGGCGGCCGATCACGTCGCCGCCGGGCGGCGGCAACGCGACCTCGCCGCAGCGGGCGAGCAGCGGACCTGCCAGCAGGATCGAGGCGCGGATCCGCGCGCACAGAGCCGGATCGAGATCGGCGGCGCGGATCTCCTTGGCATGGATCTGCAGCGTGTTGCGCTCGGTCCATTCGGCGTTGGCGCCGACCGAGCGGCATAGCTCGACCAGCGTTTCGGTGTCGCGAATGCGCGGCACGTTGGTCAGCGTGACCGGATGCTCGGTGAGCAGGGCAGCTGCGATGATCGGCAGCGCGGAGTTCTTGTTGCCCGACGGCTCGATGGTGCCCGAAAGGCGGCGGCCGCCTTCGACGATGTATTGGATCGGCGGCACGCGGAATGTCCCCTAACGCATCATCCAGACTTGGATTCGAATTGGGCCACGCGAAATTCCGTAACGGAATCAATGGCTGTCCGGCACCGTAACACAACTCCCGGCGCAGCTTCCACACGAAAGGTAGCCGCGCGACGGTGCGGAGCGCGCGGTCACAGACACGTCATCTTGGCCGAACCGTCGCGTCGGAAGCGCATGTCCGCCTGGCCGCCGGGAGCAGGTCCCTAGATGTCGATGGTAGCGCTGAGCGAGTTTTCCTGGATGAAGTCGCGGCGCGGTTCGACGACGTCGCCCATCAGCTTGGTGAAGATATCGTCGGCCTCGTCGACCTCCTTGATCTTCACCTGGAGCAGCGAGCGCGCCTCGGTGTCCAGCGTGGTCTCCCACAGCTGCTCCGGGTTCATCTCGCCGAGACCTTTGTAGCGCTGCAGCGAGACGCCCTTGCGAGCGGCATCGGTCACGGCCTCGAACAGGTCGATCGGGCCGTGGATGGTCTGCTCGGCATCCTTGCGCCGGAGCTTGCCCGCCCGCACGTAGATCTCCTGCAGCCTGGTCGCATACTCGTCGAGCTTGCGTGCATCGGCCGAGCCGAGAAACGCGTCGTCGATCACGGCCACTTCCTTGACGCCGCGCACGGTGCGCTCGAACTGGAAGCCCTGGCCTTCAGTGAAGGTGCCGATCCAGCCGCGCTCCACTTCGTCGGCGACTGCGTCCAGCCGCTTGGCGATGTAATCAGCCGCGGAGTTGGCGGTCGCGATATCGCTGGTGATTCTCGGGGTCAGCACGCCGGCGATCGCGGCCTGCTCGATCACCGCGCGATTGTAGCGGCTGTGAAGGTTGCGCAGCACGGAGCGGATCGTCCGGGCGTCTTCGACCAGCGACAGCAGGTCACGGCCCGAGCGGTCTTCGCCGGAGGCCGGCTTGAAGACGCATTCGTCGAGCCCGGTCGAGATCAGGTAATCCTCGAGCGCGCGCTCGTCCTTCAGATATTGCTCGGACTTGCCGCGCGAGACCTTATAGAGCGGCGGCTGGGCGATATAGAGAAAGCCGCCATCGATGATCGGGCGCATTTGGCGATAGAAGAAGGTCAACAGCAGCGTGCGGATATGGGCGCCGTCGACGTCGGCGTCGGTCATCACGATGATCTTGTGATAGCGCAGCTTGTCGACCGAGAAATCGTCGCTGATGCCGGTGCCGAGCGCGGTGATCAGCGTGCCGATCTGCTCCGACGACAGCATCTTGTCGGGGCGCACGCGCTCGACATTGAGGATCTTGCCGCGCAGCGGCAGCACCGCCTGGAATTCGCGGTTGCGGCCCTGCTTGGCGCTGCCGCCTGCCGAGTCGCCCTCGACGATGAACAGTTCGGACTTCGCCGGATCCTTCTCCTGGCAGTCGGCGAGCTTGCCGGGCAGCGAAGAGACGCTGAGCGGATTCTTGCGGGTCAGCTCGCGTGCCTTGCGCGCAGCCTCGCGAGCTGCGGCGGCCTGGATCACCTTGCCGACGATTTCCTTGGCTTCCTTCGGATTCTCCTCGAACCAGGCCGCCAGCGCCTCGTTCAGGACGTTCTCGACCACCGGTCGAACCTCCGAGGACACCAGCTTGTCCTTGGTCTGCGACGAGAATTTCGGATCGGGCACCTTCACCGACAGCACCGCGGTGAGGCCTTCGCGGCAATCGTCGCCGGTCAGCGCGATCTTTTCCTTCTTCGCATTGGCCTCGGCATAGCCGTTGACCTGGCGCGTCAGCGCGCCGCGGAACCCGGCCAGATGGGTGCCGCCGTCGCGCTGCGGGATGTTGTTGGTGAAGCACAGCACGTTCTCGTGGTAGCTGTCGTTCCACCACAGCGCGGCTTCGACGCCGATGCCGTTGGCTTCCGCACGCACCATGATCGGCGCCGGCACGATCGCCTTCTTGTTGCGGTCGAGATATTTGACGAATTCCTCGACGCCGCCGGAATAGTGCATCTCCTCGCGCTTCTCGACCGCGTGGCGCATGTCGGACAGCACGATGTGGACGCCGGAATTGAGGAAGGCCAGCTCGCGCAGCCGGTGCTCGAGCGTCGCGAAATCATATTCGATGTTCTTGAAGGTCTCGGGCGAGGCGAGGAAGGTGACCTCGGTGCCGCGTTTGCCCGGAGCATCGCCGACCACCTTGAGCGGCGCGACGGCATCGCCGTGCGCGAATTCGATGTAGTGCTCCTTGTCGTCGCGCCAGATCCGCAAGCCCAGCTTGCTGGACAGCGCGTTGACGACGGAGACGCCGACGCCGTGCAGACCGCCGGAGACCTTGTAGGAGTTCTGGTCGAACTTTCCGCCGGCGTGGAGCTGGGTCATGATGACCTCGGCCGCCGAGACGCCTTCGCCCTTGTGGATGCCGACCGGAATGCCGCGGCCGTCGTCGTACACGGTGACGGAATTGTCGGCGTTGAGGGTGACCAGGACGCGGCTCGCATGGCCCGCCAGCGCCTCGTCGATCGCGTTGTCGACGACCTCGTAGACCATGTGGTGCAGGCCGGAACCATCGTCGGTGTCGCCGATATACATGCCGGGCCGCTTGCGGACGGCGTCGAGGCCCTTCAGCACCCGGATCGATTCCGCACCATATTCAGCCGGAATGGGATGCTCAGAGTCGGCAGGGGTCTGCCGGGCAGGTTCAGTCATGTGAGGCCTTCGAGGATGTCCCGAATCAGCTGCACAAAATGAGGCGCTGATTCCGCTATTTGTGCCATGAAAGAGCAGTTGCGCCTAGCGCAAAGTCTCTGTCTACAAACTATTGAATAAATAGGATTTTTTCGGCCTGTTTCAAGGCTCTCAAAGGCCGATTCCGGAGGCTCTGAAAAGCCCGATTCGAAGACAGATTCGAGCTCCTCTCGGAGGCGATTCCGCGCGCTTAGCCGCGCCGTGTGGCGCGGCCGGATTCGACGTCGAAAATCTCTCCCGTTGGGCCGATATCGACGAAGGCGGCAGGGTCGGCGCCGGTCATCCAGACCTGTGCGCCGAGCTTTGCGAGCTCCCCGAACAGCGCCTTGCGCCTATTGGGATCGAGATGGGCGACGACCTCGTCGAGCAGCAGCAGCGGCACGATGCCGGTCATCTCCGCGACCATCGTGGCATGCGCCAGCACCAGCCCGATCAAGAGCGCCTTCTGCTCGCCGGTCGAGGCGTCGCGCGCCGGCATGCTCTTCGGCGCATAGATCACCTGCAGATCGGTCAGATGCGGGCCGTCGAGCGTGCGCCCGGCGGCGGCGTCGCGCGGACGGCTGGCGCGCAGGATCTCGCGGTAGCGGTCCTCCACCGCGGTCGCAGGCTCCTGCAGCAGCGCGTTCTCCATCCAGCCGTCGAGCATGATCTCGGCGGACGGGAAGGCCGAGGCGGTGCCGCGCTCATGCAGCATCGTGGCGAGCTTGGCGGCGGTCTGGCCGCGCGATGCGGCGACCGCGACCGCAAGCTCCGCGGTCTCGCGCTCGATCGCATCACACCAATGGTCGTCGTAGTTGCGCACCTCGAGCAGCCGGTTGCGCGAGCGCAGCGAGCGCTCCAGCGCCGAGACCCGGCTGGAGTGTTCGGAATCGATCGCCAGCACCAGGCGGTCGAAGAAGCGCCGCCGCTCGGAGCCGGCGCCCATGAACAGGCCGTCCATCGCCGGCGTCAGCCACACCATGCGCAGGTGGTCACCGAACGCGGTCGCGGACCCCACCGGCTCGCGATCGATGCGGCAGCGCCTTGCGTTGCTCGCCTCGCCGGTCGGGGGATCGATGCCGGTGCCGAGCGTGGCGAGGCCGAACGCGCCCTCGACTTCGGCCGAGACCGCCCAGGAGCCGTCGCCCTGATTGTCGGCGATGTCCTCCAAGGTCGCGCGGCGCAGCCCGCGGCCCGGCGACAGGAACGAGACCGCCTCCATGCAATTGGTCTTGCCGGCGCCGTTCGGCCCGACCAGCACCACCATGTCGCCCGCGACCTGCAGCGTCGCCGTCCGGTAATTCCGGAAATGCGTCAGCGACAGGCGATGAATGCGGGACGGGGTCATCTCAGCTCGTCATTGCCGGGCAGTCGTACCCAGCCACGACGCAATCTAGTCCTGATGCGCGCCAAGAGAAGTGCGTCACACCCGCATCGGCATCAGCACGTAGAGCGCGCCCTTGCTGTCGCGGTCCTGCACCAGGGTCGGGGAGCCGGGATCGGCGAGCTTCAGCACCGCGACCTCGCCCTCGATCTGGGCGGCAATGTCGAGCAGATAGCGCGAGTTGAAACCGATATCGAGCGCGTCCGAGGCGTACTCGACCTCGAGCTCTTCGGTGGCGCTGCCGGAATCCGGGTTGGTGACCGAGAGCACCAGCTTGCCGGGGGACAAAGCCAGCTTCACCGCGCGGCCGCGTTCGCTGGAAATGGTCGAGACGCGATCGACGGCGGCCTCGAAATCCTTCTTGTCGACCACCAGTTCCTTGTCGTTGTTCTGCGGAATGACGCGGCCATAGTCCGGGAAGGTGCCGTCGATCAGCTTCGAGGTCAGCACCACATTGCCGAGCGTGAAACGGATCTTGCCATCCGACAGCTCGATCGAGATCTCGGCGTCGTCGCCCTCGATCAGCCGCTGCACCTCGCCGACCGTCTTGCGCGGGACGATCACGCCGGGCATGCCGGTCGCGCCCTTGGGCAGCGGGAGGTCGATCTGGGCCAGGCGGTGGCCGTCGGTCGCAACGCCGCGCAGGGTCGCCACCTTGGCGCTGCCGGCGGCGTGCAGATAGATGCCGTTGAGGTAATAGCGGGTCTCCTCGGTCGAGATCGCAAACTGGGTGCGGTCGATCAGCCGCTTGATGTCGGACGCCGGCAGCGAGAACGAATGCGTCATGTCGCCGGCGGCAAGGCCCGGGAAATCGCTTTCGGGCAGCGTCTGCAGCGTGAAGCGCGAGCGGCCGGCGCGCACCGCGAGCACCGAGCGGTCGCCGTCGGCCTCCAGCACGATCTGCGAACCGTCGGGCAGCTTGCGGACGATGTCGTAGAACATGTGCGCCGGCACCGTGGTCGAGCCGGCGGTTCCGGTCTCGGCGGCCAAGGTCTCCGTCACCTCGAGATCGAGGTCGGTTGCCTTCAGGGACAATTTGGCGCCCTCGGCGCGGATCAACACGTTGCCGAGGATCGGGATGGTGTTGCGGCGCTCGACCACGCGGTGAACGTGACCCAGCGATTTCAGGAGTTGCGCGCGCTCGACGGTGACCTTCATTGCAATACCCGCCAGATCCCTCAGATGGAAAAGCCGGGCGGCCGTTCAGGGCAGCACCGCGGCATTGGAAACCCGATAAGCCGGATCAATACCGGATTTGATCAAACCCACGGGGGGACCGCAAGGTGGCGCGGATGGGCGGCCGGTGCAAGGGATACGGGCGCGAAACGGGCCCCGTTCCCCACGTTTTGGGCCGGAAAAAAGTTTAGCCCTCCCCTCTTGATGAAGGGGAGGGCTATGGAACGAGCCAGCCAAATGAGGCGGCCTTATTCCTCCAGTCTTATTCCTGCAATTGCCGCTTCAGCGATTCGACTTCCTCCGACAGCGCCGTGTCCTTGGCGACCAGTGCCTCAATCTTGCGCACCGCGTGCAACACCGTGGTGTGGTCGCGGCCGCCGAAGCGCCGGCCGATCTCCGGCAGCGAACGCAGGGTCAGCGTCTTGGCTAGATACATCGCAACCTGGCGCGGGCGCACCACGTTGGCGGTGCGACGGGACGACAAGAGGTCGGAACGGCTGACATTGTACTGCCGGGCGACCACGCGCTGGATGTCCTCGATCTTGATCCGCTTCGGCTCCTGCGGGCGAATCAGGTCGCGCACCTCGCGCTCGGCCATCTCCAGCGTCACCGGCTGGTTGTTGAGCTTGGAGTGCGCCAAGAGGCGGTTGATCGCGCCTTCGAGGTCGCGGCCGTTGTGGGTGATGGTGCGCGCCAGATAGTCCAGCACTTCCTCCGGCACATCGAAGGTCGCATGGTGGGCGCGGGCCGCGGCGACGCGCGACTTGAGGATGCCAAGCCGCAGTTCCTCGCCGAGCGAGCCCATCTCGACCACCAGACCACCGGCGAGCCGCGAGCGCACGCGGTCGTCGAGGCTTTCGAGGTCGGACGGCGGACGGTCGGCGGCGATCACGACCTGGCGGCCGGCGTCGATCAGCGCGTTCAGCGTGTGGCAGAACTCGGCCTGCGTCGACTTGCCCTGCAGGAACTGCAGATCGTCGATGACCAGCACGTCGATGCCGCGCAGCGCCTCCTTGAACGCCAGCGCCGTCTGCGTCTTCAGCGCCGCGACGAAGCCGTACATGAACTTCTCGGCGGTGAGATACAGCACCTTGCGCTCGCCGCCGGAATTGCCGGCCCAGGTCACCGCTTGCAGCAGGTGCGTCTTGCCGAGGCCGACGCCGGCATGGATGTAGAGCGGGTTGAACATCACGGGATCGCCGCGGCGACCTTCCGCGACCTGGCGCGCAGCCGCATGGGCCAGCGTGTTCGAACGGCCGACGACGAAGCTTGCAAAGGTCAGGCGCGGATCGAGCGGCGAGCCGCCGAGCGCATCATGGCTGGCGGACACCGGCGCCGTCGCGAACGAGCGCAGTTCAGGCGCAGGACGACCGTCATTGCGCTCGACACGGCGCACTTCGGCCGGCGCAGCCGCTTCCTTCACAGGGGCCATCGCACGGATCGCCGAGCGCACGGTGAGGTCGATGCGATGCACTTCGGGCATCTCGGCCTGCCAGCAGGAGAGCACGCGTTCGGCGTAATGCGCCTGGATCCAGCTCTTGAGGAACCGGGTCGGAACCGATAGATGCACGCTCTCATCGTGCACGCTCTCGAGATCCATCCGTGCGAACCAGCTCGTGTAGACGTCCTCGCCAACGCTCGTCCGCAAACGTCCCTTTACCCGCGACCAGCGATCCTGTTCCGTGTTCGTCATTGCCTTCGTACTTTTCCAAAACTGAGAGATGATGATTGCGAAAGCGCCGTGCAGGGGTCCTGCCACGACGCGACCTCTAGCGGGCGCGATCTGCTCCGGACAAATCTCTCCCGTGTGGCGGCCAAGCGCCACGCGACAGGTCAGCTGTTTGGAGAAGATGCGTCCCGCGAGGTCAGCGCGTACTCGACGGTCTCTGCGGGTTAGAGCCAGCGTCCGAGGGGTTGATTACGGCACCACAGGAAATCTGCACTTGGGCTGTCGTTGGTTCGACTGCAGTGATGATACCGTAAGGCATAAGTCCTCCCCCTCCCGCCGCGACGTATCGCGGCAAGTTGCCAGCTTGCTCGTGTCTTCAAAATCGAACTGCCGCTACCGAACACCGAGATGCCCGGCGCTTCGCCGCCGCGTGTCGTCGTCAACCCGTTCGCTCGCGCCGCGTTCCCGTTGCCAGATTCCGACTGACGCCTGGTCTCTCTTGTTCGATCCCCCAAATCGTCGGGGGCACCGCCGGAGATATTTTGACACAGGTCGACCGTCCTCATATCGCTATGAGCCGTCAATCTAGCTTCGCTTGGAAAGCGTCGCTAACGCGCACACCGCCGCCGATTTGCACGTCCGCCCTTGGGTCTCAAACCGCGCTGATCTGGAGATCCGTGGGCGTCGCGAACAAGAAATAAATACACCAAGCGCATTTCCTGACAATCCGTGGATTCGACGGGGGTCGAGACTCTTGGCGACTGTTGCGGTGTTGCCGACGCTGAGTTGCGAAAGCAAGGTTTTGAATCAGCGCACAGATTCACGCGTGTCACAAACGACGGTGCAATACCAAAAATTTTTCATAGAAAATTTACATTTGGTCTCGCGCCGGTCATTTTTCCAATCGCTGTTCAGCGCTATGTGCATAAGTAATTCGCGAGACGTCATTTTTCGCGATTACTTTTGCAGGGTAACCCCGCTGCGCAATTTTCAACGCGAGATGTTCGCGCGCTATTCCATCTATCTAGCTTAGCGCAGAACAATCTGTGCGCGAGTGCGGCGCGTTAAGCATATTGTGCCGGTAGAACTACGGACGCGACGAAACATGGCACGCAGTTCGTTGCGCGGCAACGCCGACTCTTCTCGCGCTATGAAACTTCCACGACAAAATGCGAGACCAAAACAAAAAGCCCGGCGCGAGCCGGGCTTCGTGACAAATGTGTTCTTCGGTCAGCTCACGGGGCGAGCTGTACTCGCTGAGCTTACTTGGCGAGCTTGGCGATGCTCTGCGTGAGGCGCGACACCTTACGGCTCGCGAGGTTCTTGTGAATGATGTTGCGCTGCGCTGCCTTCATCAGTTCGGGCTCGGCCTTGCTCATCGCCTTCAGTGCCGCCTCGCGGTCGCCGCTCTTGATTGCTTCCTCGACGGTGCGCACTGCGCCACGCATCTGCGTGCGGCGCGACTTGTTGACGATGGTGCGGCGGGCAATCTTGCGGGTCGCCTTCTTGGCGGAGGTGGTGTTGGCCATGGTTCTCTAACTGTCCTTCGGCGGTGATCGCTCGGTGGTCGGGCTTGCGCGCACCGGCCGGTTCAAATCTCAACTCTGATGTATTTGTCCAAGGTGTTTTCTTGGGTGTCCTTGAGGCGGCCATGCCAAGGCGCATATTGCTGCCCCCGCATGCGGCACTGTCCAAAGAACAGCGGCGGCAGGATTGCGCCCGCCGCCATCGGCCGGTCTTATAGATGGCGCAGGCTTAACCGTCAACGCTTTCGGGACCGAAAAAGGGCCTGAAATCGGCCTCGCGAGGGCCGGATAAGCCGCTGAAGAGGTTGAATTTCCGGGGGGCGCCCGGTAAGGCCTGTCGACGCGTGGGGCGCGACAGGGAGTTAGGGTGACGCATGATCCGCGGCTTTTTCCGCCTGATCGGCCTTTTGCTGCTGGCCGGCAGTTTCATCTTCATGGTCTATGACGGGGCCCGCTACGTCGCCGACCAGAGCCTGCGGTTCACCCAATTCGGCCAGTTCTGGAACGATATCCATCAGTCGAGCCAGCAGGCGTTCCATGCCTGGGTGGATCGCTTCGCGCCCTGGCTCTGGAACGGCGTGATCCGCGTGCTTCTGGAGCAGCCGGTGTTCGCGGTGCTTGGCATTGCCGGCATCCTGCTGATGATCCTGTTCCGGCCGCGCAAGCCGCTGATCGGCTACGCACGCGACTGAGCTGGCGCTGCAGCCCGCTTGAGCTTCTCCTTGCCGCAGCCGTCAGTAACGGGGCTGCCATCATCCGCGTAAGGACATATATAGGTGACAGCCGGCCCGCAGGCCGTTGCCGCGTCGGCCGATGTCCCGCCCGGAGGTATCCATGTTGTTCATGCGCAAGACCACCGCGTTGCCAAGCGCCGCCGAGGCGCTGCCTGGCCGCACCACGCCGATCCCGACCGCGACCACGCATTTCGTCAATGGCAGCAAATTGACGCCGCCCTATCCGCAAGGCCTCGAGCAGGCCGTGTTCGGCCTCGGCTGCTTCTGGGGCGCGGAGCGGAAGTTCTGGGAACTCGGCGACGGGATCTACACCACCGCGGTCGGCTATGCCGGCGGCCACACGCCGAACCCGACCTATGAAGAGGTGTGCTCGGGACGCACCGGCCACACCGAAGTCGTGCTGGTCGTGTTCGACCCGAAGAAGATCTCCTACGAGAAGCTGCTGAAGACATTCTGGGAGAACCACAACCCGACGCAGGGCATGCGCCAGGGCAACGACATCGGCACGCAGTATCGTTCCGCGATCTACACGTTCAGCGACGCGCAGCACAAAGCCGCCGATGCGTCGCAGGTGATGTATCAGAAGGCGCTCGCCGCCAAGGGCCTCGGCGCGATCACGACGGAAGTGGCACCGGCCGGCGAGTTCTACTTCGCCGAGGACTACCATCAGCAATACCTCGCCAAGAATCCGGCGGGCTATTGCGGGCTTGGCGGCACCGGCGTGTCCTGCCCGATCGGCGTCGGCGTCACCGCCTGATCGCCGCTTCTGTTGAGCATGATCTCCGCGCAAACGCTTTCGCGTTTGTCGCGAGGGAAAACCGGTTCCCACTTTTTTGGATCATGCTCTAAATCGAGGGGGAGGCGGGCTTTCCGTCTCCCCACTCCGGTGCTCGAAAACCCTTTATTAACCATAAGCGGTGCAAGACTGGGCTTGTCTGCCGTTGAGGGATAGGTCCGGTGCCGGTTGCACGCGCGTTACGATTGCCGATCACTGCCGTTGTGGCTGCGCTCGCGCTGTCTGGCTGCATGAGCACGTCCGGTCCAGTCGCCGTCGGCCCGCAAGGTGTCGATGCCGTCACCTATGGACCGGCTTACGCATCCGCCCCGGTTGCTGACGTAGGCGGCGGAGGTGCGATCAGCGCACTGCGTTCCGCCTTCGCCAGTGCTTCTCCCGGTTATGGCTATGCCGCGCCGGGTGCCGCCCCGGTGGTTTATGCCGCCGCACCGGGTGGGCCCGCCGGTTACGACAACTCCTATCATCTCGGCCCGGGCGACAAGCTCCGCGTCGTGGTCTACGGTCAGGAAGGCCTGACCAACTCCTACGCGATCGACGCCGCCGGCTCGATCACCGTGCCGCTGATCGGCTCGGTGCCGGCGCGCGGCCGCACGCCGGCCGGGCTCGCCGGTGAAATCTCGGCGCGGCTGCGCAACGGCTTCATCCGCGATCCTTCGGTGGCGGTCGAGATCGAGTCCTACCGGCCGTTCTTCATCCTCGGCGAGGTCCAGGCTCCCGGCCAGTATCCCTACGTGCCGAACATGACCGTCGAGAGCGCGGTCGCGATCGCCGGCGGATTCTCGCCGCGTGCCAAGCGCGACCAGGTCACCCTCACCCATACCGATGCATCCGGCTCCGGCCGCTTCGTGGTGCCGCTGGGCACGCCGATGAGCCCGGGCGATACGGTGTTCGTCGGCGAGCGCTGGTTTTAAAGCAACGTCCCTCCATCAGTCATTCCGAGGCGCGCGAAGCGCGAACCCGGAATCCATCACTCCGCGCGTCTTGCGGCGAAATGGATTCCGGGCCTGCGCCTTGCGGCGCATCCCGGAATGACGAGATGGAAAGAGCTATCGCCGCAAATGCTTCGCGAAAAATTCCATGCTGCGCGGCCAGGCGATGTCGGCGCTCGCCTTGTCGTAGCTGGCGCGCTCGTCGCAATGGAAGCCGTGCTGCGCGCCGGGATAGATGAAGACCTCGACCTCGGGCCGCTTCGACTTGATGGTCTCGACATCGCTCAAGGGAATGCCCGCATCCTTCTCGCCGAAATGCAGTTGCGTCGGCACGGTCGGCTTGTCGTCGGCGAAGCGGATGACGGCGCCGCCGTAATAGCCGATCGCGGCCGATAGCCCGGTCAGCTTGGTGGCGGCCGCATAGGCGATGCTGCCACCGAGGCAGAAGCCGATGATGCCGACCGGCCCGGCCGACTTCACCGCGTCGATCGCTGCCTGGCTGTCGCGCAGCATCGCCGCAAAGTCCGGATTGGCGACGAACTTGCGCGCTTCGGCCACCTCATCGGGGGCGTAGCCGCTCTGGAAGTTCGGCGTGATGCGGTCGAAGATCGACGGCGCAACCGCGACATAGCCTTCCTTCGCCAGCCGGTCGCAAACCGAGCGGATGTGGTGGTTGACGCCAAAGATCTCCTGGATCACCACGATCGCGCCCTTCGGCGCGCCGGCGGGATCGGCGCGATAGGCGCCGAGTTCAAATCCATCAGAAGCCTTCAGTTTGATGTCTTGTCCCATGGTCCATCCTTGTCATGTTGGGGGTTGCATGAAGCTTTCGATGATGAGGTTTAGCGCCACATCCAGTTCTCGCCCCAGTCGGCCTTCCAGCCGGCGAGCCGGCCTTTGCGGAACTGCAGAAAGAGACGGTCATGGTGCGGAAACAGCCCGCTGCCGCCGAGGTCGCGGAAGGTCAGGAATATCTCGTTGCCAGGCCGTCCGCTGACATGGGTGAAGGGGGTGCCGAGCGCACGCTGCGCGTCCGCGACGCCCATGCCGAACACCAGCGGTGTGTTGTTCGACAGCGTCGCGGTGAAAGCCGATGCAGGTCCGCCGAACGGCGGAAGCTTCTCCGCGCTGGCGGCCGTGGCGGCCCCACTCAGCAGCAGGGCGACGACGATCGTCTTCATGGCCTGATCCTTCATTTGGCCTTTCACGCTACGCCGGTTTCGAGGTGATCCAGGAACGGCAGCACGGCGGCGATGAAGGCCTGCGGCTGGTCGATGTTGACGGCGTGGCCGGCGTTCGGAATCACCGCCTTCTGCGCGCCCGGGATCTTCGCCGCCATGTAGTCGGACGCCGCCAGGAACGGCGTGTCGTTGGCCCCGACCACGACCAGCGACGGGACCTTGATCCCGGGCAACGACTCGATCACCCGGGCATCGCGTTGCGCCAGCATGCCGCGCGCGGCATGCGCTAGGCCCCTGGCGTTGCGATGCGTGACCGACGCGCGCTCGGCACTCAGCGACTTCAGCACCTCGAGCCCTTCACGATCGAAGCGGTCGCCAGTGTCGCGGGCGCGCGTGTTCCAGACCTCACGGGCGTCGTCCTTCTTGAATCCCGGGCCGGTGTCGATGATCAATAGCGCGCGCACCCGCTCCGGATGGGCGCGATGAAAGGCGAGCGACATGTAGCCGCCGAGCGACAGGCCGCCGACGATCGCCTTGTCGGCGCCGGCAACATCGAGCAGGGCGGCGATGTCGCCGACCGTCGCCGCTTCACTGTAAGCATCCGGATTGTCGGGATAGTTGGACTGGCCGTGCCCGCGCATGTCCCAGAGAATGAGCTTGTGCCGCTTCGACAGCGCCTCGATCTGGCCGTGCCACATCGCAGAGGTCGACGAATAGCCGTGGGTGAGGATCAGGGGCGGGCCGCTGCCGTGAATCTCGTAATAGATATCGACGCCGCTGCGGTTGAGCTTGGCCATTGACGGGCTCCTTCTGTTGTCGACGTCAGGTCCGGCAGCGCTACCGACCTTGGTAGGATTGATCGATACGGCATCAATACTGGCATTTCAAAAGCTTCATGCCGTTGCCGCATCGCACAACAGGGAGTTTCCGAAATTTATTCCTTTCGAGCAATTCCAAATTGGATTGCCTCCAGCCAGGAACCGGATCATTGTTTCGGCAACTGTCGCTTACCCGGTGGGCGCCAGCCATGACCCAACAGTGAGTTGCCGCCGTAAGCGGCTTCCGACACCGGAAGGGGAGAGAGATGCCAAATCTCAATATCAACGGACGGAATATGTCCGTCGAGGCGGCCAATGACACGCCGCTGCTTTGGGTCATCCGCGAGCAATTGCAGATGACGGGCACCAAATTCGGTTGCGGCGCCGGTCTCTGTGGCGCCTGCACGGTTCACGTCAACGGCGAAGCGGTGCGGTCCTGCCAGACCTCGCTCGCCGACGCCGTCGGCAAGAAGATCACCACCATCGAAGGTCTCTCTGCCAAGGGCGAACATCCCTTGCAGAAGGCCTGGGTCGCCGAGCAGGTGCCGCAATGCGGCTACTGCCAGTCCGGCCAGATCATGCAGGCGGCCGCGCTGCTGTCGAAGAACACCAATCCGACGAAGGAAGAAGTGGTCGCGCATATGGACGGCAATCTCTGCCGTTGCATGACCTATTCACGAATCCAGAAGGCGATCATGCGCGCTGCGTCCGACATGCGCACCGCATCGGCCACCGGATCCGAGCGGAGGGCCACATGAACAAGCACGTGAAAAACCTCGCTCCCGAGACGACCGATCTCAGCCGCCGTTCCTTCCTGGTCGGCACCGCTGCAACCGGTCTCGTGCTCGGCTACGCTGCGTCCGGCATCGATGAGGCGCTTGCGGCGCCCGCGCCCGCCAACTTCGAGCCAAGCGTCTGGTATTCGATCGCGCCCGATGGTCTCGTCACCGTGACCTGCGGCAAGGCCGACATGGGCCAGCATGTCGCCTCGACGATGGCGCAGATCGTGGCCGAAGAGCTCGGCGCGAACTGGAAGGACATGCGGGTCCAGCTCGCCTCCAACGATCCGAAGTTCAACGATCCCGTGCTGGGCGCGCAGATCACCGGCGGCAGCTGGTCGACGATGATGAACTTCGACGCCATGAGCCGCGCCGGCGCTGCCGGCCGCATCGCATTGACCGAGGCGGCGGCGGCCTCGATGGGCGTGCCGGCCAGCGAGCTGGTGGTGCGTGCGTCGACGATCAGCCATCCGAAGTCGAAGAAGTCGATGTCGTTTGCCGAAGTGGTGAAGAGCGGCAAGGCGACCAAGACCTTCACGGCGGATGATCTGAAGGCGATCAAGCTGAAGTCGGCCGACCAGTACACCATGATCGGCGTCTCGGTGCCGCAGCTCGACATCCCGTTGAAGGTCAACGGCACGGCCAAGTACGGCATCGACGTGATGCTGCCGGGCATGGTCTACGGCGCGCTGGTCACCCCGCCAATCCGCTACGGCGCCACCGTGAAGTCGGTGGACGATAGCGCGGCCAAGAAGGTGCCGGGCTTCATCAAGGCCGTCACCCTGGACGACAAGACCACGACCACGACCGGCTGGGTCGTCGCGGTCGCCAACACCTATGCGCAGGCGAAGAAGGCCGCCGAGGCGCTGAAGGTGAGCTATGACGGCGGTCCGAACGCCAAACTGTCGAGCGAATCGCTGTTCGCCGAGGCCAAGCGGCTGCAGGGGCTCAGCGATTCCGGTGAGTTCTTCGTCAAGGACGGCGATCCGAACGCAGCCTTCGGCACGGCGGCCAAGGTGTTGGAGGCGGAATACACCACCAACATCAACATCCACGCGCCGATGGAGCCGATGAACGCCACCGCGGAGTTCAAGGGCGACATCCTGCACATCTATTCCGGCAACCAGTTCGCGACGCGCTCCGGCGCGATCGCCGCCGGCGCCGCCGGGATCGATCCGAAGTTCGTGGTGATGCACCAGATGTGGCTGGGCGGCGGCTTCGGCCGGCGTCTCGACGCCGACATGATGGTGCCCGCGGTGCAGGCGGCAAAGGCCGTCGGCAAGCCGGTCAAGGTCATCTACACGCGCGAGAACGACATGACGATGGATTTCTCGCGTCCGCTGACCTACCAAAAAGTAAAGGCTGGCGTGGACGGCGACGGCAAGCTCGTCGCATTGACCCACGATGTGGTCTCGGCCTGGCCGACCCAGCGTTGGGGCATCCCCGACTTCCTGTCGCCCTCGGTCGACAAGAAGGGACCGCTCGATGCATTCACGGTGAACGGCTCGGACTTCTTCTACACCGTCCCCAACCACTATGTGCGGGCGATCAAGAACGAGATGGCGCACAACGCCACCCCGTCGGGTCAGCTCCGTTCGGTGGCGCCGGGCTGGACGTTCTGGGCGGTCGAAAGCATGGTCGATGAGATCGCGCATGCGACCGGCAAGGACCCGGCCCTGCTTCGCGTCGAGCTGCTCGACGGCAAGGGCAAGAATGACGGCGGCGCGCAGCGTCTCCGTAACACCTTGCTCGCGGCGATGGGTCTCGCCGGCTACGGCACCAAGAAGCTGCCCAAGGGCGAAGGCATGGGCGTTGCCTGCGTATCGTCGCAGGAGCGCGCCACGGCGAGTTGGACCGCCTGCGTCGCCCACGTCGCAGTCGCCCCGTCGGGCGAGGTGACGGTGAAGAAGCTGACGGTTGCGACCGACGTTGGCACGCAAGTGAATCCCGACGGCATCCGGGCCCAGGTCGAGGGCGCGGCGCTGTGGGGCATGTCACTGGCGCTGTTCGAGAAGGCGACGTTGAAGGACGGCGGCATCGAGCAGACCAATTTCGACACCTACACGCCGCTTCGGATGAGCCAGCTGCCGGAAGTCGCGGTCAATGTCATCGCCAATGGCGAGAAGGCGACCGGCGTCGGCGAGCCCGCCGTGACGGTGGTGGCGCCGGCGATCGGCAATGCCGTCTTCAACGCGGTCGGCGCCCGCGTCCGCGGCCTGCCGATCACCGCGGAGGCCGTCAAGGCTGCGATGAAGGCGTAACGGCCTGAACCAATGGGGACGCCGGAGAGCTTGACCGCTCTCCGGCGTTTTTCTTTGCTCCAGGCGTCCGCCGGATGGTGGAGCGCCGACGTCTTTGACACCGCGAAAATTCACGATTCGTCGGCGCTGCGGCCGCCCGCCATCATTTTCTGCCGGCCTGATTCTGCTGGCGGATTCCGCGGTTCCTCAAATTGTATCCATTGCGCTTAACCGCCGTTCAGCATCCCCATTAAGCGGGAGGGAACGCATCGTCAGGTAGCGTCGCGGCGTCGGTCGTTACCGCGACGGGGATTCCATGACAGCCTTAGCCAACAACAAGACTTCGAAGCGCCGCCTGCTGCTGGCGTCAGATCGAAGCGATCAGAGCAACGAACTGGCCAGCATCCTGCGCTCGGTGGGCGAGGTCGATACCGTTCCGACCTCGGATATTCCCGAGCAGCCGGCTGGCGATCTCTCCGGCATCGTGGTCGACATCAATCTGCGCTCGCCCGAAGCCGTGCAAATGGTCCGCGCCAAGCTGCAGGCCGACGCCTATCGCGAGATGCCGAGGCTGTTCGTGCTGGCGGATGCGATGCATCACGCCTCGATGCAGGCCTGGGCGCTCGGCGCCACCGACACGATCTCGCGGCCGTTCGATGCGCGGGGCATCCTGCAGCGCATCCGCGCCGCGTTTCCCGACAACAGCGGCTATGACGAAACCGACCGCGGCAAGGCGCTCAATCGCGGCGTCGAGGCCGCGCACGGTGTGATGGTCAAGATGTTCGAGCGGATGCGCGCGGGCGAGCCGCTCAGGTTCGAGGACATCGTTGCCGCCGAAAACAAGATCCTCAAGGCGATCAAGCACAACTCGCTGCGTGAATGGCTGACCACGGTCGGCTGCCATCACCAGGAGACCTATCGCCACTGTCTGTTCGTGACCGGCTTTGCGGTGGCGTTCGCGCAGCATCTCGGCATGCGCGACGACGACCAGCGCCGGCTCGCCCGTGCCGCACTGCTGCATGATGTCGGCAAGGCGTTCGTTCCGGTCGCGCTGCTCGACAAGCCCGGCGCTTTCACGGTCGAGGAAATGGCCGAGATGCGCGAACATCCGCGCCGCGGCTACGAGGCGCTGTCGGCGCAGGGCGGCTTCCCGCCGGAAATGCTCGACGTGATCCTGCATCATCACGAATTCCTCGACGGCTCCGGCTATCCGAACGGCCTCAGCGGCAACCAGATCAGCGACATCGTCCGCGTCACCACGATCGTCGATGTCTATGCCGCTCTGGTCGAGAAGCGCGCCTACCGGCTGCAATTCACCCACGCCAAGGCGTTCTCCATGATGGAGGAGATGGGCGGCAAGCTCGACCAGCAATTGCTGCAGGCGTTCCGCCCGGTCGCGTTCGGGCACTACTGAGCCCGCCGTCATTGCTCCGCCACGCCGCGCAATAGCGTGTGTGGCGCGGCGTTTAGCCAATCAACGCAAGTCGTCCTCCTTACCTCCGCCTAGATTCCGGCGATCATCGGCGCGACCGGTGCTTCGGCAGGTGAGGACGATCATGAACACGGCAACGACCGGGGATCTCGATATCCCCGCCAACATCGCGGAAACCCTCGTCGATCCCGTCGCCTATGCCGACGACCGCATCCACGACAGCTATCGCTGGTTGCGCGCCAACAACCCGCTCGGCATCGCGCGGCCTGACCGCTTCGATCCGTTCTGGGTGGTGACCAAGCACGCCCATATCCAGGCGATCAGTCGGCAGAACGAGCTGTTCCACAATGCCGACCGCCCGACCACGCTGACGACGCAGGCGCTCGAGGAGCGGGTGCGCAAGATCACCGGCGGGCCCAATCTGGTGCGCTCGCTGGTGCAGATGGACGCGCCCGACCATCCGAAGTACCGCGCGCTGACCCAGGGCTGGTTCATGCCGGCCAATCTCGGCAAGTTCGAGGGCCGCGTCCGCGAGATCGCGCGCGCCACGGTGCAGCGCATGCTCGACCGCGGCGGTGCCTGCGATTTCGTCGAGGACGTCGCGCTCGGCTATCCCCTGCACGTCATCATGGAGATCCTCGGCGTGCCCGAAGCGGACGAGCCGCGCATGCTCAAGCTGACGCAGGAACTGTTCGGCCCGCAGGATCCCGACACCGCGCGCGTCCGCGAGGCGCTGAGCGCGGAACAGGTCTCGGCGATGTTGCAGGCAATCGTCGCCGACTTCTCCGCCTACTTCCGCAAGATCACCGAAAATCGCCGCCAGAGCCCGCGCGACGATCTTGCCACCGTGATCGCGAATGCGAAGATCGGCGGTGACTACATGCCCGAGCACGATCAGACCAGCTATTACATGATCGTCGCGACTGCGGGCCACGACACCACCTCATCCTCGACCGCGGGCGCGATCTGGGCGCTGGCCAGGGACCCCGCGGAATTTGCCAAGGTGAAGGCCAACCCGGAATTGATCCCGGGCCTGGTCGACGAGGCGATCCGCTGGATGACGCCGGTCAAGCATTTCATGCGCTCGGCCACCGCGGATACCGAGCTCGGAGGCCGCAGAATCGCGAAAGGCGACTGGCTGATGCTGTGCTACGCCTCCGGCAATCGCGACGAGGAGGTGTTCGAGGACCCCGATCGCTTCCGCAGCGACCGCAAGCCCAATCGCCACGTCGCGTTCGGCTATGGCGCGCATCTCTGCCTCGGCCAGTATCTGGCCAAGCTCGAGATGCGCATCCTGTTCGAGGAACTGCTGCCGCACCTGAAATCGCTCAGCCTCGACGGCGAGGTAAAGATGACGCAGGCCTATTTTGTGAACGGCCCGAAGAAGCTGCCGATCCGGTTCGAGGTGAATTGAGCACTTCGCGTCATTGCGAGGAGCGAAGCGACGAAGCAATCCATACTTCAGCGTATGCTGAGGGGTGGATTGCTTCGCTTCGCTCGCAATGACGGCGAGGCAGGGCGCGCCGCCACTACTCCAGCATCTTCCGCAGCTCCGCCTTCGCAACCTTCTCCAGCGTCGAGCGCGGCATCTCGTCGACGAAGCGGATTTCGCGCGGCACCTTGAAGTCGGCGAGCGCGGCGCTGCAGGCGGTCATGACCTTGTCGTGGAGATCGGCAGGCAAGGCCGCGACGCCGGTTTGCGGGATGATGAAGACGACCGGCACCTCGTCCAGCATCGGATGCTTCTTCGCCACGACGGCGGCCTCGCGCACGCCCGGCACCACCGCGATCACTTGCTCGATCTCGGAGGCCGCGACATTCTCGCCGCCAACCTTGAGCATGTCCTTGGAGCGATCGCCGAATTTGATATAGCCGCGCTCCAGCATCGTGACGCGGTCGCCGGTGATGAAATAGCCGTGCTCGTCGAAGCTCTCGCGCGTGGCCTTCTCGTTGTGCAGATATTCAGCGAACAGCGACAGGCCGGGGATGCCCTTGATCAGGAGATTGCCGGTCTCACCGACGCCGGTCGGCGTACCATCATCGTTGGTGATGCGGATTTCATACTCCGGCGCAGCGCGGCCGATCGACATCGGCGGGTTCGGCTGGTCGACCTCGCCGATGATGCCGTGGGTGACGGTCTCGGTCATGCCCCACCAGCCGATGATCTTGATGCCGAACACGGCGAATGCCGGCGGCTCGTTCACGGCGGT
The DNA here is from genome assembly GCF_056429065.1 of Bradyrhizobium sp. USDA3010. Classification (NCBI taxonomy): domain Bacteria; kingdom Pseudomonadati; phylum Pseudomonadota; class Alphaproteobacteria; order Hyphomicrobiales; family Nitrobacteraceae; genus Bradyrhizobium; species Bradyrhizobium sp. USDA3010. Next base: position 25,970 of record NZ_JBWJZD010000029.1, read on the forward strand.
GCCCCAGAGTCTGAACTTGTGGTTCTTCGGAACCTCGTGCTCCAGCAGCGCCTTCATGCAGAACGGGATCGTCGAGGTCCAGGTCGAGCCGTGCTCCAGCGCCACCGGCCAGAAGCGGCTCGCCGAGAAGCGCGGCTGGATCACGCAGGTCGCGCCGACCCACAGGCTCGCCAGCATCGAATAGGCCAGCGCGTTGGTGTGGAACAACGGCAGATAGGTCTGGTGCACATCCGTCGCGTGCAGGTCCTGATGGGCGGCGTTGATCTTGGCGCCCCATAGCGCGTTGGCATGCGTCCATAGCACCGCCTTCGGTCGCGACGTGGTGCCGGAAGTGTATTGCACGCTGCACGGTGCGAGCGGATCGATCGGGCGCTTCGGCCGGTCGGCGCTGTCGGCGAACAGCGCGTCAAAGCTGTCGCCGCTCGTGGGCGCCTGTGCCGGCGCCTGCCCCGCATCGTGCGAGGTCACCGCGATCCAGCGCAGCCCCTTGCAGTTGGCTGATATCAGTTCGGCATAGGCCGGCTGGGTGATCGCGGCGACCGCGCCGCAATGGCCGGCAAAATATTCGATCTCGGCCGCAGCCGAGCGGGTGTTGGTGGTGACGGCAATGGCGCCGAGCTCGACACAGGCGAACCACGACATGATCGCCTCGACGCAGTTATCGAGATGGATCAGGACATAGTCGCCCTGCTTGATGCCGCGCCTGGCGAGGCCCGCCGCGAGCGCGCCGACGCGCTCATGGAATTCGCCGTAGTTCCAGCGCCGCGCCGGCGCATCGAACGGCGCCCAGATCAGGAACGGATGATCGCGGCGCACCTCGGCGCGCATCCTGAGCAGCCACGGCACGTCGAGCCCCGCAAACGGTCCGACGATGCCCGGCACTGGCTGTGAAGTCGTCATATGTCCTCCCGCGCAGCCTTGCCGGCCGCCATTGATCTTGGTTGGGAGCAGTTCTGCCATCGGCGTGCGCCGAGAGCAAATCGGGATTTGTAAAGTCATTTTGTGCTGACGTGACGAAGCCAATCCGTTCCGCCGCACGGAACAGGTGGATCTATTCGCGCAGCCTGCGGTCGGGCGCGCATTCGCCCGAATGGTTCGCTCGCAATGACGAACGACAGCTAGCCTGGATCCCTCTCATACGACGAGATCTCGATCAGGCTGCCGTCGGGGTCGCGGCAATAGACCGAGCGCAGCGTGCCGCGCGCGCCCTGCTTGGCGACGGGGCCTTCCTCGATCTTGACGCCATGGGCCTTCAGATGCGCGACCACCGCCTCGGGTGTGCTCGAGGTGAGGAAGCAGAGATCGTCGCTGCCGGCCGCTTCATGATCGGCGGTGAACCAGTCCACCTTGTCGGCGTCGCGCGGCCGCACATTGATCTTCTGGTTGCCGAACACCAGCGAGGTGCGCGGTGTCTTGCCCTTACCGGGGTCGAACACCTTCACCTCCATGCCGAGGATCCTGCTGTACCAGGCAACCGAGCGCACCACATCGGTGACGTTGATCACGAGATGGTCGAGCCCATTCACCTTGACGGACATGATCGATCCTCTTCGGTCCAGAGTCCTAAACAAGAATTCAACGCTTCGGCCTCATGCAGAGCCGGGGCTTAGCCTTTCGTCGCGATCGGTGTCGCACGTGTCGCACTGGCCGCTTCGGACATTGTTTGTTAAAACCGCGCCGCACGCAACGCAACAGAAACGGGCAGGGGTCAAACCCTGCGGGATTGGGAGAGACTTCATGATTTCACGCCGCGCCGCGCTGGGCCTGATCGGGTCGGGGATTTCGACATTCGCGATCGGCCGCGCTTCGGCTGCCGACTATCCGGCGCGACCGGTGCGCTGGATCGTGGGCTATCCGCCGGGCGGCGCCACCGACATCATCGCGCGCCTGATCGGACAGCGGCTGTCCGAGAAGCTCGGCCAGCAGTTCGTGATCGAGAACAAGCCGGGCGCCGGCAACAATATCGGCACCGAAGCTGCGATCAACGCCGAGCCGGACGGCTACACCGTGCTGCTGGTCAATCCCGCGAACTACATCAACGCCTCGCTCTACGCCAATCTGAAGTTCAACTTCGTGCGCGATGTCGCGCCGGTCGCGTCCTTCAACCGCGTGCCGAACGTGATGACCGTCAACAAGGACGTGCCGGCGAAGACCGTCGCCGAGTTCATCGAGTATGTGAAGGCCAACCCCGGCAAGGTGAACATGGCCTCTTCGGGCAACGGCACCTCGGTGCACCTCTCCGGCGAGATGTTCATGTCGATGACCGGCTGCAAGATGCAGCACGTGCCGTATCGCGGCGCCGCGCCTGCGATCACCGACATGCTCGGCGGGCAGGTGCAGGTGATCTTCGACAACATGCCTTCGATCATCCAGCACATCCGCTCCGGTTCGCTGCGCGCGCTCGGCGTGACCGCGACGGAGCGCTCCTCGCAATTGCCGGACGTGCCGGCGATCGCCGAGACCGTGAAGGGCTATGAAGCAAGCGCGCTGTTCGGCATGGGCGCGCCGAAGAACACGCCGAAGGAACTGATCGCCAAGCTCAACACCGAGATCAACGCCGTGCTCGCCGAACCCGACATGAGGAAGCGCCTGGTCGAGCTCGGCGGCGACTCGCTGATCCAGACGCCGGACGCCTTCGGCAACGACATCAAGGCCGAGACCGACAAGTGGAAGAAGGTGGTCGAGTTCGCCGGCCTCAAGGTTGAGTAGTCTCACACTGAACGGGCGGGACGAGTCCGGCCGCGAGCGTGGACTTGTCCTGCACCCGGCTGCAAAAGTTGACCGGCCTTGATGCGGAATAAAGTGGCCTTCAGGAACCATACCGGTTATGCCGCGCTAGATTGACTGCGGCCTCTTGAGAACCGGAGCGGGTGGGATCATGCGCACATCGCGATTGGCAGTGCTGGTGTTGGGAACGATGATGGTTGCCGGTGCGGCCAGCATCGATCGCGCGTCCGCCGATCCCTATGACTACCCGTGGTGCGCACAGGGCCCGAGCCTCGGCTATCCCGGCGAATGCGCCTATCGGACCTATGATCAGTGCCTTGCAAGCGTGTCCGGACGCTTTCTTGCTTGCGGAGAAAATCCGCGCTTCCTGTTTCGCGAGCAGCTCGAGCCGGAGCAGCCTCGATCCTACCGTCATCGGCATCGGCACCACCGGCAGTAGCCCCCGCTGGGAGGGCGCTTCTGCTCTCCTCCTGCGATCGTCCCAACCATCCGGTGTCGTGGCGCCCCGGCATTGACGTGATCGTGAAGCCGGGCGCTTGACGCCGCGCCGTTTGCGTCTATACTAAACCAAATGGTTAAGTATCAGGACGAGACGCTGGACCGCACTTTTGCGGCGCTTGCCGACCCCACCCGCCGCGCGCTTCTGGCGCGGCTCGGCGAGCAGGAAAGCCTGTCGGTGAGCGAGCTGGCGCAGCCATTCGCGATGTCGTTGCCGGCGATCATGAAGCATCTCGACGTGCTCACGGATGCCGGCCTGGTCGCGCGCGAAAAGACCGGCCGCACGGTGGCGTGCCGGCTCACCGCGAGGCCGATGGAGCAGGCGATGAACTGGCTCAATCGCTATGCGCAATTCTGGTCCGACAATCTCGACCGCCTTGCCGCTTTTGTGGAGGAAGACCCATGGCAATCAAATCCGCAGTCGCAGCCGACGCCGGCCTTGCCGCGCGCCCAAGCCTCACCCTCACGCGGCGCCTCCGCGCCCGGCCGGAAAAAGTCTACGCCGCATGGACCGAGCCGGAAAACCTAGTGCAGTGGTTCGGCCCGGGCCAGGTCAAGCCCGGCACGACGCAGGCCGAGCTCGACGTCCGTGTCGGCGGCCGCTACCGGATCAAGTTCACCGGTGCCAACGGCGAATATCACGAGGTCGGCGGCGTCTATCGCGAGGTGGTGCCGAACGAGAGACTGGTGTTCAGCTGGGCCTGGCATTCGACGCCGGAACGCGAGTCCGAAGTGACCGTGTCGATCAAGCCCGACGCCGGCGGCACATTGCTCACCTTCCATCACGCGCAGTTCGTCGACGAGACCGCGCGCGACAACCACCAGCGCGGCTGGACGGAATTCCTCGGCAATCTGGCACAGTACGTCGACGCCTGAACCGCAAAGGAGCATCTCATGCAACAGCACAAGATCGTCTCGCGCGAAGAATGGATCGCAGCCCGCAAGGCATTGATGGCCGGCGAGAAGGAGCTCACCCAGGCCCGCGAAGCGTTGAGCCGGCAGCGCCGCGAACTGCCGTGGGTGAAAGTCGACCAGGACTATGTGTTCGACGGACCTGACGGCAAGGTGACGCTCGGCGATCTCTTCAAGGGCAGGCCGCAGCTCGTGGTGCAGCACGTGATGTTCGCGCCGGAGTGGGACGCAGCCTGCAAGAGCTGCTCGTTCTGGGTCGACGGCTTCGAGCGCATGGTTCCGCATCTGGCCGCGCGCGACACCACGATGGTCGCGGTCTCGCGGGCGCCGGTGGCAAAGCTCGAGGCCTTCAAGCAGCGGATGGGCTGGACCTTCGACTGGGTGTCCTCGGGGGCCAACGACTTCAACTACGATTACGGTGTGTCGTTCACGCAAGAGCAGATCGATGCGGGCGACGCGAAGTACAATTATGGAACGACCCCGCTCTATGGTCCCGAACTGCCCGGCATCAGCGTGTTCTTCCGCGACGACAAGGGGAGCGTGTTCCACACTTACTCGACCTTCGCGCGCGGCCTCGACATGATGAATGCGGCCTATCACTATCTCGACCTGACGCCGCTCGGCCGTCACGAGGAGGGGTTGCCCTATCCGATGGATTGGGTGCGGCTACGTGACCAGTACCAACCGGCGCCGGTTAAGGCATCCTGCTGTCACTCCTGATCGTCATTGCGAGCGAGGCGAAGCAATCCATCGCGCCGCAAGCGTCGAGATGGATTGCTTCGTCGCTTTGCTCCTCGCAATGAAGGCGGAACCAAACAGCAGGAAACGCCCATGCCCTACGTCGATGGTTTCGTCGTCGCTGTGCCGAAGAAGAAACTCAAGGCCTATGCGCAGCTCTCCAGGAAGGCCGGCAAGGTCTGGCGCGAACACGGTGCGCTGGATTATCGCGAATGGGTTGCTGACGACGTCAAGCCGGGCAAGCTGACCTCGTTTCCGCAGAGTGTGAAACTGAAGGCCGGCGAAACCGTCGTGTTCGCCTGGATCACCTACAAGTCGCGCGCCCAGCGCGACAGGATCAACGCCAAGGTGATGGCCGACCCCCGCCTGGCGTCGTCGATGGATCCGAAGACGGCGCCGTTCGACGTCAAGCGCATGATCTATGGCGGCTTTGCGAGTCTGGTGAAGGTCTGAGGCGGCACGCTTTCGCCGCAATCCGCGCAGTAACCGGCCGTTAAACATCATGGTCGGTACGCCGCGCGATGCCGCTTGCGTTTACTTGGCAATCCCGTATACTTTGTATTACAAAGTGCGGGCAAAACATGCGCGACCTCGACAAGGCTCTGGCCGATATTCTCGCGATCCGCAGCCAGATTGCGGCCGGCACCGCGTTCCGCGGCTACGGTCCGGCGACGGTCGCCGCCACCAGCGGCATCGCGCTGGTCACGGCGCTTGCGCAATATCTCTGGCTCGATGATCCGACTCATCATCCGATCTTGTTCCTCGCGGGCTGGGCCGCAGCCGCGTTGCTCTCTGCGGTCTTGATCTGGCTCGAGATGCAGGCGCGCTCGCGGCGGCATCATTCGGGCCTTGCGGATGCGATGGTCCAGCAGGCGATCGAGCAGTTCGTTCCCGCTGTTATCGCCGGCGTGCTGCTCGCGATCCTGCAATGGAAATTCGCGCCCGAGACGCTGTGGATGCTGCCCGGCCTGTGGCAGGTGCTGGTCAGCCTCGGCGTGTTCGCCTCTGTCCGGCTGCTGCCGCGCACGATCGCGCTCGGCGGCGCCTGGTATTTCCTGTCGGGCTTCACGGTGCTGGTGATCGCAAGCCAGAGCCACGCGCTGTCGCCCTGGACCATGGGCCTGCCATTCGCGATCGGCCAGTTGCTGCTCGCAGCACTGTTGTATGTCGCTTCCGGAGGCAATGATGTCGAAGATTGACCTGACCACCGCGCCATTCGCCTATGATGGCCTCGACCGCGTCATCCACGAGAAGGCACGGCTCGGCCTGTTGACCTCGCTGATGGCGCATCCGAAGGGGCTCGCCTTCGCCGATCTCAAGCAGCTCTGCGGCCTGACCGACGGCAATCTCAGCCGGCATCTGCAGGTGCTGCAGGAGGCCGGACTCGTCGACGTCATCAAGGGCTATGAAGGCAATCGCCCGCACACCACCTGCCGTTTGACCAAGAGCGGCCGCCGCCGTTTCCTCGATTATCTCGCCGTGCTCGAGCAGCTGGTGCGCGACGCGGCCAGCGCCGCCGGCAAGGACGAAGGCAGGTCTGGCCGTCTTGGTATCCAGCCGATTTGATCATCCCATTTTTTGTCCGGAGACTTTGTGATGCAAAGTAACGTCGCGCTCAAGCCGGAGGTAGCCGGACGGCTCCATGTCGGCATCATCATGGACGGCAACGGCCGCTGGGCGACACGGCGCGGCCTGTCGCGCCTGCGCGGACATGAGGCGGGCGTCGAGGCGATCCGCCGCATCGTCGAGGCCGCACCGGACCAGGGCGTCGGCACGCTGACGCTCTACGCGTTCTCGAGCGACAATTGGCGCCGCCCGAAGGCCGAAGTCACGGCGCTGATGGGGCTGCTGCGGTTCTATCTCGCCAACGAGATCGCAGCCCTGGTGCGCAACGGCGTTCGTCTCACCGTGATCGGCCGCCGCGACCGGCTGCCCGACGGCATCGCCGCCGCGATCACGCGCGCCGAGGCCGAGACCGCCGACGGCACCACGCTGCATCTGCGCATCGCGATCGACTATTCGGCGCGCGACGCCATCCTGAACGCCGCCGCGCGCGTGGCCGGCGCAGGCCCGCTGAGCCGCGAGGCCTTTGCCGATCTCATCACCGGCGAGGCCGGCCTGCGCGATGTCGACCTGATCATCCGCACCTCGGGCGAGAAGCGGCTGTCGGACTTCCTGCTCTGGGAAGGCGCCTATGCCGAGCTGCATTTCACCGAGCGGATGTGGCCCGAATTCGATGCCGACGATCTCGCCGACGCGCTCTCTTCGTTCCATCGCCGCGAGCGCCGCTTCGGCGGGCTGACCGCGATCGCAGCGGCGGAGATGCCGAACCTCTAGCGCGTCAAGCCGCGCCAACTGCTTTCTTCTCAAAGCCCGGCCGGGGGGTTGGGCTCTCCTTACACAAGATGCGGGGACGAACGATCACGCCAACCAAAGCGGGAGCGATCATCCATGCGCATACTTCTCATCAACGTGCCGCATCCGGCGATCGGCAGCCGGATTCCCGACGATCATTTGCCGCCGCTCGGCTTGCTGTCGATCGGCGGTCCCCTGATCGATGACGGCCACCAGGTTCGTCTCCTCGACGCCGAGTTCGGCCCGATGCCGATCGCCGCCATCCTGGCGGAAGCGTCGCGATTTTCGCCGGATGCGGTCTTGTTCGGTCATTCCGGCTCGACCTCGGGCCATCCGGTCATCGCCGAAGTCGCGCAGGCGATCGTCAGGGCCGTGCCCGGGGCGCTGATCGTCTACGGCGGTGTGTTCCCGACCTATCACTGGCGCGAGATTCTGCGCGAGGAGCCCTACGTCACCGCGATCGTGCGCGGCGAGGGCGAGGAGACCGCGCGCCGCCTGATGCGGGCGCTGGAATATGGCGGCGATCTTGGCGGCATCGATGGCATCGCATTCCGCGACGATGATGAGCCGCGCGCCACGCGGCCCGCGCCTGTCATCCGCGATCTCGATGCCTATCGCGTCGGCTGGGAGTTGATCGATCATGCGCACTACAGCTACTGGGGCGGGCTGCGCGCCGTCGTGGTGCAGTTCTCGCGCGGCTGTCCGCATCTCTGCAATTATTGCGGCCAGCGCGGCTTCTGGACGCGATGGCGGCACCGCGATCCCGTGCGGTTCGCGAGGGAGCTTGCACGGCTCCATCGCGAGCACGGCGTCAAGGTGATCAATTTCGCCGACGAGAATCCCACCGTCTCGAAGAAGGCCTGGCGGACCTTCCTCGACACCCTGATCGCGGAGAATGTTGATTTGATCCTGGTCGGCTCGACCCGCGCCGACGACATCGTCCGCGATGCCGACATCCTGCATCTCTACAAGAAGGCGGGCTGGCAGCGCTTCCTGCTCGGCATGGAGAACACCGACGAGAAGACGTTGGAGCTGATCCGCAAGGGCGCGACCACCACGATTGATCGCGAGGCCATCCGCCTGATGCGTCAACACGGCATCCTGTCGATGGCGACCTGGGTGGTCGGCTTCGAGGAGGAGACCGATCGCGATCACTGGCGCGGCCTGCGGCAGCTGCTGTCCTACGATCCCGATCAGATCCAGATGCTCTACGTCACGCCGCATCGCTGGACGCCGTATTTCCGTCTCGCGGCAGAACGGCGCGTCATCCAGACCGATCGCAGGTTCTGGGACTACAAGCATCAGGTGTTGTCGACACGGCACATGCCGCCGTGGCGCGTGCTGCTGTGGTCCAAGTTCACCGAGATGGTGCTGCAGTGCCGCCCGAAAGCCTTGCTCCGCGTGCTGCTGCATCGCGACGCCGGACTTCGTCATGCCATGCGCTGGTACACGCAAATGGGGCGCCGGGTCTGGCCGCACGAGATTCTCGGCTTCCTGCGCGCCCGCAGGTTGAAGCACGGGCCGACCGCGCGGGAATTTTGGGGCGCGCCCCAGGATATGGAAGAGGAATCGATGTCGTCGCAGCGGCCCGAGCGCCGCGTCGGCACATCACGCGCAGCGTAAATCGATACCGTCATGCCGTCTCTGGATAACTGGCGCTGATGACTGGACGCCTGAGTCATCAGCGCGATAATTTCCAGATCGGCTGCGCAGAACAAAAAGAACCGTGGCGGTCGAGGCGTCGAGTTGAGCATACAGGTTGCGATCTTAAAAATATTGGCCAGTCACGTCAGCGGCAGAGCCACGCTCGATTCACTCAAGCATGACCTCGCCATCCTCTCATCGAGCGGCGAGGATTGGCATGTGCGGATCAAGCGCCTCGCATCGCGGGTTCCCGAACTCGACATCTTTAGCAACGGCTACGTGCTGCGTGACGCCGAAGGCTGGGAGATCACAGCGGCCGGTCGGGAGTTTCTGCGCGCGCTGGAGGCCGTCACCCAAGACAATCTACCGCCTGAGCCATTGGCCGAGGCCGCGATCCGCGAAGAAGGCAAGCTGATCGTGGTCGGTCACCGCTTCAGGAACAGGGCACGGCCACAGCGTAACCCGGCGCCGAGCGCATCGGTGCGCCGCCGGCCGTTCCGCGAGCCGCGTTGAACCTCATAGCCCTGCGCGCGACCTAACTTCGGGACATGGCTCTGGAGGTCGCAAATGACTGCTTTGGCTCAATCGATCGCACGCGCGTTTCCGGCCAATTCGCTTCGGAGCAGCATCGCCCGGCATGTCCTGCTGTTCGGCTTCGCGGTCCTGTTCGTCGCGGTGCTCAGGGCGAGCTATGGCCTCGATCTCAGCGCGGGCTTCTTCTGACTTTTTCCGGCGGCACGTCATATTGGATTAACCGGACCGGGATAGCTAAGCGCACGCTTCCCTTGCATCTCGAACCCGGGTCGATCTTCCATGGACAAGCCGATGCGCTGCCGGTGCGGCAGGACGCGCACCATTGTGCTCGACAAGCATTTCCGGACCGCGCTGGTTTGCCCCAAATGCGATGAGATCGAGCTGGCCGGGCCGGCCAAGCCGGAGGAACGGGTGTTGACCGCACGATAGCGCGGTCGTTTTCGGCGCCGAAACACGCTAGGTTCCGTCTGACGAAACGGTTCAAAGCGAAACCCGATGCCGCATCCTTCCGATCCTACCGCCGTAACTCCTGCTGACGTCACTCTTGCCGACGTGCGCCGTGCCGCCGACGTGATCCGGGATTCGGTCATGGTCACGGCGTGCAACGAGAGCCGTACGCTGGGCGAGATCTGCGGCTGCCGCCTGTTCCTCAAATTCGAGAACCTGCAGTTCACCTCGACCTTCAAGGAGCGCGGTGCGCTGAACCGGCTGCAGGCGCTGACCCCCGAGGAGCGCAAGCGCGGGGTGATCGCGATGTCGGCCGGCAATCACGCCCAGGGCGTGGCCTATCACGCCAAGCGGCTCGGCATCCCCGCCACCATCGTGATGCCAATTGGCACGCCGATGGTGAAGATCGAGAACACCAGGCGGCACGGTGCCGAGGTCATCATCACCGGGCAGACGCTGGAAGAATGCTTCGCGTTCGTCAGCGCGCATGCCGCAGAGCGCGGCCTGATCCTGATCCATCCCTATGACGATCCGCTGATCATTGCCGGACAGGGCACGATCGGACTCGAGATGCTCGCGGCGGTGCCGGAGCTCGATATCCTGGTGGTGCCGATCGGCGGCGGCGGGCTGATCTCGGGCATCGCCACGGCCGCGAAGGCGATCAAGCCGTCGGTGCAAATCGTCGGTGTGCAGGCGCAGCTCTATCCGTCGATGTACAATGCCGTCAAAGGCGAGCAGCTGCCGATGCGCGGCGACACGCTCGCCGAGGGCATCGCCGTCAAGGCGCCCGGGCAGATCACCACCAGAATCGTCCGCGAGCTCGTCGACGACATCGTCCTGGTCAGCGAGGACCAGATCGAGCGCGCGGTCGCAACCCTGATCTCGATCGAGAAGACGGTGGTCGAGGGCGCCGGCGCCGCCGGCCTCGCGGCGGTGCTTGCGGCACCCGGCCGCTTTGCCGGCCGCAATGTCGGCCTCGTGCTCACCGGCGGCAATATCGACACCAGGCTGATCGCCTCGGTCCTGACCCGCGAGCTGGCGCGCGAGGGGCGGCTGACCCAGCTGGCGCTCGACATCGTCGACCGGCCCGGACAGCTCGCGGCAGTGTCGATCCTGCTCGCGGATGCCGGCGCCAACATCATCGAGGTCTCGCATCAGCGCACCTTCTCCGACCTGCCGGCGAAGGCGACGCTGCTCGAGCTCGTGATCGAAACCCGCGACCGCGCCCATCTGGAAGAGGTGTTGGCCAGGCTCGGCGCTGAAGGATTTGCGGTGCGGGAGAGCTAGCAATGCTGCTCCTATCCGCGAGTCAAAGCATCTGACCCGTCATCCTGAGGTGCGAGCTCTTGCGAGCCTCGAAGGATGCACGGCCCGGCTGGTGGCCGATTCATCCTTCGAGGCTCGCGGAAGTGGCTCGCACCTCAGGATGACGGGGTTGGGTTCTCGGACTGGGCTCAATCCTCGCCCGCCGCCAGCTCCGCGAGCTTCGCGATCGTGTTGAGGTTGCGCGCGGTGCCGTTGGCGGCGGCGGGGATCTTCAGCTTCGAGCGGCCCATGCCGCTGCCATAGGCGACATAGATCTCGCGCTTGCCAAGCCGCATCTGCTCATCCTGCTGGCCCTTGACGTCCTTCAGGGCATCCTTGGGCGGCGGCTCGTCGAGGAAGATCGCGACCGTCGTGTTCGGCGGCGCTTTCGGAAACGGATTGGCTTTCAGCACCGCGGCGATCTCGTCCGTGCTCCGCACTGCGACGCCGACCGGCTTGCCGGCATAGGCGTGCAGCCGCTTCTCCAGCGCGGCCTTGACCTTGGGCGCGCCAAGCTTCGAGGAGAACACGACATTGCCGCTGGCGATATAGGTCTGCACGTCGACAAATCCCGCGTCGGCGCACATCGCCTTCAACTCGGTCATCGGCAGCTTGCCGGTGCCGCCGACATTGACCGCGCGCAACAAGGCGACATAACGCGGCATCACGGCCTCACGTCAGCAGCAGCGCCATGCCCGGATCGCCCTTCTGCATCGCGCGCTGATAGGCCGGGCGCGCGGCGATGCGGCCGAGATAATTCCTGATGTTGGGGCAGCGGCCGAGGTCGTAGGGCAGGAAATAGCGCATCGTCGTCAGCGAAAAGCCGATCATGATATCGGCCGTGGTGAACGCCTCGCCCGCGAGATATGTGGCGTCGCGGACGCGTGCCTCGATCAGATCGAACGAGCGGTCGACCCGCGCCCGGGTCGCGACCAGCACCGGATTGTCGGCCGCGAGGTTGAGCCGGTTGAGGATCATGCTGCGGCCCATCTGCGCCTGCAGCGTGCCGTTGGCGAAGTGAAACCAGTACAGGAACTGCGCGAAGTCGGGATGGTCCGATGTCAGCGTCAGCCGTCCATTGCCATACCTGCCGACGATATACTCGACGACCGCACCGGATTCGGCCAGCACCAGTTCGCCGTCGGTGATGACAGGCGCGGCGCCGATCGGATGCAGCGCCTTGTAGTCGGCCGGCGCCAGCATCGTGACCGGATCGCGTGTGGTGCACCTCAGCTCGTAGGGGATCTCCAGCTCCTCGCACAGCCAGACGATCCGCTCCGATTGCGACTTGCCGAGATGGTGAACGGTGAGCATGCGCGCTCCTCATGCATTTTCGAGCGAAGTGGATACCGGTTCGCGTGAAGAAAATGCGTCAAAACAACAATCGAGAGCCCCGCTCCGATCCAATCGGAACGGAAGAGGCTCACGCGTCCTCTTTCTTCTTCGCAGCCTTCTTGGCCGGCGGCGGCTCTTCCATCGCCTTCTTCATGGCGCGGGCATAGGCGTCGGCGGCGTTCTCTGCCGAATTCTGCAACCGCTTGGCGGTCGCGGTCGCGTTCAGGATCGTGCTCTTGGCCAGGAAGCGGAAGTGCGCCTTGGTCTCCTTGTCCTTGGCCTTGGCGGCGCGCGCGACCCAGACGGCCTGGCGCTTCTTGGCAGCCGCCATCACGGCCTTGGTCTGCGCTCTTGCGGTTTGCCGGATGACGGCGTCGAGGTCGGCTTCGGCCATTCAGATACACTCATTGACTGGACGTGCGCCGGGGCGGGCGCACGGTGGGAGGAGGGGGAGGTATCACTAGCGCAACCCGCGCCGTTTGAACATGCGGTCCTTTGCGATGCCCCCGATGCCTCGGAGCGCAGCGGCAAGCGGCCGGCCGTGCTTGTCCTGCACGGCTCGCGCGGCTTCGAACTCAGGCCGCAGGCCTATGAGCGTTATACCAAAGCGCTGACGGCAGACGGCATCGACGCTTATTTCGTTCGTTACTACACCCCGGCCGACGAGCAGGCATTCAGGACACTGACCATGCGCGAAACCCGCGAGGCCTACGAGACCGGGCGCTTCGATGCCTGGGCCGCGCGCGTCTCGTCGGTGCTGTCAGCGGTGCTGTCGGGCTCGGACAGTTCCGGCCGGATCGGACTGCTCGGCTTTTCGCTTGGCGGCTACGTTGCTGCGGCCACGGCGGCCCGCGACGAGCGGGTGTCTGCGCTCGCCGTGCTGTATGGCGGCATGCCGGACAAGAGCGCGCCGCAGGTCAAGCATCTCCCGCCGATGATCGAGCTGCACGGCGAGGCCGACCGCAATGTACCGCTTGCCAGCGGCGAGGCGTTGGTCCGGCTCGGCAAGTCGGTCGGCGCCGCGGCGGCGATGGTCCGATATCCGGGCAAGGCGCACGGCTTCGACTTCGCGGACAATGATCCAATGACCGCCGATGCGGTTAACCGTGTTGCCGGTTTCTTCCAGGCTCGTCTGAGCGCGGCTTGAGTCTCAGCCGGCAGGCGAACCCGGCGGCACCTTGGCGCCGGCGAGCAGTCCAGCCAATTCCACCTGTCGGCCGAGCCCGGTCTTCGCCAGCACGGCCTTGAGCTGGTTGCGCACCGTTTCGCGGGAGATGCCGAATGCGACGGCGATGGCCTCGACGGTGCGTCCCTCGCCGATGCCGCGCGCGACGCGCGCCTCAGCGGGCGTCAGGTCGAACAGGCCTTGCAGCACTTCGGCGGTCGGCACCTCCGATGGCACCACCGGCGTCACGATCACGATCGCCAGCGCGCGGTCGAACAGATCGCGCGCGGTGCCCTGGATCGGAACCAGGTGCACGATCAGCGGCGGGCGATCGTCTTGTGCCGCGATCGGTACCGAGCGGACCTCGACGCCGACGAGGCCCTGATCGAGCGCGGCCAGCGCCTGGGCGAACAGCACATCGGCGGTAGCTGCCGCCAGCGTCAGGCGATCGGTGCGATCCTGCATCACGTTGGGCACCAGGCGGTCGAACAGCGTGTTGGCCGCCATCAGACGGCCGCCGCGCCTCAGCACCGCCGCGGGCAGTCCAAGCATCGCCAGCGACTCGGTTGCCGCCCTGGCGCGCTCCATTCCAAGCCGGGCCGACAGCAGCGCCGCGCGCGCCAGATGCGGGCGCAGCGCGTCGAGCTGCTCGATGGCTTCCCGCTCGATCGGTCCGTGCTGGTATTCGCGCTCGACGCTGTAGATCAGCACGTCGCCGCTCGGCACCGGGATCGCGGTACCGGCGCCCCATCCGAGCCCGCGCGGGCGGAAGAACTCTCGGATCTGGAAATCCTGCTGCACGTCCTCGGGCGTATCGAACACGTCGATGTCGCGCAGGAAGCCGGCATGGTTGGCCGCCAGCAGGCGCGGCAACCGCCCGTTGCGCTCGTGCCAGCCGCCTTCGACATAAGCAACCGTGTCGTCGTGCATGTCGGGGGATGCGACCCAGCGGACGTCCTGCGGGGCTGCCGTCAGCAGCACGATACCGCGCGCCCGCGCGATCGCGCCGACCTGATGCAGCACATTCGGCCAAAGCTCGGGGACGACCGCGGCCTCATAAGCCAGTTCAATCAGATGCTCGTGCAGGTCGTTCGCCATCCGCCATTCCAGGAAATACTGCTGCCCAATAGATAAACCCATCGACCTCGAAAGTATTGCGTAAAGCAATTCAGCCCGAGCCACGAGTCCGGGCTATACCGGTGCGCGTCAGCGGCGCATCACGGGAATTACGGCGTCTCGCCGGGCTCGTTCGCGTTTTTCGCGCGGGCGCGGAGGGCCTCGCCCGCTTGGCTGCGACACGGCGCGCGGCGGCCAGCGCGGCCTGCGCCCAGACGACGAGTTCGTCGGGCTCATCAAACAGCCGTTCCGGCACCCGCCAGAATGCGAGATCGATGGTCGCGCCCTGCTTGACGTAGTTGAGCGGCGGGCTCGTCGCCGCCTCCGGAAGGTCTCACGGTTCTGATCGCCGACCCGCACGTAGAATGTCTTGTCGGTGACCATCCCGAGCATCACGCCGTCGCAAAACACGCCGGTCTTGCCGAACATGCGCCGCATCGTGATCCGACCCGAGGTCACCGAGGTCAAGCCCAAGATGTGGGGATCAAGACCCGATGATCATCGCCGGGTGTGGCGAAATTGAACCCGCGTGACAGTCAGACATATTTCCGAAGCGTCTCGAAATGTATTCGGATGAATTGGTGCGGCGCGAGGCCTGTAAGCGTCACACGTTTGCAACGCTGCCTGCGATCTTTCGACCATGGACATCCTTTAATTTGTATCCACGCGACTTGTCGCGCCTGCTAGGCGGCGATCCGTGACATGCAGTCGAGCCATCGCCGGCTCGGGGAGGGCCGATGATCAGCCGCAGGGCGCTTTCCGGATTGTTGATGACGCTGGTCGGGCCCTCATCGGTCACCGGCAACACGCTGACGCTGAGTCACTGCCAGGGATCATGCGCGAATGTCGATCTGCCGGCGCTGGGCTACGATACCTTCTGCCGGTCGTTCTTCGATATCGCGACGCGAGGAAAGCTGCGCGCGGTCGCGACCGGCCCCGACATCCGAAGGGAGATGCGGTCGCTGCTCCGGGAGCGGCGGCTGTATCGGCCATCGCACGACGAGATCCGGGTTCTCTGGCGCGGCACGGCGGATGGATTCTCGGTCGTGAAGGTCGAGTTCGATCTGGAATGCGGCGTGCCGGTGCGCGGATGTCTCGGGATTCCCGACGGCGCGTTCAAGGGATTGATCCTGCTCGGCCACGGCATGGCGAGCACGCCGGAGCGGTGCTTCGATGATGCCGACAAGGACTACATGAACGCGCTCGGCAAGCAGCTTTGCCAGGACGGCTATGTCGTGTGGTGTCCCTACATCGTCCAGATCGGAAATCAGGAAAGCCAGAACAACATCGCCGCGATGCTGGCATCCCATGGCGTCTCCGCGCACAACGTGTCGTGTGCATCGATCGACGCCGGCGAAACCGTCTGCCGGAAGCTGACCGGCGCGTCCGGTCTGAATGTCGGCGTCTATGGGGTGTCCTCGGGCGCCTTTCTCGCGCTGCACCTGGAAGCGGCCACGGGGCGGATGCGGCCGACCGTCGCCTCCGGATATATGCGTGACGAGAAGAAGTTTCTGACGTCGTCCGCCATCAGCAAGAACCTCGGCATCGAACTTGCGGCCTACATTCATTTTGCCAACAGCCGCGCCAAGTATACCGGCGCGGAGCTCGCGTATCTGATCTGTCCATGTCCGTTGTTCGTCGAGATTGGCAGCCGCGATGCTGCAAACGCGATCGATCTCGGGCGGGATGAGAAGTTCGCGGAAATGCAGGCCGTCTATAGATCATCGGCCCATCCGCATCTGATCGACATGGACGTCTTCGACGGCGTGCACGAGGCGAGCGGCAAGGGCGCAAGGCCATGGCTATACAGCCATCTGGCGTCGCCGGCCTATCAAGAGACGTCGCGTTTGAAGAATGCGATCGCGTTGTGAGGCACGGCCGCCACTCTCGCAGCGATACGCCGTCGGGTCGGCACCGCCTGCAGGCTCCCACGCCTGACTTCAATCGGGTCACGCCTTCGCGCATCACATTGATGAGAGCTTTCGGCGGCCGCGGCGTGCCGCGAGGCGGACGGCATGATTGCAATCGCCGTGGCATCGCAGCGTCTCGACGTTTCTCCAAGCTACCTGTTGTCGGAATCAGCGAAGCGGGGCCATCGGGTTACAGGATTGTCGGATTGGCCGCGTTATGATCTCCTGCAATGCACCTTGCCTATCTTGACCTTCCCGGTCTGAGGGAACTCGACGTCATATCCGTCTCGTAGAGCTTGTTGGTAGCCGAAGGTTTGGACAGCATGAGTGGTACGGAACGAATGCTCGGTGGATTGGCAGGGCTTCTGGTATCGGCGGGATTGGCGGCTGTCGGGATTTCGGCGGCCCATGCTCAGGCGGGACCGCCCGGCCCTCCTGCGGTGGGCGTGTTTGAGGCGGTGAAGCGGCCGGTGACCGAAACCAGTGAATTCCTGGGACGCATCGAGGCCCCCAACCGCGTCAACGTGGTGGCGCGCGTCACCGCGTTCCTAGAGAAGCGGAACTTCGTCGAGGGCTCCGAGGTCAAGGCCGGCGACCTGCTGTATCAACTCGAGCGCGGCCCGTTCGAGGCCGACTTGGCATCGAAGAAGGCGCAGGTCGCCCAGTTGCAGGCGACGCTGGTCAACGCCAAGCTGACCACCGACCGCGCCAAATCGCTGCTCGGCGGACCAGCCGGCCAGCAATCGAGCGTCGACGCCGCAGTCGCCAATCAACAGAGCCTAGAGGCACAGGTGCAGGCCGCTCAGGCGCAGGTCGACCTGTCCCAGATCAATCTCGACTACACCCAGATCCATTCGCCGATCGACGGCAGGATCGGACGCACCGCAGTCACCGAGGGCAACGTCGTGACGCCAAGCTCGGGAATCCTGACGACCATCGTCAGCCAGGACCCGATGTATGTCACGTTCCCGGTGCCGGTGCGCGAGGCGCTCGATCTGCGCGAACGCTATGCGACGCGCGGTGGCTTCAAGGCCGTGGTCATCCGGGTGCGCCTGCCCGACGGCCGGCTCTACGACAAGGTCGGCGAGCTGAACTTCGTCAACAACACCATCGCGCAGAACACCGACACCATCTCCTTGCGCGGTACCATCCCCAACCCGTCGACGTACACGTCCGTCGCAGCCGGTGGCGCGGTCCGCGAGCTGACCGACAATGAGTTCGTGACCGTGCTGCTGGAAGGCGTGCAGCCGGTCGAGGTGCTGGCGATCCCGCGCTCGGCAGTGCTGTCGGACCAGCAGGGCGAATATGTCTACGTCGTCGGCGCGGACAACAAGGCCGAGCAAAAGCGGATCCAGCTTGGCCAATCGACATCGACGATTGCCGCGGTGACGAGCGGCCTCGCGCTCGGCGACAAGGTGATCGTCGAGGGATTGCAGAAGGTCAGGCCGGGCGAGGTGGTTGCGCCTGGGCCCGCCAGCGCGCTGATCCAGTCGAGCATGAAGGTTTCTGCGGACGGCGGCGCCAGCAGCACGCCGAAATCGACGGGCAATAACCCATGATTTCCGCTGTCTTCGTCGATCGTCCGCGGCTCGCGATCGTCATCGCGTTCGTGATCACGATCGCGGGCGCGCTGGCGCTGATGCAAATCCCTGTCGCCCAGTTCCCGGACATCGTGCCGCCGCAGGTCACGGTCTCGGCCGTGTTCCCCGGCGCTTCGGCCGAAGTCGTCGAATCGAGCGTCGCCCAGCCGCTGGAAGCGCAGGTCGTCGGCGTCGACAAGATGCTCTACATGAAGTCGACCAGCGGCAATGACGGCAGCTATACGCTGACGGTCTCGTTCGCGCTCGGCACCGACCCCGATATCAACACCGTCAACGTCAACAACCGGGTGCAGAGCGCGCTCGCGCAATTGCCGACCGAGGTGCAGGCGCAGGGCCTGACCGTGCAGAAGAAATCCTCGGCGGTGCTGCAGTTCATCGTGCTGTACAGCAAGAGCGGCGAGCAGGACCCGCTGTTCATCACCAACTACGCCATCATCAACGTGCTGGACGCAATCTCGCGCACGCCCGGCGTCGGACAGGCCTCGCTGTTCGCCAAGCTGAACTATTCGATGCGGATCTGGTTCGACACCCAGCGCCTGACCAGCCTCAATTTGGCGCCGTCGGACGTGATTGCCGCGATCCGTGCCCAGAGCGTGCAGGCGCCGGTCGGCCGCATCGGCGCGCGTCCGATCAGCAACGACCAGCAATTCCAGTTCAACGTGCAGACCCAGGGCCGCCTGACGACATCCAAGCAGTTCGGCGACATCGTGCTGCGGGCCAATCCGGACGGATCGGTGCTGCGGATCAGGGATGTCGCCCGCGTCGAAATCGGCGCGCAGAACATGGATTCGGAATCGCGGATCGACGGCAATCCCGGTGTGCCGATGGGCATCTATCTCGCACCCGGCGCCAACGCCGTCACCACGGCCAAGGCCGTGCAGGCCACGCTTGCGAAGTTGTCGGAGCGGTTCCCGCCGGGGCTGACCTACCTCGTGCAGTACGACTCCACGACCTTCGTCTCCGATACGATCAAGGAAGTGATGAAGACGCTCGGCGAAGCCTTCGTGCTGGTCGTGATTGTGGTGTTCCTGTTCCTCGGCAATCTGCGCGCCACCGTGATCCCGGCGGTCGCGGTTCCGGTCAGCCTGATCGGCGCCTTCGCGGTGCTGCTGGCGCTCGGCTATTCCGCGAACACCGTCTCGCTGCTGGCGATGGTGCTCGCGATCGGCATCGTGGTCGATGACGCCATCGTCGTGGTCGAGAACGTCGAACGCGTCATGGAGGAGGAGCCGGAGCTGTCGCCGGCGGACGCCACCAAGAAGGCGATGGCGCAGATCACGGCGCCGATCATCGCGATCTCGCTGGTGCTGCTCTCGGTGTTCGTGCCGATCGCGTTCATTCCCGGCATATCCGGTACGCTGTTCCGCCAGTTCGCGGTGACGATCAGCGCCGCGATGGTGATCTCGGCGCTGAATGCGCTGACGCTGTCGCCGGCGCTATGTGCCGTGTTCCTGCGTCACGGCGGGCCGCGCCGTGGCATCATGGGACGGGTGCTCGGCGGCATCGACTGGGTGCGCGACCGCTATGCCGGCGTGGTGCAGCGACTGGTCCGCGTGGCGGTGTTGTCGCTAGTTGCGGTGCTGGTGTTTGCCGGCGCGGTGTTCGGCGTGTCGAAGATCACGCCGACCGGCTTCCTGCCCGAGGAGGACCAGGGCGCCTTCTTCATCGCGGTGCAATTGCCTGACGGCGCGTCGGTGGCGCGCACCAGCGAGGTGACCAAGCAGGTCGAAGCGATCCTGAAGAAGAACCCGGCGGTCGACCATGTGCTGTCGATCATCGGCTTCTCGCTGCTCGACGGCGCCAGCGAACCTAACTCGACATTCATGGTGGCGCGCATGAAGCCGTTCGCCGATCGCAAGGCCGTCACCGACTCGGTGCAGGCTGCGATCCGGCAGACCTTCATCGCGGGATCGCAAATCCGTTCGGCCTCGGTGCTGCCGTTCAACCTGCCGCCGATCATCGGGCTCTCGACCTCCGGCGGCTTCGAATATCAGCTCGAGGCGCTGGAAGGGCAGGATCCGGCTGCCCTCAGCAGCGTGATGGGCGGGTTGATCGGCGCCGCGAACGGCAATCCAAATCTGGCCCGCGTGTTCTCGACCTTCACCGCGACCAACCCATCGGTCTATCTCGATATCGACCGCGCCAAGGCGCAGGCGCTCGGTCTCAACATGGCCGACGTGTTCACCGCGCTGCAGGCCACGCTCGGCGGCATCTACGTCAACAATTTCAACCTGTTTGGCCGTACCTGGCAGGTCAACGTGCAGGGCGATGCGGCCGACCGCGGCGACATCCCCGACATCTGGCAGATCTATGTGCGCAACACCGGCGGCGAGATGGTGCCGATCCGCTCGATCGCAAGCTTGCGGATCGTCACCGGCCCGCAGGTGATCACGCGCTACAACAATTATCGCTCGGTCACGGTGAACGGCAGCCCGGCGGCGGGCGTGTCCTCGGGCACCGCGATTGCGACGATGGCCGACCTGTCCAAGACGACGCTGCCTTCAGGCTATTCCTATGAATGGACCGGCACGGCCTATCAGGAGCAAGCGGCCTCCGGCCAGACCGGCATCATCCTCGCGCTCGCGGTGCTGTTTGCCTATCTGTTCCTGGTGGCGCTGTATGAGAGCTGGACGATCCCGATTCCCGTGCTGCTGTCGGTCACGGTCGGCGTGCTGGGTTCCTATCTCGGCATCAAGCTCGCGGGCCTCAATCTCGATCTCTACGGCCAGATCGGCCTCGTGGTGCTGATCGCGCTCGCCGCCAAGAACGGCATCCTGATCGTCGAATTCGCCAAGGAGCAGCGCGAGGCCGGCAGGCCGATCGCGGAGGCCGCGACGATGGGCGCGCAGATGCGCTTCCGCGCGGTCATGATGACCTCGATCGCCTTCATCCTCGGCCTGATGCCGCTGGTGGTCGCGACCGGCGCGGCGGAAATCAGCCGCCGTGCGGTCGGCACCGCGGTGTTCGGCGGCATGCTGGCCGCGAGCTCGATCGGCATCTTCCTGGTGCCGATGCTGTTTGTCACCTTCCAGGGCTGGCGCGAGGGTGTAAAGAACCGGTTTGGTAGTCGGGGCAAGGCGGAACAGCCGGCGTCGCATTAGCGCATGACTCGGAAGGATCATGCGTGAACAACGAGCTAATCTGCGATGACGATCAGCCTAATCCCATCGCGCATTAGCGGCGCGGGTGAGGCGGGGCTATACTGCCCGCCTCAGCGATGGAGTTCCGGATTGAGTGTTGCCTTCACCAAGGAAGAAAGTGCCGAGACCGCGTCCGAAACGCTGTTGCCGGACCGCCCCATATCGCCACATCCCAATCTGGTGACCGAAGCAGGACGCAAGGCGCTGGAGCGCCAGCTCCAGGAGGCACGCGAGGCCTATGAGACGGCGCAGCAGCTGGACGACGTCAACGAACGGCGGCGGCAGTCGGCGGTTCCGTTGCGCGACACACGCTATCTCACGGAACGGCTCCGCACCGCGCAGGTCGTCCCCGATCCTGTGTCGACCGAAGCCGTTGCCTTCGGCAGCACCGTGACGTTCAGACGCGCCGACGGCCGCGTGCAGACCTATCGCATTGTCGGCGAGGATGAGGCCGATCCAAAGGCCGGCTCGATCTCCTTCGTGTCGCCGGTGGCGAGGCAGCTGATGGGGAAAGCCGTGGGCGACGTCGTCGGGTCGGGCGCCCAGGAGCTGGAGATCGTGGCGATCACCTAACGGATCGCAGATCCCCATCACGCCGCCGGCAGGGCAAGCCGCTCGATCGTTTGAATATGCCGCGCGAGCAGGCTGCAGGCTTGCTCGATGTTGCGGGCGCGCAGCGCCTGCAGGATCACGCGATGATCCTGGCTCGGCCGCGGCCGCCAGCCGGCGTTGCGCGCCATCGCGAACACCAGTCGTGAGTTCGCAAGTTGCAGGCCGTCGAGGCTGGCGAGCAGACGCGGCATCGCGCAGGGCGCCACCAGCGCATGATGGAAGGCGCGATTGGCCAGTTCGAAATCCTGAACCGTCTCGGCATTGTCGCCTTCGATCAACGCGACCTCGATCCGCGCCAGATGGGCGGACGTGAATTTCGGCGCCGCATTGCGCAGCGCGACCACCTCGAGCGCGGCGCGCATCTCGGCGATCTCCTTCACCGACTTGGTGTCGAGCGGCGCAACCCGCACCCCGCGCCGGGGCACGGCAACGACGAGATGCTGCGCCTCCAATTGCCTGAAGGCCTCGCGCACCGGGACGTGGCTGGAATGAAATTCCCGCGCGACATGGTCCTGTCGGAGCGGAGCATCCGGTGGCAAGGCGCCGCTGATGATGCGCTCGCCGATCTCCTCGGCAATGCGTCCGGCAGTCGTCGTGTTCTCGCCCTCGCTGGTCATAGATTATCTATCATAAAAACGGATGCGCTCCCGATCTGGCTCGGCTAGCATCATTCTAAGTCCAGTATCATAGATAATATACAGAATTATCTATGATTTACACAAGCAAGAGGCAAGCCTATGGTTGATGTCGTTGAGATCGAACGGACCGACAGAAGCAGCAACGCACCGCTCCACAAGCACTGGGAGCGTGCCGAAGCCGAGGCGCTCTACAACCTGCCGTTCGCGGACCTGATGTTTCAGGCGCAGGGCATCCACCGCGCCAATTTCAATCCGAACCATGTCGAAACCGCGAGCCTGCTCAGCATCAAGACCGGCGGCTGTCCGGAAGATTGCGGCTATTGCTCCCAGAGCGCGCATTACGACACCGGCCTGAAGGCCACCCGCCTGATGCCGCGGGACGAGGTGGTCGCGGTCGCGCAGCGCGCCAAGGACGCCGGCGCAACCCGTTTCTGCATGGCCGCGGCCTGGCGCAGTCCCAAGGACCGCGATCTGGATCAGGTCTGCGACATGGTCAGCGCGGTGAAGGGGCTCGGCATGGAAACCTGCGTCACGCTCGGCATGCTGACGCCGGACCAGGCCGAACGCCTTTCCGACGCCGGGCTCGATTTCTACAACCACAACGTCGATACTTCGCCCGAGTTCTACGACAAGATCATCACCACCCGCACCTTGCAGGATCGCATCGATACGCTCGCGCATGTGCGCGACGCCGGCATCAAGGTCTGCTGCGGCGGCATTATCGGCATGGGCGAGCAGGTCGAGGACCGGCTCGGCATGCTGATGCTGCTCGCCAATCTCCCCAGCCATCCGGAGAGCGTGCCGATCAATCTGTGGAACGAGGTCAAGGGCGTGCCGGTCAACGACACCGCCGAGCGGCCCGATCCGATCGCGCTGGTGCGGCTGGTTGCGACCGCGCGGATCATGATGCCGAAGAGCGTGGTGCGGTTGTCGGCCGGACGGCAATACATGACCGATGAACTGCAGGCGATGTGCTTCCTCGCCGGCGCGAACTCGATCTTCATCGGCGATGTGCTGCTGACCACCAAGAACCCGCAGCGCGATCGCGACGCCGATCTGCTCGACCGGCTCGGCATCACATCCCGTCTCGACTGACCGCAACCTCCGGCACGCGCGCGGCGTCATTCGCCGCGCGACCAACCACCATCCTGAGAGTAAAGCATGAGCGCAATCCATGCGGCGAAGGCCGCTGATTACGCCGCGGCCTTGCACGCCCTGAGCGAGGACGATCGGCTGCGCGGTCTCAAGCCGCGCGCGGGCATCGATTTCGTATCGAACGACTATCTGGCGCTCGCGAGCGCGCCACGCATCAAGCAGGCCGTGTCGGCCGCGCTCGAGGCCGGCACGCCGGTCGGCGCCGGCGGGTCGCGGCTGTTGCGCGGCAATTGCGAGGAGCACGAAAGGCTGGAGGCCGAGGCCGCCGCGTTCTTCCGCGCCGAGACCGCGCTGTTCTTCGGCGGTGGTTATGTCGCCAACTTTGCCGTGCTGACGACGCTGCCGCAGCGCGGCGATCTGCTCGTTCTCGATTCGCTGGTGCACGCCAGCATCCACGAAGGCGCGCGGGCAGGCCGGGCCGCGTTCCGGTTCAGCGCGCACAACGACCCCGGGTCGGTCGAGGACACCATTCGCGACTGGCGCGCCGAGGGCGGAACGGGCCGGGTCTGGATCGTGGTCGAAAGCGTCTACAGCATGGACGGCGATGTCGCGCCGCTCGACGATCTCGTCGCCATCGCCGAGCGACACGACGCGTTCCTGATGGTGGACGAGGCGCACGGCACCGGCGTCTACGGCGAACAGGGGCGGGGGCTGACGGCGCCCTATGAAGGGCGCGAGAATCTCGTGATCGTGCATACCTGCGGCAAGGCGCTGGGCGCCGCCGGCGCATTGGTCACGGCCTCGACCGTGCTGCGCGACTTCATGGTCAATCGCTGCCGCCCGTTCATCTTCGCCACCGCGCCGTCACCGCTTGTGGCCGTCGCCGTGTGTGAAGCACTGCTGATCCTGCGAGAGGAGCCCGAGCGCCAGCAGCGCCTCGCAGAACTGGTCGCGTTCACGCATCGCGAGCTCGATCGGCGCGGCTTGCGCAGTCCGTCGCGCTCGCAGATCGTGCCCCATATCGTCGGCGACAATGCGCGCGCGATGCAGCTCGCCTCAGTGCTGCAGGCGCGCGGCTTCGACGTCAGAGGCATCCGCCCGCCGACCGTGCCGGCGGGCACCGCGCGGTTGCGCATTGCCTTGACCCTCAATGTCGACGAGGGCGATGTGCGCGCGCTGCTCGATGCGCTTGTCGAGGAGACGAAAGGCTGGTCGCGATGATCAGCCGGATCGTGGTGACCGGCACCGATACCGGGATTGGGAAGACGGTCTTCTCCGCGGGTCTCACCGGCTTCCTCGGCGCGAGCTACTGGAAGCCGGTTCAGTCCGGCCTTGAGGAAGAGACCGATGCACAACTGGTGGCGCGGCTTGCAGGTCTTGCGGCCGATCGCATCGTGCCGGAGCGTTACCGGCTTCGCACGCCGGCTTCGCCGCATCAGTCGGCCGCGATCGACGGCGTGCGAATCGATCCTGCCGCGCTCGATCTGCCCGACACGGGGGACCGGCCGCTGGTGATCGAGGGCGCCGGCGGGCTGATGGTGCCGCTGAATGGCGACATGCTCTTTATCGACATGTTCGAGCGGTGGCGGCTTCCGGTCGTGCTCTGCGCCCGCACCGCGCTCGGCACCATCAATCACTCGCTGTTGTCGGTCGAGGCGCTGCGCAAGCGCAACATCGATGTTCTCGGGATCGCCTTCATCGGCGATAGCAATCCCGAGAGCGAGCGCGCTATCTGCGAGATCGGGCAAGTGCGCCGGCTGGGCCGCTTGCCCTGGCTGTCTCCGCTCGCGGCAGACACGCTGCAAACGGCTTTCCACGCCTCGTTCCGGCGCGACGATTTCAACTCATGATATCAGCGCAGAGATCGCCGATCTGGCACCCGTTCACCCAGCACGCGCTGCACGATCAGATGACAAGGATCGTGCGCGGGGAGGGTGCCTATCTCTACACCGCGGAGGGACGCCGGATCATCGATGCGATCGCATCCTGGTGGGTCGTGACCCACGGCCATTGCCATCCGCATATCGTGCGCGCGATCAAGAACCAGGCGGAACAGCTCAACCAGATCATCTTTGCCGGCCATACCCACGATCCGGCGGAAGAGGTTGCGGCGCAGCTCCTGAAACTGGCGCCGTGTGGCCTGGAATATGTGTTCTTCTCCGACTCAGGCTCGACCAGCGTGGAAGTGGCGCTGAAGATGGCGCTCGGCTATTGGCACAATATCGGCGTGCCGCGCACGCGGATCATCGTGATGCAGCACTCCTACCACGGCGACACCGTGGGGACGATGTCGGTCGGTGCGCGCGGCGTGTTCAACAAGGCCTACGAGCCGCTGCTGTTCGACGTCGCATCAATCCCGTTTCCGGCCGCCGGCCACGCGCAGGCGACACTCGATGCGCTCGAAGCCGCGTGCAGGACGGGAACCGCAGCCGCATTCATCGTCGAGCCGCTGATCCTGGGCGCGGGCGGGATGCTGATGTATCCGCCCTCGGTGCTGAAGGAAATGAAGCGCATCTGCGAGGCCTCCGATGTGCTGTTCATTGCTGACGAGGTGATGACCGGCTGGGGCCGCACCGGCACATTGTTCGCGTGCGAACAGGCCGACGTCACGCCGGACATCGCATGCTACTCGAAGGGCCTCACCGGCGGATCGCTGCCGCTCGCAGTGACGCTCTGCCGCGCCGGCATCTACGACGCGCATTATTCCATCGATCGCTCGCGAACCTTCTTCCATTCCAGTTCCTACACGGCGAACCCGGTCGCCTGCGCCGCCGCAAGGGCAAACCTCGAACTCTGGCAACACGGCGCGGGCGAGCGCACAGCCTCGCTCGCCGCGATGCAGCAGCGCCTGATCGCACCATTCCGCGCCGACGCACGCTTCGAGAACGTCCGCCGCACCGGGACCATCACCGCACTTGACCTGAAGGCAAGCGATGTCGGCTATCTCGCAGGCATCGGCCCAAAACTTCAGGCCTTCTTCGCGCGTCGAAACCTGCTGCTGCGCCCGCTCGGCAACACGGTCTACGTCATGCCGCCCTACTGCGTGACGGAGGCTGATCTCGTTGAGATTTATGCCGCGATCGCGGACGCAGCCGAGGAGCTGGCCTGAGGGTACGCCTTGCGCTCCTGAAATCCCGTGACTAACGATTTGCATCGCGTGCCGTTCTGCACGCGATGGGTTCTCATACGAAATCGGCGTGCCGTTGCGGGCACGCCGATAGGCTGGATCACGCGTGCTTGTGTGGCGCTGGCCTCGCTGCAGGATGCTGCGGCCGCGGCGCGGGACGAGGCCGCGGAGCCGGCCGCGACACATGCGGTGCTGCGGGCCGGGGCGGCGGCCGGTGCACAGCCGCCTGCGCGACGCGCGGCGCCGGCGCATGCACGGCTGGCGCTGCGACGTGTTGTGCCTGAGCGGGATGGTTGACGGCGACAGGTGGAGCGTGTCCCGTCGGCAGCGCGTGTGCAGCCGGCGAAGCGCTTGCCGCCGGCAAGGCGTGTCCCGTTGTCGACGCATGTGCCGGCGGTAGCGCGTTTCCGGTGGGCAAGGCGTGTCCTGTCGTCGTTGTCTGTGCCGGCGGCAGCGCGTTTCCGGCCGGCAGGGCGTGCCCCGTCGGCGATGCGTGTGCAGCCGGCAGAGCGTTTCCGCTCGGCAGAGCGTGTCCCGGCGGCAGGGCATTTCCTGTCGGCAGAGCGTGGCCTGCGGTGGACTGCGCATGGTGAGGCGGCGGCGCCGCGATTGGCTTGCCCGAGTGCGCGGCGATCACGCCGGCGCCGCTGAACCGTGCCGCGTGCGCGGTCGCGGCGATCGCCGGATGACCGTGGTTGTTGGCGAGCGTCAGCGCCGGATCCTTCATCGCTGCTTCCGCGTGCCGCGTTTGCTCGGCGGTCGCAGCCACGTGGCGCTCGTTCGCGGCGGCGAGCTGTTGCGGTGTCGGCCGCACCGTGGTTCCGCCGGTGCCGCCGTTGTAGCTGACGTTGGTCGTGTTGTTGATGACGGTCTTGTTGTAGACGTTGGTGATCGAGACATTCGAGATGTTGTTGACAGAGCTGTTGTAGAAGAAGTTGCCGCCGCGCCAGTAGCCGCCCTCATAGCCGATGCCGGTGTAGCCGAAGCCATAAGAGATGCCGCCGTAGAAGCCGACGGTCGCTCCCCAATAACCGGCGTGGAACGCGTAGACGCCATCGTTCCAGCCCCAATAGCCGGGTGTCCAGAGCAGTTCAGGCGCGGGCGGCAGCACCCATGTGCCGGGAACCCAGTAGTAACCGATATCGTCGCTCCACGCCCAATAGCCGGGAGTCCAGATGTAGCCGTCGCCTGGGATCGGCGGCTGCTCGTAGACAGGCAGTGGCGGCGGTGCTGCATCGACGCTGATGCCGATGCCTATGGCGAGCTGCGCGCGCGCAGCGTGAGGTGGGGAGAGACAGCACAGGCTGAGAGCTAAGGCGAAAGGCAGTCCGGCGATGCGGCGCATGGCACATACTCCAATCTTCTTCCCCCAGCGTTGGAATCGAATAGTGGCGCCGACATGAACCCGTTGTGAATGTTTGTGCTGACACAGTGATTTCGAGATCGCGCGACGATGGGATCGTTAACGACGGCGAGTGCACGTCAGCTCGGTGTCAGGATGGAACGCGATCGTGCCGCCCGTGTCAGCTTCATCACTGCGCCAAATAGTCGAATTTTCGATTTGAATTGGACGACGCCCCCCTGCGCGTCATCAATCGGTGATCGGAGCATCCGGCTCGCACAAGGCCGGGCAGGGAGGTTTGGAATGGCGCGATCCGCCGACATCGACATCAACGCGGGCGCGCGCCTCGACAGGCTGCCGATCTGCGGATTCCACTGGCGCATCCTGGCACTGATCGGCGCCGGCATGTTCCTCGATGCATTCGACATCTATCTCGCCGGCGGCGTGCTGGGCGCGGTGCTCAAGGAAGGCTGGTCGACGCTCGAGCTCAACGCGGCATTCGTCTCCGCGACCTTTGTCGGCATGACGATCGGGGCGTGGTTCTCCGGCATCCTCGGCGATCGCTTCGGCCGCCGCTTCTCCTACCAGATGAACCTCGCGATCTTCGGCCTCGCGTCGATCGCGGCGGCCTTCGCGCCGAGCATGACGGTTCTGATCGGCCTCCGTTTCATCATCGGCATCGGCCTCGGCGCCGAGATCGTGGTCGGCTACGCGACCTTGACCGAGTTCGTGCCGGCGGCCTCGCGTGGCCGTTGGATCGGGCTGCTCGCCGTGATCACCAACTTCTCGCTGTTCGCGTCATCCATGATCGGCCTGTGGGTGATCCCGACGCTTGGTTGGCGCTACATGTTCGCCCTCGTCGGCCTCCTCGCGATGATCGTCTGGTTCTTGCGCAAGTCGATGCCGGAATCGCCGCGCTGGCTGGCCGCCAACGGCCGCGCCGATGAAGCCGAGAAGATTCTGTCCGCGATCGAAGCGGAGGCCGCGCGCAAGGCAACGCTGACTCCCGTCGCGGCCAGCGCGCCGGCACAGGAACCGCCCGGCGCGATCTGGCGCCTGTTCCAGCCGCCATATCTCGCGCGCACGCTGCTCGGCAGCCTGCTGCACATCGTCGTCGGCTTCAGTCTCTACGGGTTCATCGGCTGGCTGCCGACCTTCATGGTCAAGGGCGGCCACAGCGTGGTCTCCTCGCTGGGCTACACCACCGTGATGGCGCTGGGCGGGCCGGTCGGATCGCTGATCGGGCTCGTGCTGGCGGACCGGCTCGGACGCAGGCTCTCGATCGTTTGCTCGTCGATTGCGGCTGCGGCGCTCGGCATTGCCTATCCATACATGCCGGACGGTGTCGCGCTCGCGGGCATCGGCTTCCTGCTGATCACCTCGATCTATGTCATGCTGGCGACCGGGTTCGCGATGCACGTCCCCGAGCTATTCCCGACGCGCTACCGGCTCCGCGGCACGGCGATCTGCGCCACGTCCGGACGCATCGCGACCGCGCTGGTCCAGTACGTCGTGGTCGCGATCTTCGCCTGGCAAGGCTTGGCCGGCGTGCTGACGACGCTGGCCGGCATCCTCGTGTTCCAGGCCGTGGTGTTTCTCGTGTTCGGATTCGAAACCAAGGGACGCTCGCTGGAGGACGCGTCGGCCGTCACGGAAGCCGAGGCAGGAAGCGAGCCGTCCATCGCGCGGAGGCCGGCGGACATCGGCGCCTAGCTCAGATCGGAGCACGCCGCCCTGAGCCGATCGCGGAGCCAGCCGTTGGCATTGCTCTGGTCGTATCTGCGATGCCAGTACAGCATCCAGTCGAAGGGCGCGGATTCGAACGGCAGTTCTTCCATCCGCAGACCGTCGTCCATCAGCACG
This sequence comes from Bradyrhizobium sp. USDA3010, assembly GCF_056429065.1. Classification (NCBI taxonomy): domain Bacteria; kingdom Pseudomonadati; phylum Pseudomonadota; class Alphaproteobacteria; order Hyphomicrobiales; family Nitrobacteraceae; genus Bradyrhizobium; species Bradyrhizobium sp. USDA3010. The sequence goes on from NZ_JBWJZD010000029.1 coordinate 56,074, forward strand.
GCGGCGAGATGTCTCGGCATCACCGCGAGCAGATCGGTGCTCTTCAAGACATGAGGCACGACCAGCCAATGCGGCACGTTCAGTGCGATGCGTCTCCGATGGCCGCGTTCGGCGAGCACGTCGTCGACGAAGCGAAGATCGGTCGGGCTCATCGAGACCTTCATATGCTCCTGCGCAATGAAGCGCTCGAAGGTCAGCCGCCCGCGCTTGATCTGGTGACCGCTCCGCATCAGGCAAATCATCCGGTCGCGCAGCAGCGTCTCGGAACGGATCGATGCGGAATGCTCGAGCCCCATGCTGACCGCGACGTCGATCTCGTCCCGCTCGAGCGCATCGATCGTCAAGGCGGGCGGCAGATGGATCGTGTTGTAGGAGATCCGCGCATCTGGTGGCCGCGCCGCGGCGAGTCGCGGCAGCAGCAAGCAGGCGAGGATGTCCGACATTCTGATCGTGAAGGTGCGTTCGGTCCGGGCTGGATCGAAGCCGGCGTCGCTCGCCATCACCCGCTCGACCTGGCGCAGCACCTGGCGCAGCGGCTCCGCCAGTTCGGTGGCGCGGGGCGTGGGCTTCATCCCGCTCGTCGTCCGCACCAGGAGTTCGTCCTCGAACATCGCGCGCAACCGGTTGAGCGCGTTGCTCATCGCAGGTTGACTGAGGCCGACGCGGTCGGCCGCCTTGGTGACATGACGCTCGGTCAGCAGTGCGTCCAACGCGACGAGCAGATTGAGGTCGATGGATCGGAGGTTCATGCCATCATTCATATCGTGAATAGTGAGAGATCACAAATCCATTTCATCTATGGCGATGCGGCGCGTATCCAATCGATCTGAACCAAGGAGGCCCCAATGAATTCCGAGACGATCAAACGCGAAGTGAAGATCTGCATGTTCGATCAGTACGGCACCGTCGTCGACATGCAGGGCGGCCTGACCAGGATCGCGGCGCCATTCCTTCAGAAGAAGGGCTGGAAAGGCGATGCGAATTCCTTCGTCACATGGTGGCGCCGCACGCATTTCGAGAACTCGATGATCGATGCGCTGCTGCATCGCGAGCACACGCCCTATCGCGAGATCGGGCATCGCGCGGTGTCGCACGTGATGGACCGCGCCAAGATCGACTACACGATGGACGAGGTACGTTATCTCGTCGGCGAGATCGAGAAGCTGGCGCCGTTTCCGGAAGTGCCGGAAGCGCTCGCGCGGCTGCAAGCCAAGTACAAACTGGTGGTGCTCTCGAACGGCGATCCGGACATGCTCGAGACCGCGAAGCAGTACCACAAGGTCCCGTTCGATCGCGTGATCTCGGTGGCCGAGGCCAATTCGTTCAAGCCGCACGTCGCGACCTATACCAAAGCAGCCGAGATCATGGGCGTGAAGCCGGCCGAGGTGCTGTTCGTGGCCAATCATGCCTTCGACTGCATCGGCGCCAAGTCCGCCGGCATGCGAACGGCCTTCATCGACCGGCGCAGCCGCCCGTTCGGCATCACGCCGCACCAGCCCGATATCCTGGTGCCGTCGATGAAGGACCTCGCCGATGCGATCGTCTGATCGCGAGCCGCTGTCGGGCATCAGGGTCCTCGACCTCTGCCGGGTGGTCTCCGGCCCCTTTGCCACGATGCATCTCGGCGATCTCGGCGCCGACATCGTCAAGATCGAGGATCCGCGGCAAGGCGACGAAAGCCGCCGCTACGGGCCGCCATTCATCGGCGGCGAGAGCGCGTATTTCCTGTCGGTGAACCGCAACAAGCGCAGTTGCGCCATCGATTTGAAATCGCCGGCGGGCCGCGACGCGGTGCTCGATCTTGCATCCGCCGCCGACGTCGTGATCGAGAATTTTCGCCCGGGTACCCTCGACAAATGGGGGCTCGGCTTCGACGCGCTGCGTGCCCGCAAGCCGGACATCATCCTGTGCAGCATCTCGGGGTTCGGCCGCACCGGTGCGGACGCCTTGCGCCCCGGCTACGATCTGATCCTGCAGGGCGAATCCGGCGTGATGGACATCACCGGTGATCCGATCGGGCCGCCGACCAAGGTCGGCACCTCGATCGCCGATCTCGTCACCGGCCTGTATGCGTCGCATTCGGTGCTCGCCGCCCTGATGCGGAAGAACCGGACGGGCGAAGGTGGGCGGGTCGACGTCTCCATGCTCGACGCCATGGCATCGCTGCTGACATTCAACGCCGGCATATATTTCGCCTCAGGACAAAGCCCGAGGCGCCGGGGCAACGTCCATCCAACCATCAGCCCGTACGAGCCGTTCGAGGCGAGCGACGGCTGGATCAATGTCGGGGTCGCGAACGACAAGTTCTGGGCGGCCTTTTGCGATGTCATCGGCCGTCCGGAGCTGCGCGACGACGTGCGTTTCGAAACTGCCCCGAAGCGCGCGGCGAGCCGCAACGAGCTCGTCGCGATCCTCGCCCCCATCTTCGCCGGCAGGAGGCGCGCCGATTGGCTGCAGGCGCTCGCCGTGGCCGGCATTCCGTGCGGCGCGATCAAGTCGGTCGGCGAGGTCTGCGAGACGCCGCAACTCACGCAGCGCGGAATGGTCCAGACCGTCCGCCATCCGGCCGCAGGAGATGTGAGGTTCATCGCCCGGCCGACGCGGTTCGGCGACGAACCGCCGGCACCTTCCACGCCACCGCCAATGCTCGGCGAGCACACGCGCGAGGTGCTTGCGGAATGGCGCGGCTGGACCGACGATCGGCTCGAGAGATTCGCGGTCGAAGGCGCGTTCGGAGACTTTGGACGGAGCTTCGTGCGATCGCCCATTTGAGTCGTCATGTGAGTGTCGTCATGAGAGATATCGCCGAGCAGATGATGCGTCGCGCCGTCGCGGACGAGCGGCAGGAGTTCGGGTCGTTCTTCCTGTCGCGCTTCTTTGGCCTGGAGATCGCCTACCAGGGCGAGGCGTGCGTCGTCTCCTTCGATGTCGTGACGCCGCTGTTCAACCCGCAAGGCACGCTGCACGGCGGGGTCCTTGCGACCGCGCTCGATATCTCGATGGGACATCTCGTCAATCACGTCGCGGGTGCCGGCACCACGCTCGAGATGAAGGTGCAATATCTCGCCGCGGTCCGCGATGGGCGGGTGACCTGTCACGCGACCTTCCTGAAGCGCGGCCGGAAGACCTTCTTCGTGCAATCCCAGGCATCCGCTGCGTCCGGCGAGCCGATCGCCCATGCCACGTCGACCTGGCAACTGCTGAGCCGAGGCTGAGAAGCGCGGCCGGTTCGCGTCGGCCGTTGTCTCGCTGCCAAAACTGTGAGTTTCGCGGCGGAGCGGACCCCTGACGCGAATCTCCGATCTCGTGAAAGCACGACCTCCTGAGGCCCCGTTCCTTCACGAAACGGTCACGAGCATTGCCAGGATCGTGATCCGGTCTCATACTCTGAAGCTGGAAGCGCGTCTCCACGGCGCGGCCGGCGCGGCCGGCGCGAAGATGCGAGAGGCGATACCTCAAAAGCGGAAAGACGGCGATGCGGCCTCATCTCGCATTTGCCCTTGTATCGATGGCGGCGCTGCTCGTTGATCCGATTGCCGCCATGTCGCAGGACATGCTGCGCAGCGTCGACCTCGACAGTCCCGAGATGACGACGTCGGAGATGACGCGCGCCGAGGTCGACGCGCTCCTCAAGGCCGCGCCTCAAGGGGACCGACGCACTGTAGATTTGGAGGGAAAGCGGCTGTCGCACCTCGATCTCTCGGGCCTCGACTTCTCCGGTGGCAACCTTCATCTCGTCAAGCTCAACCGAACCAATCTGAAAGCCGCGCGCTTCGATCGGGCCATACTGAACCAGGCTTGGCTCATCGACGCAGATCTGACGGGGGCGTCCCTCGTCAAGGCATCGCTGCTCGGCACGCAGATGCAGCGCGCCAAGCTTGGCGGCGCCGATTTGAGCGGCGCTCGCATCACCGCCGATCTATCCGGTGCCGGCCTGATCGGGGCCAAACTCGCGGGCGCGGATTTGGGCGCCGATATGCGCAACCAATCGATGGGGCTGATGCGTGGCGTGCTCAAATCCGCCGATCTCCGGAATGCGGATCTGAGCGGCGCCAATCTCGCGCGCACCGATCTTGAATTCGCGCAGTTGCAGAACGCCAATTTGGCGAACTGCAACCTCAGCAAGGCTGACCTTGCGGGAGCCGATCTATCGGGCGCCAATCTCGCCGGCGCCGATTTCACCGAGACCGACCTCGCGTCGGCCCTCTTGCCGAGCGCGGCCGCGCTGGCAGAGGCCCGCAATCTGGACAAGGCCCGGAACTTGAACCTGGCGCGGCGCCCAAACTAGCGATCGAATTGCAGTGTCCTGCAGCAAGGCTTATATTTTGCGTTGAGAACCACGCAGCCGCCCATCGTGCGGCGGGCAGGGACCACGGTGGATGGTTGCATGTCGCACCGGAGGTGATGCCATGACCATTTCTCCCACACTGCACAAATATCTCGCAGCGGAAAACATCGCGTACGACGAAATCCCGCATGTGCTGACGATGTCGTCAGCTTTGACCGCCCAGGCATGTCACGTCCCGGGTGATCGCCTGGCCAAGGCCATTGTGTTGCGCCGCAATGGCGGCTACTTGCTCGCCGTGCTGCCGGCATCGCATCATCTCAGGCTGGCGGATCTGAGGGCGAGCTTCGGCGACGATATCGCCATGGCCGCTGAAAGCGAAATCGATCGGCTGTTCGCGGACTGTGCGCATGGGGCGGTTCCCGCCGCCGGCATCTGCTACGGGCTCGACGTTATTGTTGATGACAGCATCCAGATGCAGCCCGAGATCTATATCGAAGCCGGCGATCATGAGACGTTGCTTCATCTCGGTCGTGCGCAATTCGCGCGCTTGACCGCCGGTTCCCTGCACGGCCGCTTCAGTACGCACGATTGAGGGCATGATAGCCGGACCACCTGTCGCTGCGCCTTGACCAGAGCGCAGCACGCACGCATGCGGTCACGCCCGATCTGCTGTATAGTTGCAATCGAGGGGGCTGCTGCCTTGCAAGGGAGGTCCTCCATGAAGGTCAAGGATGTGATGCACAAGGGCGTCGATTGGGTCAGCCCCGATACCCCGATCACTGAAATCGCGAAATTGATGCAAGGGCACGACGTCGGCTGCATTCCGGTCGGGCAAGACGATCGTCTGATCGGGATGGTGACGGATCGCGACCTCGTCTGCAAAGGTCTTGCGAGCAAGAGCTTCAACTCTGCGCGCACCACAGCGCGCGATGTGATGACCGAAGGCATCCACTGCTGCCGGGAAGACGACGATCTGGCGAAAGCGGTGCATCACATGGAGACGCTGAAGATCCGAAGGCTGCCTGTCATCAACAAGAGCAAACGGATGGTCGGCATGGTCAGCCTGGGGGATATCGGCCACTTTGCCGGTGCCGATCTCATGTCCCAATGCATGAAGAGCGTGTCGGCTCATCATTGAGGCGAGGCCGGTCTGCTGGAAACCGGCAGATCGGCCGGCACCATGGCCGGACATCGAAGCGGACAAAAAATCGAAGTGGCGCATCCGACACGATTCGAACGTGTGACCTTTGCCTTCGGAGGGCAAAGGTGGGCAGATTACCCCTGCTTACCCGAAATCCCTTGGAATTGATTGCCCTCAGATGTAGGCTGGGAACAGCCTGATTTGGGGGCTACGGTCATTACCTGCGATTTCCCTCGTTTTCTGGCTCTTGCTTACCCGGCGCTTACCTGAGGGAAAATGCCCAAACTGACCAAAAGGACGGTCGACGCCGCCGAGACCAAGGGGCCCGACGTCTTCCTATGGGATGACGAACTTCCCGGGTTCGGCCTGCGGGTGAAGAAGAGCGGGGCCAAATCCTTCATTGTCCAGTACCGGAATGCTAATGGCCGGAGCCGCCGCCTTACCTTGGGCCGCTATGGTGTTCTGACGCCGGAAGAGGCTCGAAAGGACGCCAAGCTTGCCTTGGCGGACGTTGTGAGGGGCGCAGATCCTGTCGAGAGTAAGAAGCTCGCCCGTGGGGCAATGACAGTTGAGGAACTCTGCAGGGAATACCTGGACAAAGCCGAACGTGGCCTGATCCTCACTCGCCGCGGGGAAACGAAGAGTGAGACGACGCTGTACAGCGACAAGGGGCGCATCGAGCGTCACATCATCAAGCTGGTGGGAAAGAAAACCGTGAAGGGCTTCACGTCCACCGATGCCAAGGGTCTCCAGCGCGACATCATCGCTGGCAAGTCGGCTGCGGACGTGAAGACAAAAACTCGGGGCAGGGCAATTGTGAAAGGCGGAAAGGGTACTGCCGCCCGAACAATCGGCCTTCTCGGCGGGATATTCAGCTACGCGGTCGATGAAGGCTACCGGCCGGACAATCCGATCAAAGGCATCAGGCGGCCGAAGGATCAGACCCGGGAATGGCGGCTGGATGACGCAGGGTATCGCCGTCTGGGAAAGTGTCTCGCCGCGGCTGAGGCAAACGGCGAGCATTGGCAGCGTGTCCTCGCGAGCCGGACGTCCGCGATGACGGGCTGCCGGCTGGATGAGGTAGAGGGGCTGCTAAAGACCGAGGTCGATCCAGTCGGGATGGCTCTTCGTTTAGGAGACAGCAAGTCCGGCAAGAGCATCCGTCCAGTTGGGCCGGCCGTCATTGCAGTGCTGAAGACCGCCATAGCGAAATCCAAATCGAAGTATGTGTTTCCTGCCATCACGACCGGGGTCAAACACCACACTGGCTTGACGCGATGGTTGCAGAAGATGTCCGCGAAGGAAGTGCCAGGCATCACTAGCCACGGCCTGCGGCATTCCTTCAGTTCGACTGCCGAGGATCTTGGCTACACCCTACCAACGATCAAGGCGCTCATTGGTCATTCCAAGAAGGGGAATGTCACCATGGGCTATATTCACAAGATCGATTCGGCGCTCCTTGCAGCAGCCGATCGTATCGCCAGACATATCGATGATGTCATGTCAGGACGGAAATCGCAGAAAGTGGTTCAGCTCCGAAAGGCATAATCTATCGGCGCGGCTAGGGTAGCTCCCGAAAAGCTGGTCCGCACCAGCCTGCCGCGTCGTCACCATGCGGACGTGTCCTTGCGGAGGACCAACGATGTTTGAGAACGATATTCCTCCAAGCTCGAGAGAGGAGGCCTTGGCGCGTCGGATAAGGCCTGTCGAGCAGAGATACGATCCTGACAAGCTGTCACACTGGTCGATCACTATGACAATTGCTTGGATTGTCTGGGGGGACCTTGGCCGTGTCAGCGAACAGTGGGACACCTTTCGAGATGAATGTGCTGATTGGATCTTTTACACCGATCCTGCCGCGTTGGCAGAGGTAGGCAGACTTGCTTTGCGAAATCTGGAAACTGGCGACGTCGCGCCAAATGACCCAGATCTGGATCGTCGATTAAGGAAAGGCGAATGGCGTCTTACCCCATGGGGCCCCTCGTCTTGGCACGGTCTCGAAATGAGAATCCGTAGCGAGGATATTCCTCCGGATTTTTCGATCGACGAACTTTGGCTTGCTGCTGGGGAAGGCAAGATCCAGGCGACAGGATTGGAATGTGCCCATGCAAATGACTTTGATGGCAAGATGGCTGAGATTCCGCACTATCTTTGGCCCAGGTTGCGCCGCGGGAAGGAGCCATCCGGCAGAGCGATGCTAGTTGGTCCCGATCGGGTTTATCGAGGCGTGGAATTTGCACGGGCAGAGGTCAAAAAGCTTTGGCCGCTAGGTCCAGACCAAAAGGTGCCTCGCGCCCTGAATGCACGCGTCGAAGATGCCGCTGAGACGCTCGATGCGGACGACATCAGTGTGAATGAGGAAGCCGCCGAAGTTAAGCCTAGGCCCCTTGCCACCAAACGTCGGATTGCTGAGCGTGAAATAGAGCCAGCGTTCGAGAGATGGCGAGCGCAACAGCCGGCGGGGTACGTGCCGACCGCACAACAAGATATCGAGCACATGAAAGAGCACGGCGTCAGCCGTGAGCGCGTCAGGAAGCTTATAAAGAAGTTCGGCGGTCGCAAGCGGGGAGAAAAGGCGGAGTAATCAGCGGCAAATATGCCGATCTAAATCAGCCGCAACTTCCGCCGCGCATTATCCGCGCATCTTTACGGCGCATTTTCGGATCGTCCAATTACCTCGCACCCACGGAGATTGATCCGTGATGATGCGAGACCACAATGGACACCGACGAAACATCTCCCCATGAGCGCCACCTTCGACGCAAGGAAGCGGCTCAGTACGTGACAGACACGTACAACGTTCCCTGTTCTCCCAAGACACTCGCGAAGCTTGCCTGCGTCAGTTCGGAAGGGCCTCCCTTTCGGCTCGCCGGGCGATTTCCCTTGTATCCGGTCTCCGGCCTCGACGCTTGGGCAAAGAAAAAGATCGGCCCGTTGGTGCGATCGACCTCTGAAGTCCGGTGTGTCGCTTAACTCCCAAAAGAAAAAGCCCGGCGACACGTCCCAATCCTGTGGCGGGACAGACGTGTAACCGAGCCTTCTCAGAAAGAAGCTTTGATGAAGACCTATACCAAACGAACCTGTAAATCTCAACCGGTTTCCGATCTGCCGCTGTTCTCCTGGCGGGTCGTTGTCCTGCGCCCGGCCACTCCGGCAGGACACTTCGTCGCACGCCGATATCGCGTGCATCCCGCATTCGCGGATCTCGTTGCAAACCTGGCTGGTATCGGCACGGGGGTGGAGCAATGAGCAACATCACCATCCGAAAGCCCAGCGGAACGCAACAGACCTTCACCGGACGCGAAGCGTGGGCTTTGCGAAAGCTCGTCAACGCAGGTGCGCGCGGACTGACGACCCTCGACCACCCGGCGCCGCGGTGGTCCCACTACATCTACAAACTTCGGAAGGCCGGGTTGAACATCTCGACGGACTACGAAGGTCATAAGGGAGAATTTCCGGGAACGCATGGGCGGTATCGCCTCGAGACGCCCGTGACGGTGGTGACAGCAGAGGTAGCGGCATAATGGGTGCGATCAGTCAAAGCTTCGCAAGTGTGGATCGTGTCGATTTCAGAGCGGTAAGTTCGGCCGCACTCGGTGCGCTCGACATCATCGTGCCGCGGCTCCTGCCGGACGGATATTCGGAGGGTAACGAGTGGGTGGCCCGGAATCCGACGCGCAACGACGGGCGCCCCGGCAGCTTCAAGGTAAACCTGACGACGGGCGTCTGGTCCGACTTCGCGACCGGCGATAAGGGCGGCGACATTATCGATCTGGTCGCTTACCTCGATTGCAAGTCCAAGGTCGAGGCGGCACGCGAGATCGGCGCGATGCTGAACGTCAAGCCGACTGCTGCATCAACCAGCTTGACCGGCAACGTTCGGGAGATGAGGTCGAAAAAGCCAGCTTCCGTCGCCGCCACGCCCGAGGAGGCAGCCACCCCGCCGCAGGCGTTTCCCGCTCGCATGCCGCCCGACAAAGACGGCAAGCCAAGGTTCATCGTTGCGGGCGACGAGGGGCCGCGCGTGCGTGACGGGGAGAAGCGTCGGCACATCTACCGTCAAGGAGGTGTCCCCGTTCGCATCAAGGTCATCACCAAAGATAGCGCCTTCAATGTCTTTCGGGTTGTGAATGGCGATGGGGAATTTGGTTGGCAGTATCGCAAGCCGGAGAGCTTTCGTTCCGTCCCGTATTTCAGCGACGTCGATCCGTTTGCCTCCGATGCCCCGCTCTTCTGGCCTGAGGGTGAAAAGGACGTGGACTCCGTTGCAGAGCGTGGTGGCACCGCCTTCACCTTCGGCGGCACCGGTGACGGGCTGCCGCCGGGATGCGAGCGGTACCTAAGTGGCCGAATGGTCGTGATCCTGGCTGACAACGACGCCGAAGGACGCCGACACGCGGAGGAGAAGGCTGCGTTGGCGGCGACCGTCGCCGAAAGCGTAAGGGTAATCCATTTCCCAGAACTCGCGAACAAACAGGACGTGTCCGATTGGTTTGCACTCGGAAAATCGTTTGAAGAATTGATCCGGCGCGTCGAAACCGTGGAGACGTGGGGCGCGACCTTAGCGCCAGAACTCGACGTCGGGGAGCAGCACATCCTTGCACGGTCTGAACGGAAGGTGTCCTTGCCCCTCGGTTACAGCTTCTCCGACCGCGGATTGATGTACCAGAACCCCGACGACCTGGATAAGCCGGCGCTCTTGATAGCCGGACATTTCGACGTGCTGGCCGAGACACGGGATACCGATGGCGCAAGCTGGGGTGTTCTCCTGCACTGGAAGGATCATGACGACCGCGACCATCAGTTCGCGCTCCCGCGATCGACACTGGCAGGCGATGGGTCAGAAGCTCGCCGGATCCTGATGGACGGTGGTTTCTACATCGCGCCAAGCCAGACTGCTCGGGGGCTCTTCAATTCGTTCCTGCTTCAGGTTCGATCGCCGAACCGGGCTCGAGCTACCCAGCGGGTTGGCTGGCACAGCAACTCGTTTGTCTTGCCGGATGATTGTTTCGGCGTTGACAATCGGGACATGTTGCTCCTGCAAAGCGCTACCGCCCATGAGCACTCATTCCGTTTATCCGGCACGCTCGAGAGTTGGCAGGAGAATGTCGCACGATACGCAGTCGGCAATAGTCGACTCGTGTTGGCGCTGTCCGCAGCGTTCGCAGGCCCGCTCATCGGGCCGTCCTCGGCCGAAGGCGGCGGCATCCATTTCAAGGGTGCCTCGTCCACCGGCAAGAGCACGGCGTTGCACGTGGCGGGGAGCGTCTGGGGCGGTGGCGATACGAACGGCTATGTCCGCTCATGGCGAGCAACCGCCAACGGGCTGGAAGGCGTATGCCTCAGTCACTCCGATACGCTCCTCTGCCTCGACGAGCTTTCCCAGCTCGCGGCCAAAGACGCTGGGGAGGCCGCTTACATGCTCGCCAACGGGTCGGGGAAGTCGCGAAGCTCTCGTGATGGTTCAGCCCGACGCGCCGCAAGGTGGCGCCTGCTGTTTCTGTCGTCGGGGGAAATCGGACTCGCCGACAAGGTCGCCGAAGATGGTCGCGGACGGCGGCTCGCGGCTGGACAGCAAATCCGGATTGTTGACGTATCGGCCGATGCTGGCGCCGGCATGGGTATGTTCGAGGAACTTCACGGTCTGCCGTCACCTGAGGCGCTTGCCCGTCATCTCCGTGACGCGACGCAGCGGCATTACGGCGTAGCCTCCCGCGAATATCTTGCAGCAATCGTTCCCGAGATCGACAGGATCCAAAAGCTTGTCCCAGATGTCGTGAATGCGTTCTGTAACGCGCACGTGCCGGACGGCGCCGATGGCCAGGTCGAGCGAGTTGCCCAACGGTTCGGATTGATCGCTGCAGGCGGGGAAGTTGCCTGGCTGTATGGGATAGCGCCGTGGGAGCGCGGTGACGCAGTGGCAGCCTGCGCGACGTGCTTCAAGCAGTGGTTATCCGTCCGTGGTGGCCACGATGCAGCCGAAACGCGCGACTGCATTGAGCAAGTCCGGACATTCCTGCTGGCGAACGGTATGGCGCGCTTCATCCCGGCTTGGGAGGAAACGCAATCGAGGATCCCCGTTCGCGACGTGGCCGGCTTCCGCGATCAAGTGGGCGATGGCTGGGACTACTTCGTCACGACCACAGCCTGGAAAGAGGTCTGCTCCGGGTTCGACCCGCGCCGAACAGCCGCTGTCATGAAGCAGAAGGGTTACATCGACGCCGGGGAGGAAGGACGTAGCTCCAAGAGTGTGCGCGTGCCCGAGTTCGGGAAGCAGCGGCTCTACCACATCCGCTCAACGTTTCTGGAGGATGCAAATGAAGCATGACTTGGAGGCATTCTCCCGGGACATCGTGGCCCTGATCAAAACAAGTGGGGACACAGGTGGCAGCGGGGACAAATCTAACAAGTCGCTGCGGGACAATAGCTTTTTTGTCCCCAGTGGCTACGCGTCAGTGTCCCCAATACATTTCGAACGGGGACAAGTTGCGTCATCGATCGGGGACAGGAAAAGCGAGCGATTACAGCCTCTTGCCAAGTGTGTCCCCGATGTCCCCGCCGCCACCGGTCAATCGCAAGAGGGGACAGCGGGCATATTCCAGGGCGGCGTGCCAGCCGAATGGCATGCGATTTTGACGGAGCTGAATCGGCGCGATCCAGTCGATTGGCTCTCGTCCGATCGTTGGTACGAGATGGTCTCTGACGCCAGAATTTTTTTGACGCGGTGGGGAAATGCTGCCCAGCAGCTCGGCTGGACAGGGCTCGACTTGTTCGGCGTGCACCCGGGAGCGCCGGGGACTCGGGTTGGAAGGTGGGGCCTGATCCTGTTCGTACAGGGCGGGGATGTCGTTGCCTTGACTGATGGTGCCGCGACGATCCGGCGCCGATCGGCAGCTGTCCTCACCTATTGGCGGTGCCCCAATCAGGCGGATGCCATTCTGATCTCGGAGGTCCCATGACTGCCGATCATCGTTTGCCAGGGTCTAAAATAGTGGGGGTAGAGAGCTCGATGTCTGACGCCAAGAGGATCCTGGAACCCTTTCATGGTCTCGAATCAATTTCGGTTCAGCAGGCGGCGAACATCACGGGCCTGACAGAACCAACTCTGAAGCGCCGCATAGCGCAATATGGGCTTGGCCGGAAAATCGACGGCGGCCGACCTTGGGTCGTCAGTCGCGTCGCACTGGCGATGTATCTGGATGGCGATTTCCGGGCTCTCGACGCGTACCATGCCGGCGAGCGCAAGGCGGAGATTGTGGCTCGCTACTACCGCAGCCAAGGCATTGGCGAGCTGTTGCGAACGTCGCTCTTCGATGAGGGCGAACAGCTGGACAACATCAAAGAGTAAAATAGCGTCCACAACGCTCAGAACGTTCAAGGCGTGTTGTCAGTGCATTGAGATTACACCGCCGACATAGTACGTAGCTATTGGCGCTGCTTCGCAGGTAATCAAACGCCAGAGCGACAGCAGCAAAAGTATCGAGAGGCCAAATCAGCGGCTTCTCTCGATATGGTCCTATCAAACAGGCCCGTTCGGCACGTTAGCCGGTCATTCCAGTAAATCGCACGCGGCGGAGGATTTCTTCGCCTTCGAGAGGTTCAACATGACCGAACATTCTTCGGTTGTGCGGGATGATGAAGACATTCACGCACGGCCGGCGTTCAACGCGAAGCTACAAATTCGATGCCCGGGGGCTCTGCCGTCGGCGGTAGATGTTGCGGCGGCACGCAAGATGATGACTTCGAGCGAGTATGTTCGCCGCAGCCTGTTCTCGAGCCTGGAAGCTGACGGCATCGACCCCGCACAACTGCCGGGAGCGCTATAACGTGGCGCGCCAGGCGAATGGGACCTACTTGCAGCCAGCTAATACAGCTGCAGTACCGGGTACCACGATCTCATCCACGGCTTTCAATACCCTCATAACAGATGTGGGGACGGAAATCACGAACTCGGTTGACCGTCTTGGCCGGTCGGCGATGCAGGCTGCCCTTCCCATGGGCAACAACAAAATCACGGGGATGGCCGATCCGACAGTCTCGACGGACGCGGCAACCAAGAACTACGTCGATACAACCACGGGTGCTTTCTTCTCGACCGGTGACGGCAAGTTTACGTTAAAGAGCGTCGCAGATCCCGGCTGGGTGATGTGCAATGACGGCACGATCGGCAGTGCGACATCTGGCGCGTCAACTCGGGCAAATGCCGATACGCAAGCCCTTTTCACACTGATTTTCAATAATATTTCCGATACTTTTTCGATCCTGTATGCCGCTGGAGGCGGTGCACAAACAACTCGTGCAGCACAAGGAAGTGCCTCGGCCGCTTGGGCATCCAACTGCCAAATCTCTTTGACTAAAGTGCTAGGCCGAGCACTTGCATCCGCAGGCAGCAATGGCGGTCCTGCCGGGACGTGGGCACTCGGACAAAATTACGGCACAGAGGTTGTCACGCTTGCGGCCTCCCAAATACCTACCATTACCTCGTCCGCCTCATCGACGTTTAGCGCAACGGTCACCAGCACTAATTTCGTTGCCAGCAATGCGGGTGACAGCACCGCTGTTTCTGCCGTCGCAGGTGGCTCAGCAATGGGTATCGCAGCTTCCGGCGGCACGGTTTCGCATATCGCTTCCACCGGTACTGCAAGCGGTTCGGTCAGCTCGATGTCGAACAATACCGGCGGTGGGTCTCACAACAACATGCAGCCTACATCGTTCTGGAACGTGATGGTGAAGCTATGATGGTTTCAATTTCTGAAGTTGGAGACGTGGAGCTTTTGAAGCCACTTCACGCAGACGCAGTTCTATTGGTGCCGGTCGTCACTGATGATGGTCAGTGTTTCGAACTGCGGCTCAACACGGAGAGCTATCGGAAGATCGGACAATTTCTCATCGCACTTGCCGCTCTCGCGGCAGAAACTCCACAGTCAAAGCCGCTAGGGGAGTCGCTGCATTGACCGTGCTTGGGAACTACAAGACAAAGTCAGAGTTCATCCGACGCAGCATCATCGAGCGATTGAAGGCTGACGGCATCAACACTGCCGAACTCGCGGGAGTTGCCTGATGCCCGCTCCTGGTGATTACTCCGTCAGCTCGCCCGGCGTCCAAGCGGACCTCACGCCGGATTATGTCAAGCGGAAGCTATATGCTCCTGCGTTGATTGACTACTCGATCGATACCAGCGGTACACCTCAGGAAGTTCAGCGCAAGCAGGCGTTGGCTGACGCGCTGATGAAGCAGGGGATGGACTCGACGCCTGCGGCCGGCGGTCCCGGTGGCGGCTGGATCACCGCGCTTAATCGTGGCTTTGCCGGCGTGCTCGGCGGCTTTCAGCGCGGCGCGGCGGCCAACGAGGAGCAGCAGGGGCGCGCAGGTGCTCAATCGCGCGCCCAACAACTTGCGGCGGCACTTGGAGCCGGGGGCAAGGTTTCTCCGGGCGATATGATTTCTCTTGCAAGCAATCCTTGGGCCTCTCCAGCACAGACGCAGGCCGTTACACACGTTGCCGACATGCAGGCTCAGCAAGCGCGGCAAGCGGTTGAGGACAAGCATTGGGCTGCGTCTTACGAGCTCCAGAAGCAGGCTGCTGCTCGAGCTGCTGACAAGACGCCAGCTGGCTTCATGGCTGATCCGGCCAATCCGGGCGGTTACAAGCCTATTCCTGGGGGGCCCGCCGATCCCGCTTACCTGACAAGCGCGATGGCAGCAAAGGGTACCGATCTGCCCAACAGCGCCAAGGAGTATCAGTTTTACCTGAAGACCTTCCAGCCGACGCCCGAAGCGCCGCAGCCGATGGACTACGGCACGTTCTCGACGGCAAAGGCGCGAGCTGCTGCAACCAACGTCACGACCAACGTCGATACCAAAGGCCCGGATAAATACGATACCGTCATGGGTGAGGGGATTGCGAAGTCTCACAGCGCCTTGTCGAACGGCGTTGAGGATGCGCAAGCGCGAGCGCGCGATCTCGCTGCCATGCAGGCCGCTGTGGACGCCATCCAGAAGAACGGCGGCACGACGGGCGGCATGGGGCACGCGCAGGCGCTTGAACTGTCCAAGACCATCAATGCCGGCGCTGCGGCCCTCGGCCTCGAGCCTCCGATTAACGAGAAGGGCATTTCCGATAAGGAATTCCTGACCAAGTTCAACCGCCAGATCGCGGGCGCGCAAGCCAAGGGCGCGATGGGCTCGCGAGTGACGAACTTCGAAATGTCGAACTACCTGAAAGCCAATCCGGGCCTTGAAATGTCGATCACGGGCAATCAGCGACTGATCGGCATCCAGTCCCAGATCGAGCAGCGCAACGTCGCGGTTGGCAATGCCATCCGGACTGCGGCGGCCGAAGCAGTCGGCGCAGGCCAACGCGTTAATCCAGCGAAGATCGAGAAGATCATCCGGGACTACGACGAGACGCACCACATCCACGATCCCGTGACCGGCCAGGATTTGACCCAGAGCTATACACTGCCCGAATTCCAGAGTGGCGGAACGAACAAGGGCCTCGCTGCCGGCCACGAAGCCAACATGAAGAAAATCCGCCGCTATAACCCTGAGACGGGGGCGCTTGAATGACCGTGCAAATTCAGGCGCCTGATGGGTCTATGGTCGAATTTCCCGCCGGCACGTCTGATGCGACGATCACGTCGGTGATGGCTCGCGAGTTCGGTGGACCGAAAGCCCGGAAAACCGCGACAGAGTCAGCACGGACGGCGGGCGAGGAGATGCCAGCGTTCGATGCGATGGGCAATGCGACCGGCGCGACGACGCAGCCCCTCGCGGCGCCTCAGATGTCCTATAGTGACCAGATGGGCCACACCATGGGCGCGATCGATAACAGCGTCCGGGCCGTCGCCAATGGCATCCCGTTCATGGATCGGTTCGCGGCCGGCATGGGGGCTCTGACCGGCATCGGCGGGGAGCGCGGCGACTATGCCGGCAACCTCGAAAAGCAGCGCGCTGAGGATAAGAAGCTCGAGGAAGCGCCGATTGCAAACACGGCCGCGCATCTGGTTGGTGGGGCGATGCTGCCGATTGGAGCTGTCGGCGCTGCGGCAAAAGGGACGGGACTGCTTGCAAAGACGCTGCTCGGAGGGGGCACCGGCGCGATGTTCGGCGGCACGCAAGGTGTGTCGGATGCTCCAGACTTGACGGACTTACCGGACACCCTCCGACGGGCGCGGAACGGCGCGGGTGTGGGATTGCTTGTTGGCGGCCTACTTCCTGGCACCGCAAAAGCTGTTGGCGCTGCCTACAACGCTGTGACTGCAGCGCTGCTGAAGGGAGACGGCATTTCGCGGCCAGCAACCAGGCAGCTCGCCGCGGCGCTGGCTGCCGACACCCCGGCAGCGGTGCGTTCCCGGTTGGACGAGCTCGGACCAGATGCCATCCTGGCGGATTCAGGACCAGCCTTGCTGGGCAAGGCTCAGGGTGCCACGCTCAATAGCGACGAGGGTCGCTCGCTGATGGTCAACGCACTTGCTCGCCGAAACGAGGGCACGAACAAGCGCATTGGGGATGATGTTGAGCGGGTGCTTGGCCCCGCTGAGGATCCGCAGGATGTGACAAATGCGATCCGGGCACGCCGATCGGCGGCCGATAATGTCAATTACCCAGCTGCCTTGGACAACGCTCCTGCCGTGCAGACGGCGCCGATCCTAAGACAGTTGGACCATGCGATTGATAGCTCGGTCGGTAACGAGCGCCGCGCGCTCGAAAACCTCCGCAACATGATGATGACAACGGAGCGTCGGCCGCGACTGGATGCTTTCGGGCATCAGGAAGTGAACCCGCGAACCGGGCAGCCGATCTTTGACGAAGTGCCGGTTTCTCAGAACCGAGCCGACATCCTGCATAAAGTGAAGGGCGAGTTGGACGCCGTCATAAACTACGACGCACCAGGATTAGGCATTCCGGCCGGTGCGCTGCAGCAGCGACAGGGCGCGCTGCAACAGTTCCGCGGCTTGCTCAACAACGCGCTTGAGGAGCAGGTGCCGGGCTATGCCCGCGCGAACGCACAATCAGCAGCACTGGCCCGACGTGGTGAGGCGGTAGAAGCTGGCACTCAGTACCTTGGCTCCGGCAAGACCACACCATCGCCCGGACGCTTTGCTAACGAATTTGACGCGCTCGAGCCTGGCGAGCAGATCGCCTTCGCGAAGGGAAGCCGAGGCAATATCGAGCGCGTGCTTGGCACCAAAGCCAACGACCTGCAAGCCCTCCGAGGTGAGTTGCAGGGTGAGGGCGGCTGGAATACAGCCAAGATTGCGACCGTACACGGTCAAGAGGCGGCCGACGAACTTGCGGCCTCGGTGGATCGCAATCTGAAATTCCGCGACACCTATAACAAGGTCGTGGAGAATTCGCAGACTGCGCAGCGCCAGGCTGCGGCGCGTGCCATGAAGCCTGAGCCCTCAAGCGAAACTCCGCTTCTTAACCCGAACATGAGCGTGACGGGCTTGTTGGCGACGGGAGCAAAGAAGACCGCGAACGCTGCCCTGAACGCCATGCGGCCGGACCCGACCAAGTCGTTCGGGGAAGTGGCTAGAATTCTGTCTGCCCAAGGCTCCGAGCGGGACCGCTATCTGCTAGCGTTATCGGAAGCTCTGCGCAATCACGAAGCCCAAAAAGTCTTAGCGCAGGCTATCGGCGATCGGACTGCTCTGGCGGCAGCACTTCTTGAGAACGAGCATTTGCGCGGTCGTACAGGTACGCGATGAGGCACGTCGCTCCAAATCCCACCAGACAGATCGTCATCCCCCAGTCGTCGCCCCACGCGATGAAGGCACCATTGATGCTCCATTTCACGCCGGCAATGATGGCAATCAGAGCTGCGCTGCAGACGACAATACGAAGCATAGAGACAACCGCGGGGTTCCAATGACCCATATAACCACGACGGAGGGCTTTGAACTAGCCGACCTCTACCCGGATCTACCGTCATTTGTCAGGCCCATCGACGGGCAGGATTCGCGCGGACACGTGGCGGATTATCTAGATCATTGGTCGCCGCCCTCTATCACGGGCAATCCTGAGACTGATTTCAATGCCGGGCGCGGTCATTGCCTCTCGGCCATCCGCTACTCGCGTGAAACAGCCTCGGCCGTCTTTTTGCTGTACGTCCTCATGACTATTCGGAGCCGGCCGATCGGGGATGTGGAACGCGGGTTCGTCTTCGAGTTGACCCTTAAGGGCTTGGCCGGCCGCTGCCCCCCACCTATCGACGACGTCTATTTGAGTGAAGCGGCCCAGACGGGGGAAGCCATTGAAGATATGCGATGGCACGAGAGCCTGATGATGGCCGGCCTAGAACACTGCCGGGAAGTTGGTCACGACCGGTTTTACGAATACGTGCTGACCCTGCTTCAAGGAGACCGGCGCGGTTGGATCGGCGCCGCCGTCTATATGTTGGCCCGCTCGGCGGTGAATGGAGGCGAGCATTGACGAAGCCGAAACGTGCGGGTGCCGGAAAGCTCAGGTCGGAAGCTTCGCCAACGACCACAGCGCCAACGACCGCCGCGCCACGGGCCTCCTGCCCGCCACCGCCCGAACTGGACAAGAACAAGCCGACGCTCGGCCACTTGGGAGGATCGAACCATGACGAATGGAACCAGGCGCTGTGCAACCAAGTGCTCAATGCGGCATTCTACGGAAAGAGCATGGATGCGAAATCCCGTCTCGACGCCTATTACGCCAACCTCGCATTTCTAGCAGGAGTGAAGCCTACCGATGTCATTGAAGGCATGATGGCCGCCCAGCTGTTCGCTTCGCATGCGGCAGCTATGGAATGCTATCGGAGAGCTTCGCTACCTGATCAAACCTTGGAGGGGCGCGACATGAACCTGAGGCACGCTGCCAAGCTGACACGAGCAAACGCGGCCCAGGTCGAAGCTCTGGCGAAGCATCGGAACAGGGGCCAGCAGAAAGTCACCGTAGAGCATGTGCACGTCTACCAGGGCGGCCAGGCGGCCTTTATCGCCAGTGCCCCCGGGGAGGGGGTAGGGAAAATAATGGAGGGTCAACCCCATGCTATTGGACATGCAGCAGGCACCTCGATGCGGTGCGCGAACCCGGAGCGGCAAGCCCTGCCAATCGCCGGGGATGCCGAACGGACGCTGCAGAATGCACGGCGGCCCGTCGCCGGGAGCGCCTAAGGGGAATCAACACAACTTCAAGCACGGTCGGTATTCTGCCGCCGCGATTCAACAGCGGCGATTGTTTGCTGACCTGATCAAGGAAATGCGCAAGACGGCGCCGATCTAGAGCATTCGCCGACCAAGATGTGTCAGTATCCGCGTCGGATGTAAGTGTCACTCGATGCCAAGTTGCGGAGCGATCTGTTGGATTAGGAACTCAGAGCCAGCCTTTGTAAGATGAATGATGTCTCTTGCCGTGATAGATCCATTGACATGTGTCAGACATCCGTCGCTACGGCACATGGCCTTTCTTGCCGACACATATTGGACGCCTAGTTCAGCGGATATTGCGCTCATGGTCTTGTCGCCAGCGTCGCTGTCGATGAACTGCGAGGTTCGCTCGGGAATGATCGCTCCGCTTCGCCTGTAGTAATTCACTGCTGCATTGGGCAGGCCGCCGCGCCAAACGGGGACTGGCCCCAGAATTATGATGCGAGGAACACCGGCAGCGCGAAGGGCGTCGATCGTCGGTTTGGTGGTTCCGACCCTATTGTTAACGTCCCAGGTCGCATGAAGCACCACGACGTCCGGCTTGATCTCGGAAATGCGGTGCACAATCTCCGCATTCTTTTCCAGACAATTTCGGTTGGCAGACTGGTTCTGAATCAACAATGGGTGGCAGGAGCTTACGGTAAGCTGCGCTATCCCGAACTCGCGGTCTTGTTGCAACTTTCTAAATCCGGGAATTAGCGCCGAAGCCGTTGAGTCACCCCAAATTGCGATTAGCGGTCGTTTGCTTTCCGAACAACTACGGAAATCGCCTTGTTCGCCATCGAGCAACATGCATTCGTGCACGCGCCACAAGTCGACGCCATCGGACGCGCTAATCATAGTTTGAACCGGACCGGAAAGATCAGGCAGCTTGACCAGGGCGGCATATAGCCCGAACGCGCCCACGGCGGCCATCGCAACACCAATCGGCAATACTTTGGATTGACGACGTAGGGGGCGCTCCACCGCAAAATAGGTCAGTGTCGACAGCGCCAATGCCAACACCACGGCGGTTAATCCTAGAGTGTCGTTGAGTGGCCGGAAAAGGTAGACTTGGAGAAACACAAGGACCGGCCAGTGCCAAAGATATAGAGAATAACTGATGAGCCCGACGCTAACGAACGGGCGAATCGAAAGGACGCGGTTTACGGCAGATCCTTGGGACATAATCAGCAGTGACGCGCCGGCGACGGGGAGCGCCGCAGCCCAACCCGGGAAAGTCGTCTTGTTAGTGAATAGAAAGAATGAGGCTTCTATTCCGATTAGTCCAATGATCGCGGCCATCTCCTTGATAGCCTTCGGCTGCGCCGGGGCGAACGCTAGCAGCGCTCCCGCCATCAGTTCCCAAGCGCGCGTAAACGGCAGAAAGAACGTCGCCGCCGGGTGATCGCCGACCAACGCCAAATTGAGAGCGAACGACACAACAAGGCCGATGGCCGCGGCGAGTGGCATCCTGCGTCGTGGCAGAGCGCACAAGATCAGGGGCCACGCTAGATAGAACTGCTCCTCAATGCCGAGCGACCAGAGGTGTAGAAGCGGCTTTAGGTGTGCGTCGACGTCAAAATAATTGACCTCGGACAGCAGCATGAGGTTTGCCGCGAATAGCGAGCTCGCGGCCGCATTTTTCCCGAGCGAGTGCAACTCGTTTGGCAGGAAAAGGCGCAACCCTACAAACACGGTAGCCGCCAGAACGACGATTAGGGCCGGAAAAATCCGTCGTATTCGCCTTTCGTAGAACGTCACGATGCTGAACGTATTGTCCCGCAGCTCCCGCGCCACAATCCCGGTGATGAGGTATCCGGAGATGACAAAGAAGATGTCCACGCCGACGAACCCGCCGGGTAGGGCACCGGGAAATGCGTGGAACAGGACTACGGCTGAAACCGCAACAGCTCTCAAGCCATCGATGTCAGGTCGGTAGGCAGCTTTCATGTGCTGGCTAACCATAATGGGGCACGCTTCATTTCGAGGCCTGCGTACCACCACAACCAAGCCGGTTAAAGAGTTGCCGGGTGCGACCATCGTCTGCAACTACACCATTAGATTTATCTAGGGCGCCGATTACCCAAAAGATGCGATTGACTTGGCCGCGATTAAACCTTTAGTTGAGTTTCGTAATATTGCGGTCAAGTTTCGAAATGTCGCGGTTGAATTGGGTTTTTCTCGCTCTGTTTCTGGGGCAGTTGCCGATCTTGGTGCTAGCTCATGGGTTGGGGGCTGGTTCCGGGTTTTCGGCCGTCTACATGGTCGGGGCGCTGGCATTGCTGCTTATGAGCGGCAATTGGCGCGCGCTGACGCTGCTTCCGGCGGATCTCGCGTTCCTTGTTTTTGCAGCGGCGATTGGGTGCTCAACTTGGGGCAACGGGTTAACCGCGCCTCTGAAAGAGTACGTTCTGCTGGGCCTCTCTCTTGGGGCTTACGTGGCAGGGCGAACATTTCCGCTGGAAACCCCCGACCGTTGGTTCCGCGCCCCTTTATTGCTTGTCCTGGTGGTCGGGAGCCTCTTAGTAGCGAATGCGCTGATCGTGCAGTGGAATGACCGTCACGGGAAGCCGCTGCTGTTCGACCAGTTCGACGCTGCGCCCGTTCAGTTTATGACTTGCGCGGCGTTCTTGTTGTTTGCTGCCATTAACGGAAGGCTAAGCCGAGTTGAGACGGTAATCATACTTGCGCTGTGTTCGATTTCGCTCATGATCTTTGCCGCTTCGCAGGTGCGTTTTGCCTTTGTGGCGATGGTGATCGCTATTGTTCTTGGCCGGTCGTCGAAAATTTCGCGTCCTGTTATGTTCTGCGGTGCTATGCTTCTCGCGTTTGTATTACTCGGGCTGGTTGTCCGCTGGCACACCACATTCACATACCTTCAGCAACTGGCAGGTGCGGCCGGATGCGATGGCGATAGTTCGATTGGGATTCGTAAGCAGCTCTACGTTGATGCGTTCGGGTTGCTGCCATCTTCCGGATGGTTTGGCCGCGGCTTGGACGCCTTTATGAGTCATTCTTGCGTACAGGCTACGGAAGTCCACAATTCGATCCTACAGGCTGTCATTGAGTTCGGTTGGGTAGGCGGCGCGGCTTTCGCTGTGCTGATCTTTGGCAGTCTGACTGTGCGCTCGCCATTTATATTGACCGGGCTTTTGTTCGAGCTTGCGCTTTCGATGGCGTACGGTCGCATTAGTCGGGACGGGGCTCTTCTCTTCTTCGTCGGGTATGCCGTTCAATTTGCTTCTCGTTCCATCACGGCGCCCGTAGCCGACGCCGATTATCGGGCGGCTCAGACTGCTGAACAAAAACCGCAAACCGCGGTAGCCCTTTCAGAGAGTGCAATTCCTCAAACGACCGCAGGCCGAGTGATGACTGCATGCGGATCATCTGATCCGGTCAAAGGGTGATGCTCTTGCTGATGATGGCACCTGGCGCAACGATAACGTTGGGCCCGATTTCTACTCCGCGGAGGATGATCGCTCCCGCTCCAATTTGAGCGCCGTCGCCAATGACAACCGGGCGCTCAGCAAGCTCAATTTGATGGGGGTGCCCTATTGTGAAGATGCTTTTAATCTGGGCGTGCCGCGCTGCGGTACCGAGCGGATGGGTATGGTTGTCGAAAATGTTTACATCAGGACCGATCACGACGTCGTCGCCGATCTTGATTGAACCGCCGGACCATATGCGCGCGCCGACGTCGATATAGCAGTTTCTGCCTATTTCAATGTCGCCACCATGCGCGAAAACGAACAGTTCGCCGCCCACAAACGAATTTTGACCAATCCGGATGTGTTCGCTGCTTTCGCGGGCGTTGAGGATCCTCGCTCGCCAGCCCAACTTTGCGTGGCGGCCAAGCTTGCAAGTCGGTCGACCTAGCAGGGATCGAGCCAAAAAGCCTACGTTTAGCTGAACCATCGCCCGATGTCGGCTTTGAGGAACAGCCAAGTGGATTTCAGAACGACCTTCCAATACGGGAGGATGCGCGGGTCCCGCGATTGTCGCGGCATTCTTCCATCGGCATGCATGATGCTATGGCTTATCACCACAACCCTCGATAGACAATAAATAGCAACAATTCGGAGTGTTTTTGTAATCTGATACCGCGGAAGGAAGCGTGTGCTGCCTTCGTCGCGGTAACCATTTCCAGGCGACACACGACATCCGCGCAGAGCCGCGTTCCGCTAGAATGGAATGTGCCAGCCATATCTTTGGAGGGCGGCTGCGAAGACTGCGGTAGCTATGGCGACTAGGGCATTCCTGAAAAATGTTGCGCCGCGAGCGGCGCTCACTGAACGCAGAAACAGAAAAGCACCGATCGCGATTCCGTAATTCTTCGGAAAATCTCCGTTGCGCTTAACCACCTCGATCAAGCTGATATTCTTCGAGTCATCTGACATGGCGCAGCCTCTTTCGCCGGCGCGAGCGAGCGCCGGGCGGTTCAGTTGGTCCGATTTCGGGATAAGATCATTGGACCACTGAGTTGCCCGACGGCGCAAGCGGTTTTTGTGCGATGGCTGCCGAAATTCAACGCCCTCGGCCAATCTGTCCGCGTCCCCGTTTTGATCGAACCTGCCCGGAAGGAAGTGCGGTGAGTTGTCGGTTTATGCTTCGGGCCAAGGCTTCCGCTGATTTGAAACTGTCGAAGCCTATTCGATCACGGCTCTCGTCGGTGATGATGACGCAGTTGTCGCGACAGCGCCTGACAAGTGCTCCAATTGGAATTGTGAGAAAGTCGCGAACGTCGGTGTTGTCTTCCGTCAATCTGATGGCCACGACCCAGCCACGGAGCGCCATGCGCAGTCGCGGAACGCGTGACTGCGTGGAATGCGTTGGGTCTTTTTTACGCGACACCGACTTGGAGACCCTGAAAAGGAGGTGCGCACTGTCATCGATGCACAGTCGTTCATCCAAGGAATCAGTCTCGATTCGCCGCCCTAGTCTCTGGAGGCTCATGGAAACCCGATGCATGAGCGTGCTGGTCACCTTATCCCAAACCGGTTTTGCATCGATGAAACTATTGTCGCGCTCAAGCTTCCACCCGATTTTCTCGTAAGCCGCTCGAAGAGAGCCAAAGCGGCGAAGATACGTATCCGCACAGGGAAGGCCACTTGAGCTGTTGATGATCGCTTGGCTCAGACGTCCTTTTTTGTGGAGAGTGCGCCGCAAGGCGAGCAGCATCTCGTCTTCTGGCAGCTCAATGCGCCGATCTTCTATAATGCGCTGAACACGCTGGAACACATCGCGCTCGACCATCGGCTCGATGCAATTCTCGCCTCTGATCCACGATTCAGGCGGATTTGGTGTTTTCCGCCCCCCTAGTTTTGAGGACACGCGATTGTATACGAGATTGCCGACGTAGCTTTCATTCTGCAGTACTCGGCACACGTAATTCGCATTCCAAGGGCGACCGTTGACGCCAGGAACGCCACCTTGATTGAGTTCTCGCGCGATACAGGCATCTGATCTATTTTTGAGGCACTGCTGAAATATCCACCTTACGATCCTGATCTCCTCGGCCGAGCCAGGCCGTACCCGCACATGATCGGATTGGAGCCACTTACGTTCTCCAGGCTTCAATCGGCATCTTGGCTGGTCAGTTTCGTCCACGGCTTCCCGTATCAGTCCATAGCCGACCGGGCTGCCGTGACGATATCCGCGTCGGACGATATTTGCCTGGCCGGCGTAAACTTTCGCCGATAGCTCGCGGCTATACTCTGCAGCCATGACCCTCTTGAGGTTCTTTATGATGCTCGATAGCAGGCTGCCGTCGTTATCAAATTGTTCGGCGCAGTAGGCTATCTTTACTCCGGCCTGCTTGCAGATAAATTCGTAGTGCGCGCTTTCGTCGGTATCTTGAAATCGTCCCCATCGACTGACGTCGTAGACGAGAAGGTGACTGTAGTCCGCTCTGTTGGCGGCGATGTCCTCGATCAGCCGCTTTAGCCCTTTGCGGTTCTTGATTTGAAGTCCACTTTCACCTTCGTCTGCGTAGGTCCGAACAATCGTTAGCCCGTGGGCATGAGCATAAGCCGCGATGGCGGTTGCTTGGTTTTGGATGGAATAGGTTTGCATCTCGGTTGACATGCGCACGTACTGCGCCGCTCGCCGATCTTTTTCCGCGCTCGGCAGTTGGTCTCGCCGCACGATAAGATCATTAGCCATGGGGCAAACACCCGCGGGAACTGGCTATTGTCTGAACCGAGACGTAGCGATTTTAGCAGCAGCTGGGGGTTGGGACAATCTCGTGGGGCTTGGCTTACGACATGATAGGCTTGGATGTCGGCGAGGAACTGCCGGCAGATCTCGGGCGGGATCTCGACCGGCTTTCGGGCGATGGGCATCGCGCGCCTTAGTCATCACTTCGGAAAGTAGTATGGCGCGTTCTCACTTATGGAGGACTTATCGCCAGTCTTCCAATCAATCACATTGTAGCCTCCGTCATCATTCGGAAACTTCAAGTAGCGGATACCCGCTTCATAGATCTTATCTTTTGATTGTCCTATCGCGGCGAGCACGGTCACCGCGTGGAGTATTTTGGTTTCTGACGTCCAGTCCAGTCGAAGGGTCTTTGAAAACCATCCTTCAATTTTCGCATGACAGATTCGGCCAAATTGCTCGTTGATTATGTCGGCTACGCGTTCATCGTTCCACCTCTGTGCCGTACGAGGCGCCCGCAGATCTAGCGACCGGTCGTCGGGCTGCGGAGTTGGTGAAGGTGGCGTTGAGGGGGCTTGCGCTTGTTGGTTCTTCGGTACTTCGATCCTGCCACTAGGAGCCTCTGTTGACTTTGGAGTTGATGGCTGTATCTGACCGACCTGACATTCACCGCTCAAGTTTCGTTTGGAAACAATCGGTTTGGTCAAAATCTCAGATACCATAATAGCTCCGGTTTCTCGGGTGAGCCGAAACGTTCTCTTGCCGCCTTCAGATATGGGGCACTCTGCAACGATACTGGCCTCTGAAAATTCCTGCGTGACGATTCCAGACGATAGTGAGCGAAAGCATCCGAGAACACGGCGTTCTTGTTGATCGATTGTGATTTCAAAAATGCTGGGACCGTCGTCTTGGGGAGCTCTCACCTTGCAAACGAGACTTGTCACCTCGGCAGCTGCACGGGTCGGGATGCAGCCGATCACAACCGCTAGCGAAAGGCAGGTTAGGTGGATGGTCCGGTACATCATGGGGACCTGACAGCTGCTCATCTTGCCCACTTGGCAATGACGTCCAGTCCCGCATTTGCCTCTGTGCGCGTCGCTTGATCGGATGCGGGATTGGCCGCAGCAGTTTTGAACCATTCTTGTGCGATGACCAAATCCCTAGCGACACCCTGTCCCCCTAGGTACATAAGTCCGACACTGAGCTGAGCTCTTGGATTCCCATTGGCCGCCATATCGCGATACATTTTGATGGCGGCAGGATAGTCACCTCGATTGTATGCTGCGTTGGCATCTTCCGTCGCTTTGGCGGCGGCCGATACCTTTGCACTGGTTGGAGTGTTTACCTCGTCTCGCGCATTGCCCGTGGGAGCGTTTGGCCTGCTAGCCAGCGCCAGCATAAGCAAAATGGTGCCTCCAAAAACAACCCAAGCCCATGGTCTCCTGTCGAGGTTAGGCGCTTGGCGTGGTTCTTGAGTAAAAGGGGGCGACAGCCGTTCTGGAAGAGGTGAGCCGGCCGCCGAAGCAAATTTGTCCTGATCGGAAAAGCGAACGCGGGCTCCCTGCATTATCGCTTCGATCGATCCGTCTGACTGCATGCGATATGGGATGCCAGCGTGTACAGAGTCTGGTTCGAACATCGCCGTCGGCGCCGCAGTTACCTGCACTGCGTTCTTCCGCTCCATTACCAGTACCAACAGCAGAGCTATAATTGGCGAGATGATGAGGGAGAGGAGAAACCACCCTGCCCCGCTCCGGCCGCGCGCATTTGCTGCCACGCCGACGACGACCGAGACGCCAAGCCAGAAAAGGACGAACGCGCCTTCCATACCGGCACCGCCTTAGAGCAGGGGAGCCGGAAGATTTCAGCAACCAGCGATGGAAGGCAATCCGGGGTTTCTACGGGGGACTACTTTTTCGCCTTGGCCGATTTCGACCAGGCGGCGAATGGCCTAGGGGCGGCCGGCAGATCGTCCTGCTTGCGACGCCAATCGTCGATTTCCTTAGCCATTCCCGGCTGAACACGGACACGCACAAGGTCGCCCGTTTCCCTCAGCCGGGACGTCTAGGAATCAGCAGATGCTGCTGGCGATGGGTACGCACTCGCTTCATCAAGATACATGGTTGATAAACGGCGTAGTTCGGCAGGACGATATCAGTCAGGGCGCCATGTTTTGAATCGATGGTAGCTTGGTTGTTACCCGGCGCCCAGGATCAGCAGGAGGCCGAATTGCGCCGCGGCTGCCGTTCATTCCCAAGACGAGGGCGATAACAGCTCATCGTGTTTCCAATTCGCGTTCGACCCGCCAAAAGTAGGTATTGGACGGGCGTCAACTCCTGTGGTTGTATGCGATAGAAACAAAAAACCAAGGGAGGGGATATGACTAAATGGATATTGGCTGCTGGTCTACTGACGCTGACTGGCGCGGCGCAAGCGCAGTATCTCGGCACAGGTTCGAACCCGAACAGCCATGGTGTTTCAGGGTATACCCGCAGCAACGGGACTTACGTGCAGCCTTATCAGGCGACCAACCCGAACGGCACCCAGCGCGACAACTACGGCACCAGCGGAAATGTGAACCCGTACACCGGCGCGACCGGCCGTCGCACTCCACGATACTAGTCGACCGATGATCCCACGGATTGGGACGCAGTTCTCTATCGGGCAAACTGAGCGCCCGCTGAAGCCCGAGACCGCCGCCGTCATTTCGTTCACGGCAGGAATAGCGTTCTCATTCTTCACGCTGCCGCTTTGGGTGATTTTCGCGATCAACGTTGCGAGGGATGGTAGTCGTGCCGATTGGCTCGGCCTCTCGGGCAACGTAGTTGGAGGGATCATCGGCGGCGTCATGACGTTGGTCGCTGCTGTTGTGGCTTGGCGCGGCATTAAGCATCAAGTTCAAAAGCAGGTTGAGTTAGCAGCCGATTTGCTCAAGCAGGATCGTGCAGCCCTGCAAGCCGGTCTCTATGCCGAAATCTCTGATCGCGCTGCTCGCTGTGTGAATGACTATGTGGATCCTTGGAGAGATTGGCCAAAAAACACACGGCTTACCTCGGACATCCGAAAATTTGCACCGACAGAGAATGTGGTCTTGCCCGGAGTTGCCGGGAAATTGGGATTGCTTGACGCCTCAACTCTGCCGGCCGTTACTCAGTTCTACTTTCGGCTCGCAGTACTTGCTCAGGCGATAGATTTCGTCGCAACCGAGAAAGAGCGCCGCAAGGTGGAGTGGGACGCCTTTCATGACGAGCATGTCCAAATGATTAAGGAGCGCTTCTACAGTTGCTTTGATCCGGCTCTAAGAGCGCTCAATGGGCTAGACGTTCCCGAAGCAGAGAAGTTCGAAGACGAAGCGCTCAAGATCTATCCGCACCTCAGGGGCACCGGGCGCTCCGTCCGGGAAGCGCTCGAAGACCTCACAATCGGCCGCTTATAAATGCTGGCACCTCTCCACACCCGGGTGAGCCTCTTCCTGCATCCACCGTCATTGCCGGCGACGCGCTCACGCCTTGGAGCTTGACCAATCGCTAGTTTGATGCCCGTCGCGCCCGACAAATCCTAGTGGCTTCCCTCTCGGGGGATTGGGCGCGATCATGGGAGATGGGATCCAAGTCTCGCGAGTACATGTTCGGAGCCACGGTCACGCATCTGGCTGAGCGGGCCAAGGAAGCGCGTCTGGATGCCGACGCCGTGGGCTGCCAAGCGTGGAACGCTCGCATGCTTGCGTTCCAGGGGCCAGCCCAGCCCTCACCTGCACTCGGGGACGCCTTAAACGCCGGCTATCGCTACCTCGAGGTGAAGTGCCTCGGCTGCGAGACCATTCAGACGGTCGCGCTCGACATCGTGCGACAGCCGAAGTGGACGCCGATCCACGAACTCGAGCGCTACATGCGGTGCAAGAGCTGCTCCCGCCAGCAAGGCCACCCGTACAAGCGCAGTCATCTCGTGGCACTCCGGACCACGAAGATATCGACCATGAACCCGCCGTCGACCTGGTGGCCTGGGGAGCGGTAGAGCCGATGAAGAACTGACCTGGTCGCCAAACCGAACAAACCCGCCGAAGCCCGGCAGGTTTGAATGCGACTGCGCAACATTCTCGATCCTATGCCTGGCCGATGGCATGAACCGTGCAGGAGACTTGCTGCCGGGAATTTCAGTGTCCCGGTTCAGGAATAAACTGTCGCCTGGTGTGTAATTCTGAGACCAGCGGCACGACCAATTGGGGAGGTATCGTTGAACAACACCCCGCCTCTACACGTCAGATTCATTGTTCGAAGAGGAAGCACCGACTGGATGGTTTACGATCGAGAACGCAAGGGACCGGCGCAGTTGGAAAAAGGTGGCCGTTTCGCCGAGAAACTGACGGTGGAACAGGCCGAGCACATCAAGCAGGCGCTCGCGGATTCCCTCGTTATGCAGGTGAGAGCGCGTTCGGTCTCTCAGCCACCGACGTCTACGGGCAAGCCTCGGCCGTGAGAGCGGGTAATCGACCATCACATCGGTGCTCGCAAACCGCGAGATGAAAGCCACTCGGTCATCTCTGGGAGGCGTTGTCCGCCTGCCGCGCCTTGCGCAGGAGTCGTTCGCGCTCGATGCCCGGCGGAGTGCCTCTTGCCCCTTTGCGCCGGCGCTGCGCTTCTTCGTTCAAGCGTTGGTAAAGCGACGCGGAATGTTTGACAGGATGCCGTCGCTGCATGACGCACTTCCTTGCTTCGTGGAAGGCGGGAGCATGATGCTCTCAGTCACCGGTCAATTGCCAAGCGGCCGAGCGGTGATATTCAATATGTAGCTACTCAACCTCTATCAAAACAGGCCACCGCGCCGAATATTCGCGGCGGTGTCGGTTTGTGGACCGGGGCCAAAAAGCGGAGTGTGGCAGGATCACTGGCTTGTAGCTGGCCACCGTCGGCGCATAGTCCCCCGATGACCGAGCAGCTACCAGCTTTCATGGCTTGCAAAAATCCCGGCACTGGCTGGAGAATCGATATTCTATGGCCCGATGGCGAAACGGAAGTTATCAAGGGCTTTGTTACGGAGCACGACGCGACCAAGTGGATTTCTGAGCACTCGACGACGTGGCAAGAAAATCCGGACCAACCGCGCTAGACAATTGACCCACCATTGGTGATCGCCACCCATAGGCGACCGATTCCTAGCGGCTTCTCTCCGCATGCGATCGGCGCCATCATCCGGCCATGCACCAGCGTCGATACACGAAATGGTCCGGCCGCTACCCGCCGGGCAGTCCGGCTGATTGGCTCGCGGACGGCCACGTTACCTGCAATATCCAGTGCCACGGCGGTTGCGATCGGTTGGTCGATTTCAGGCTGGACGCCCTACCCCAAGATCAGCCATGGTCGCGCGTTGGCTGGCGACTGGTGTGCACCGCCTGCGGCGCCGCTGGCGCTGTGAACATCGTTCCGAATTGGCATGACAGGGTCGGTCACGCGATGCCATTCAGTGTGGGATGGAAATCGTGATTCCCCCTCGATGAAATTCGCCGCAGATCGTCCCTACGCTAATCCCGAGAAAGCCGCCCGGAGGCTGATGGACCACGCGCGGGCATTTGAGCCAATCCAGGATGGCCGGATTTACATCGAGAAGATCAACCGTCCGATGATTGACCAGGACGAGGCGACGCCGGCCGAATATTGGGCCGGCCTGCAGCATGCGATCGGCCAAGGCTGGCTCGAGTACCACGAGAGCGGGACGTTCGTGCGGATGAAGCAGGCCGGGAAAGATCTGTTCGCGTGAGTTGCTTAGGAACCAGCAAGGTTTGCAGATCGTTTTGGTCGTGGGACAGCGCGCAAGCCGCAACACGACGATGTACAAAGATGCGATCATAGACGAGCTGAGGCAGATTGAGCTCGATGTGGTCGAAGGCGAAAAGCGGCTCGCCGAGCTTGAGGCGCTCTTGATTGAATTGAAACGGCTGAATGAAGATACGACCAAGCTTCAAGCCGAGCTAGAAGCGACGCGCAAAAATCAGTTCGACCGCGAGCAGGACCGCCAACGCCTACTTTCGCTTTTGCAGCCATAGCGCTTATGACAACGCGATCAAGACCGACCGAAAGGAAACGGCCCCGGCGTTGAGGCTCACGCCGAGGCTGTTCTCTTCCGACTGTGTCGCCTGGGCCTAAAAATTTTCCTTGATGAAATCGTGGGCCGCCCAGTCGGCGGATCATCCGTAGAGAGGTGGGTTCCTGGAATCACACAGGTGAATCGCGACGTAAAAATTTGTCGCTTTTTCCCGAATGCACCGGCGTAGGTGAGGAACGATTGGACCGGCAGAACGTCTATTCGAAGCTTCCAGCCAGCCCAAGGCCCCCCCAACTGCTGGAGGAAAACCCGTTTCGCTCGGGTTGGCGGCCCCAGGTTGGGGCCGCTTCGTTGGCCACCGCTTGCTTTCAAGTAAGCCGCTCCCACGCGCGCAGGTCCTCGCCTCAACATACCCCCGTAGTGGTAGTCCGTTTGGGACATGAACCATGGCACGCTTCGTGCTGACCCCTATCTGTCGGGATTTTGTACATCCTCCCGGGGCTAGACCAGCGCCGCCAGCGAGCGTTTTAAGCCTGGCGGCGTTGTTGTGCGTTAGCTTTAGGCCATGCCCATCACCCGAAAGCCGCTCGAAATCCCGTCGGCCGTTGCCCGCCAGTTCACAGCTGACATGCGAGCCTATCACGCTGAGCAGGACAACGTCCGCCGCGACCGGATTGCGGTTGGGACGCGGCATATGCTGCTGGAGCACATGCCGACCGGCACCAAGCTTCGGTTGAGTGAGGTCAAAGAGCTATTTGAGTTGATGCGATGAAAACTGTCTGGATCTACACGGATACGGCCAAGAAAGTCGGCGACGTCGACCACATCAAGGTCTTCGCGACAATCGAGGCCGCTGAAAAGTGGTTTGAGGAAAACGACCCCGAGGGCGTGGCGTTTGAGTACGACGTTTTGGAGTGACAATGGCAAAGGACTTCCTGCTGTCATTGCAATTGCCACACTGGCTGATGATCGCTGGCGCGGTGTTAGTGATCATCGGCAGCATTGGACTTGTGATCCGCCGCCGCAAGCGGCTGGAAGTTCCTGACGATCCGAACGCAGAACCTCAACCAAAGCGAGGTCGAGAGGTCTCGTCGCGCTGATGCGACGACCGATCCGGCATGCATCGTTTGCGACGACGCCGGTTTGGTCTGCGAAAACCATCCGGATCAACCATGGACGGGCAATCACGCCTGCCGATGTGGCGGCGCTGGCGCTCCGTGCCCGCACTGCAATAGACCGAAACCGGATGATGAATTTCCGCGGTTGCCCCGAGGGTTTCGAAGTATGTTCAGCAGGCGCGACCGCCAATAACTGCCTTTGGAAAAGCTACGCCGCCGGGCTCGAAATGAGCTGTCCCGACGGCGCCCGTGACTGGGCCCCTGAAATTCCCCAGCGCGGGACGCTGTAGCAGCCATTGCGCCGCACATTTGTGAACCAGTTCACATTCGGCCCCCCGTAGAACCACGGCTTCGCTTCCTCATTGAAACAAAGCGACCCTTCGATAGATTGGTCTGCCATATTTTTGAATTGCCGGCTGCACGTTTCAGCCCACGGGGTCTCATTTTGACGAAGGAGCAGCTCGCTCGCGACGCCGAAGATATTTTTCGACTGCTGCGAGCATTTCGCTCGATCAAAGATCGAGCGGCACGGCGGCTTATTATTGAGACTGCAGAGGCAATGGCCGAAGGGAGCACTGCAGGCAAGCCACTAGACGACAAAGCCGGGAAGCCACATGTTTGAGTGATGTGTAATCTCTACAGCATCACCACGAACCAAGCCGCGATCCTGAACCTGTTCCGGGTCGTCAATCGGTACGTTGGCAACCTTGCTCCGATGCCGGGCGTCTTCCCTGACTACCCAGCCCCCGTCGTGTGCAATGCTGGCGGCGAGCGCGAAATGGTGCTGATGCGCTGGGGCATGCCTCCTCCGCCACGCACCGGCGGCCCACCGGTGACAAATATCCGCAACACGTCCTCGCCGCATTGGCGAGGCTGGCTAAAGCCGGAGAACCGATGCCTACTCCCATTCAATAGCTTCGCCGAGTATGCCCCGGAGCCAAACCCGGAGACGAAGAAAAAGGATGTGGTCTGGTTCGCGCTTAACGACGATCGGCCGCTGACCGCGTTCGCCGGCATCTGGACCGAGTTCAAGGGCGAACGCGGGACCAAGTCGAAGCCAATACCCGGTCCTCACCTCGTCTACGGCTTCCTGACGACTGAGCCCAATGCGGTCGTAGCGCCAATCCATCCCAAGGCCATGCCCGTCATCCTCACCACCGACGAGGAGCGCGATGTCTGGATGCGCGCGCCATGGGACGAGGCCAAGGCGCTGCAGCGGCCCCTTCCCGACAACGCGATCAAGATCGTGATGCGCGGTCCCGACAAGGAAGATAAGGCGTCCCCATAGTGATGCGCCGTGGTGCCGGCGTTCCATTCGCCCGCGTCTTCAGCTTAAAGCTAGGTACGGTCGTACTGTTCCACCAGGCCAGCTCTTGCCCGAATTCAACACATGGCTGACCGTCATCGTCCTTCGCAGGAAACTCGGTGACAGTCACTGAGTAAACCGCCCCGCAGTGCGGGCACGCATAGTCCTCTGCGGGATGATCCAATTTGGACGTCTGCATCATCCGGTTAGCATCGACGTCTACGTTCATCCGCGCCAGTGGTGGATTTCGTTCGTGCGGGTTCCGCCACCCCTCGGTGGCTGCAATTCCGGCGACGTAAGCCATTTGTTTGTATGCGAGGCCTCGTCCGCCTGAGGGGCCCTTACTAGGACAGGCCCGGATGCAGACACTGTAGAGCCATGGCTCGACGTATGCCCCGAGGCGCCAACTGTGGTGGTAGGAATTGCCAGATAGCCTAGGCTTAGCGACTTGCGGCTCGATCCCCGCTGGAGGAAGCTTGCCCCAGTATAGGGGGGCTGACTGGCGGATTTCATGGCCGAAGATGACCGAGAGAACAACTCTCCCTCGCTGCGAATAGTAAGTGAAAATCCCAATGCTCGGGCTGAGAGCGAAATTGCTCGATCGAAGGAGAAGGCTAAGCGCGCACTTTCCCGACTAGCAGCGACTTTCCTCCGAGCGATTGCTGGCAGCGAATCTGAATCCTACGACCTCGCGCGACGCATCGGGGATTACATCGAATATCAATCAGCGCTGAATGGAATGTCGGGGAGCTGGCTGACAGTCGATGACGAACGCGAAGCGCTCCGTCTTCCTAAGGCGGAATTTCCTTCAAATGGTACAGAGTATCAGGAGCAGAAATGGCTCCGTGAGCGTGCGATGGATCTGATAGTTCAAGGTGCATTGCGATTGGCGGCGCATCGGTTGCTGGGGGAAGAGCCTCACTTCGGAGGCAAGCATTCAGAGCGACTTATCGAGGACGGCATTGCGTTAATGCGGAGGGCATTCAAATCGCCAGATCCTCCTAAGTCGTCGAAAACGGTAGTTTCCAAAAAGCAACGAGCGAAACGGGTTTTCGGAAACAGCATTGTCTCTGCAGAAGAGCCGACACGCCGAAGGAAGCCGTGGTCGTCGCGCGATTCTCGTTCGTATAGGGATGTTCCGAAGGATGAAGAGTAAACGTCGCCGCACGCGCGAGCGCCGCTCATTCGCGAAGGATTGTTGTTGTATTTTCTGCTCAAATAGCGACCGAGAATGACCATATCAGTTCGCTTCTATCTGTTTGCCCCTGATGGGCTCCAGCGGATCTCGCAGCGTGTCATGAACGGGCTTTGCCATGGCAGCGATGCGCTACCTCAGTTCGCCGGCACGAAGCAGAAGGTGGCTAACGCCATCATCGAGATCGAGAATGGTAAGCCCGCGCGCATAACAAGCGTCGAGGCGACGTATTTATATTTTGACGAGAAGGGCAAAGTCCAAGAGTCGCTTTGGAACGGTTTCGCCCAGGCCATGGATACGTACGACGCTCTTGAGCGGTCGAAGAGGACGAAAGGATCCAAGGTTGTCGATCTTGCTCCTCAATTGAACCGGGACAAGTGGGAACGCGAGAACCGGTGGAAGCCAACTCAGCAGGAACTCAATCTTATTGCCGACGACGTCCTCGATCGACAAAAGGCTTCACCGATAAAAGCTGTGAAAGGCGTCGCTGAAAAGCCTCCACCTCTCACCTACGAGGCAAAGGGCGCCATCGAAGAAGTTCGGAAGCAGCTCTTTTCCATCGAGACGAGCTTGGATTTCTTGAGTGAGCCAGCGCTAAAGGGATTGGCTTTTGAGGCGCGTCGTCTCGCCAGGGAGGATCATGAGCATCTCTGGCTCGGTGTTGCCAATGCTGCCGATCGGCGGCGGGAGATACTGACGAGATATCGAACTGGTCAAGGCGTTTGGTATGCCTCCATTGAGATCACGCGCTGGGATCCGGGTCGGCGGTCCGGCCGAAGCGACTGCATCGTGCACGAGAGGTGCAACTCCAAGAAAGAGGCGGAAGAAGCGGCGCGACGATTGCTGGCAGAGAATGTCAAATATTTCAGCGCGGATGCTTCTGTTGAAGCGAGCGTCGTCTGTGATCTTGAGTGGAATGATGCGGACTGACGTATGTCGGGGCACGAGGGCACAATGCCCCGCCTATGAGCCGGAGGGGCGCTGAGAGCAACAGGCGCATCAAATCCGACGTCAGCGAAATTCGATTTTCTTCAATTATTGAACTGAATTTCTGCCCCTTAAAAAGCAGGTCGATTCGGCATTTTCGGCCGCAAATAATTCTGCCTTTTATGGGGTGGGTAAGTTGCCTGGCATTTTCCAGCCATCCCAACCAGAAATGGCCCTTTTGTCTCTCGCAAGTCTGTGGGCTGGGGCCCCAAAGGGGTGGGGTACTTCCGAATAAAAAATCAGCGCTTGCGCTTCTTCATCCTGACGCCGGCGCCGCCACCATTCTCGGGAATGAACTCGACGCCAGCCTTCTCCAGCGCACCGCGGACCGCATCCCGAACGTCTTCTGACACCGCAGAGCCGTCGTCGCTCTCCCGCTCTAGACGCTTGATGGTCGGTAGCGAGCGCCCGGCAGCTTCTGCGAGGTCGGTCTGAGACCAACCGAGTAGGCCACGCGCTGCTCTTATCTGTTCGATCGAAATCATCACGATTCCCGCTTGACACTTTTTGGATCATTGATATGATCCATTTTGTATCAAGCCAGAAGCCCAAAGGCAACCCAGATGAGCAAAAACACCTCTCCGGTGAACGGCGGAGCTATGTCTTCAGCCATCCTCACGATCAATCACCTGATTGTTGAAGAGACGGGTGAAGTGAATATTGCCGTCCTTAAGGGGCTCGCGCATCGCCGGGCCATGGCAGATTACGGCGCGATTACCCCTCGGTCGCTCCGGTCCGCCATCCGCGAGTATGCGGGGATTATTCCCCAACTCCAGACCGCGTGGTGCGAGCGTCACGGTCTGCCGGTCGATTACGTGATGGTTTCTGCTTTTGGCACCGTCCGCGAAGGCGTGCGCCGCTCAGCGTTCTGAGGCACAGGAGGTTCGCGGCTCGAAAAGGCCGGCCAGGTCGATGAGCCGCGAGTATCCCCTCAAATTGGAGAACACAATGCTCGCACCATCCACGTCCCAATTCATTAAGGTTGCCGCCCGCCACCTGCTCCGCGGTGATGTCACCGGCTCCGGTGAAACGATCCTCTCGGTAAGCATCGGCGCCCGCACGCCTCGCGGCAAGGTCGAGGTTGCCTTGCAGAAAGGTGATCGTAAACGGGCCGCTCTTTGGGGCGCTGGCACCACGATTGGTGTGCGGCGCGTCCCAGCCCAGCCGCAAGGATCCCCGGATGACCGCTTGCCTACCTTCGCTGAAGTGACCAAGTTCGATCCAGTCAGTGCATGGGCTCATCTCTCTCCAGCCCAGCAAAAGCTCATTGGCGAACTGGCCGTTCGGCTCGCCGTCGTCGGCAATAGGCTCAACTACCAGCACGACGATTTCACGATCAACGAACGCCGCGAGATCGAACGTCTTGAGAGCGACGTGCTGACCTCCTTCTACGATAGTACCGAACCGCTCTGGGCTGATCTTTACGGCTGGAGGCAGAACTAATCATGCCGGCCACTCTCGCTCATCTGCTGGCCGTTTCTGATCTACTCACCGCGGCAGAGAGCGCGGTGAGTACCGGCGCCCTACCTTCGCGACAGCATCAAAGCTTGTTGCAAGCGATCGAGAGCGTGAAGCGGACTTTCAACAATAGCGGAACAGAGACGCATTGCTGCAGCTGTTCAGTTGTTCAAATCGAAAGGAATGGGCGAAGTTGGGGAGCACAGAACAGCGAGGGCACAGGGTTATGACCTGCGATATCGCAAAATCATCACTGTCTCAAAGAGACAGAAGTCAGACAACCCGCGCTGACGCACCGCTGGCCTTCGTGGAAAAGAACGAACGACACGGTAGCCCACGAGTTGATTGCCAGGAAGCCACAGTGAACCGGAGCACGACAATGAATATGATGACTGCCATTTCAACCATCACGGCCTCGCCGGCGCCAATTCCGTCTTTTGCCCCATACGGGGCTGCTACCGGAGTGGAAATTGTGGCTCGGTATCGGTTTGCCAAGACAGCGTTGCTGCAGGTGGCCGCTGAGCTCGCCGACGCGAGCGACGCAGCATCGGCGACCCATGGTCACCGGCCGGCCGCGCTGATCGCTTGGCGCAACTACTCAGCAATAGGTGGAAGCGAAATTGACGACATGCGCGAACGGCTACTTGCTGAGGGCAACGACGCGCTCGTCGTTGAGCAAGAATACAAGGCCGCACGCAGGCGATATCGTGCGGCTATCAAGGCGGGTAAAGATTGGGACAAGCGGACCGGCCTGGAGCTCCTCACTCAGCAGGTAGACCAGGCACACAACGACCTTGCCGCCTCTCAAGAGGCGCTCGCGACGATGTCCCCCGCAACTTTGGAAGATGCGCTGTCTATGTTGGATATCGTCAGGGAGGGAGCTGAGGAGTTTGAAGGCATCGAGGGTTGGGAGATCGGGATACTTGCGAAAGCAAGTCGGTTTCTACGAACGGGGCTGACGAGCCACGTCGACCTCAAGCCAACATCGTGCGCGGACGATCGATCTGAACATGTGAGGGCGCAAAAGCAGGCAAAACTTGCTGATGCGTTCCAAGACCTCGAGTCCGACGTTTGCGACCTCACTCGGATCGCCAAGCTGGCTCAGGCTCAATTGTACAAGGCTATCGGCGAGCTGAACCACGAAGACGGGGTGTGCGTGCAAGCACCAGATACGGAGTATGCCGAACTCGCTACGTTCGCAGTCTCTTTGTTGACTGACAAAGTCAAGGAGCACGAGCAGAAGTGGTACCGCCTGTTCAATGAAGCGGTAGAGGCTGCGCGGAATGCCGGTTAGTGCCCTCAGATAGGCCCTGCCGGCTCGCGCTGGTGGGCCTATCTTTTCTTTGGTCGACGGAGCTTCCTAGGTCAGTGGACCTGTTTTTCCGAATCGGCACACTACTTTCGGCTATCCGGGGACCTACGGGATTGCCCTCCACCAGTGGTTGCGCTTAGAAACGGACGGCTGGGGAGGCTTTTTCATGAGAAATTTTGCAATGGTGGCGCTTGCCGCCGCATTGGGCGGTTGTGCGTCGTCAGCGGCGGACATCACACCGAACTACGTTTCACCGGTCATGTATCAGAACTATACGTGCCAGCAGCTCGCGCTCGAGGCGCAGGGCGTGTCTGCGCGCGCGGCTGCTCTTTCCGGTGCCCAGGATAGCCAGCGAACTAAGGACACCATCGCGACGACAGCGGCAGTTATCGTCTTCTGGCCTGCAGCGTTCCTGGTCGGCGGCGACAAGCAGACGGCGGCCGAGCTCGGCCAGATGAAGGGACAGATGGTCGCCATCGAGCAAGCCTCCATCGCCAAGAAGTGCAACATCCAGTTTCAGAACAAGCCGCCACCCGGGCCGACCTAGATCTCGCGCATGAACGCCATGTCGTCCCTCACTGCCATCGCCGTACTGCTCTGTTTTGCGGGACCAGCTATCGCAGAGTGCGGAGAACGTGGCGGCCCTGGCTATCGTGGTCCAAATGGCAAATGCGTCGGCTGGGCCGAGATGGGCCGTGTATGTGGCAGCCCGCCGGTAACGCGGTGCAGGGCTGAGGCGGTAGCTCCGAACGCCGCCGACGCTGCTGGTCATGGCGCCAAGATTGAAGAGCTGCGCAAGCCGGAAAAGAAGTAAAAGGGAGGCTCCTGTGCCTTCATATTGGCTTGCACCGCTAATCAGACCTGGCAAGATCGAGATCTCCGCCTCAGAATTTTCGGCGCTGGAGCGATCCGTTAATTCGCTCGTCAGTTGCGCTGAGGCCGAAGAGAATTTTCAGGGGCTGCTCGACGGCTACATCGAATTCGAGACTTTCCTTCAGAATCAGGCCCTGCGGGCCATGGTTTGGTGGGACGCAGACCATAACCAAGCCCAAGCAAAAAGGACGAGCGCCGGGCGCAAACTATCTTACCTGCTATCCTCGGCCCGTCATTTCGTGGAATCTATTCAACGATGCACCTCTGAGATACTGAGCGACGAGACGAAAAGTGCCGTTGTTGGCCGTGTTGTCCGACGCGAGTTTGACGGTTCGTTGAGCTACAGAATTATGGAAGCTTTGCGCAACCACGCGCAGCATTTCTCACTTCCCGTGCATGGCTATAATGTAAACAGGCAATGGACGGTCGATCACGAATTTAATGACTACAGCTTCGATCCGACTCTCGATCTGCCGGAGTTGATTGCGAACCCCAAGCTTAGAAAGAAGACGATCAAAGAACTCCGGATCCTTTCCGGCCCTGATCGTATTCAATTGAAGCCCTTGGTTCGTGACTACGTCGAATCTCTAGGAACAATTCATGAAGCATTCCGCTCGGCCACAAATTCAACCGTGGACGGTTGTGCTCGGCTCGTTGAGGAAGCGAAGGCTAAGACGCTCGCAGCTCTCCCTGATATCTCCGAGCCTCTCGGCTGCATTGCCTTCTCGACCGACGAAACCGGCGAGCGAATTTCTGAGTTTAATCTTACAAACGCACTCGATAACTATCTGAAGTTTCTCCGGGGCAGGAACCAGCATTTCGCAAACTTTGCCAAGCGTCGAGCTGTCTATTGATATTGACCAACCTATTGTGGCGTGTCGCGATGAAAGTCCGATTGCTAGCGGCTTCGCTCCGCGCGCGATCGGCGCGATTATCGGCGCATGCCCTGGCCCCGCAAGCCCGCTCACTTCCTCCGCTACTGGTCCGGTCCCGTCGATCGCAACGCCGGCTTCAAAACGGTGCTGGTGTTCTGCGTCGGCTGTCAGCACCACAATGGCCGGCTGAAGCTTGCCGACCTGCCGGACTGGGACTGGTACGATATCTCGGCACACCTGAAGTGCACCGCGTGCGGCAACGTCGGTTGGGTCGACACCCGGCTCGACTGGGGCGAGGTGATCAACTTCGCCAAGGGCGTCTCGGGCTGATTCGCATAATCCCGGTCGAGTGCTTATCTTCCAAGCATGGCCATCACCCGGAAGCCGCTCGAAATCCCGCCTGGGGTCGCCCGGCGCTTCGCCGCGGACATGCAGGCTTATCACGCCGAGCGCGATGACATCCGCCGTGACCGGATCGCCGTCGGCACGAGGCACATGCTGCTCGAGCACATGCCGGGCGGCACCAAGTTGCGGCTGAGCGAGATCAAGGATCTATTCGAAAGGCTGCGATGACCGAGCCAGCATGCATCCTTTGCGACGATACCGGCTGGGTCTGCGAGAACCATCCGGATCAGCCATGGACCGGCAACCACGCCTGCAGAGGCGGCGGTGCTGGCGCTCCCTGCCCGAAGTGCAATTGGCCGAAGCCGGATGATGAACTTCCGCGGCTGCCGCGAGGATTTCGCAACATGTTCAGTCGGCGCGACCGCCAATGAAACGTGGCGCCCCCGGATTGATCTCCCGCGTTAGTTGCGCTTCAATAAGTCGATCAGCGAAATTGCAGAATCTTTGGTCAGTCAAACAAATCGGGTTTTGTGAAATGCGCACACCTGGATTGATTGCGCACTGCGTGGCTTTGATCCTGATTCTGGGATCGCTCGGCGGTATTGCGCATGCTCAAGTTGCTGATAAGGCACTCCTCGAAAAGCGTGTCGCTTTGGTGGTGGGCAATTCAGGCTACTTGCACGTTTCGCCACTCGAGAACCCCACGAACGATGCGAGGCTAATGGCGGACGCCTTGCGGAGCGCCGGCTTTTCTCTGATAGGTGGAGGGGCTCAGATTGACTTAGATAAGGGGCGCTTCGATGCTGTAGTTCAATCGCTTGGTGATCAAATTGCCGGCGCAGACGTAGCGCTATTCTACTATGCCGGTCACGGCGTGCAGGTGCGAGGGGCAAATTATCTAGTCCCCGTCAGCGCGAATCCAACCAAGGAAGCTGATGTCGATTTTCAGATGGTGGATGTCAATTTGGTTCTCCGCCAGATGGAAGGGGCTGGCACAAAGCTGAACTTCGTCATTCTCGACGCTTGCCGTAACAATCCTTTTGGAGGTCGCGGTCTGCGCTCTGCAAGTGGGGGCTTGGCTCAAATGAATGCACCCGAAGGAACGCTCATTTCCTATGCCACTCAACCGGGAAATGTCGCGCAGGACGGGATCGATGGAGATAGCCCATACACCAAGGCGCTTGTCCAAACGTTGCGTCGACCTGGCCTTGGTGTTTTTGATTTTTTCAATGAGGTTGGTCTTGCCGTGAAGCGATCAACCGGTGGCACACAGCAGCCTTGGCTTTCTTCGTCTCCAATCAACGGGAGATTCTATTTCGTCGCTGCACCTGCTTTATCGCCGGCGTCGCCCACGAGCGCCGATCCGGCTACTAGCGAGGCGGCTCTTGCTTGGAACGCTGCAAAGGAAACAAAGAGTAGAGCGGTGCTTGAGGCCTTCATCAAGCAGTACGGCAATAGCTTCTACGCTACCCTTGCGCGAGCGCGTCTGGATGAAATTGTCGCGACTGCATCGCCCCAGATCGCGTCGATCCCGCCTTCTTCGCCCGGCGCAGCGTTGACCCAGCAAATCTCGCCGAGTTCTCTTCAGCAACGGGCTGTCCTCTATGACGAGGATCCGGCGGACCCAAAGGGCAGGCAATTTGTCGGGACGGTAGTTTGGCGTACCGAGCAGGTGTTAGGTAGCCAGAAGTCCGACGTTGCAGCACGTGCCGACATCGATATTCCAGACCGCAAATTCAAGATGACGATGTCGCTCCGCCGCAACACGGATCGATCGCTGCCGGCGAGCCACACGGTTCAAATGACCTTCATTCTTCCGCCTGGCTTTGTTGGCGGAGCGATTAGCAATGTGCCCGGAATGCTAATGAAGTTTAATGAGCAGGCGCGAGGTACACCCCTTGCGGGTCTTGCCGTTAAGGTCACCGATGGCATCTTTCTGGTTGGACTCTCCAATGTCGATGCCGACCGCTCGCGGAATATCCAATTACTAAAGGAGCGCGCGTGGTTCGACATACCCTTGGTGTATGCAAATGGGCGCCGAGCAATTCTCGCATTGGAGAAGGGAATCTCCGGGGAGAAGGTTTTATCGGATGCGTTCGCGACTTGGAACAATTCCGGTGTAACGTCGACGCGATAGCAACTCGATCAATCGTCCTGTGCTGCGCAGGGGAGCGTCCGATGTGGACGCTTTGTCGGCCGTCGTGCAGCAACGTTTTGCCAACCATCTGGTATTTCCGCCGCGGCCGCTAACGGATCGAAAACAGTTCTGCCGCAAGTTCGCGCCCGGGAAAGACATGGGGAGATCCAGGCATGACCGGGCTATGGAGAACGTGCGCCGCTATCGCGCAATAGCTTCTTTGTGCCGGCAGGCCAGTTGCCGAGATCGAAGGACATTTCAGCTGTGCGCCAACGCCGCTTTGAGCACCGGCACTTGCCGAGACTGACAGAGGGGA
Organism: Bradyrhizobium sp. USDA3010; assembly: GCF_056429065.1. Taxonomy (NCBI): domain Bacteria; kingdom Pseudomonadati; phylum Pseudomonadota; class Alphaproteobacteria; order Hyphomicrobiales; family Nitrobacteraceae; genus Bradyrhizobium; species Bradyrhizobium sp. USDA3010. The sequence goes on from NZ_JBWJZD010000029.1 coordinate 99,782, forward strand.
GACTTGGGGGTAATCCGATTGGGTTTACTCCGCACCAGCCAGGCGCAGGGCGGCACCTGTTTGTGTTGCCAAAAGAGCGCTCGCGCCAATCGAAGCTTGTGCAATCTGGGGATTGTGAGAAATAGTTATTTGCCGCTAGAGCGCAATTAGACGGTCAAGGAAGCGCCCAGCCCAGTTCGGTCGATTGGCCGCGTCAACCTGCGTTGACGGGGCTCGTGATCGTTCTCCTGCGGTTCTAGACCGCTTCTACTGAGGGGGCGCGGACGAGGCGCTGCCTAGCGACTGGGCGACGTGGGCGGTCGGCCGAGCTGTTGATTTTTGCCGCAAATCAGCGATCTACTGTGCTTCATAGCAAAAAACAGGTGTTCCCGCCCAGCGAGTTAAGAATTTTGACATCGCGTTGCGGTTACGTTTTGGGACCTGGAGATGAATCATGACGAAGCTACTTGACCGCGTTGACTCCGCAGCAACCAAGGGTGCAAGAAAAGAGGCTACGCAATCGCACGCCTCCATGCTGACGGCCCATGGATCAAAGGTTTCCTCCGCGCCGACCATACGGTTGAAAACTACGCATGGCTCCGAAAAGCCAAAAATTACTATCAGCCCTAAGTCGGACCGGTAAGGGCAGCTCTTCTCTCCCTCCTCTATATACAGACAGTGACGCAAGGCGGACCACGGAGCCTGCTGCGGCCGATGAACTTTCGCCAGAGCGGTACCGCAGCGAATTCCGACGTGATTATGCCCGGTTAATTCATTGTCCTTCGTTTCGACGATTGCAGGGTAAGGCGCAACTTTTCCCCTGCCAGGAAAACGACTTTTTCCGTAATCGAATGTCGCATTCGTTGGAGGTGGCTCAGATAGCGAAATCAATTGCTATCAAGCTGAACGATGAACACGACTACTTTCGAACCTTCAATATCAATACGGATCTTGTTGAGTTTGCCGGTTTGGCACACGATGTAGGCCATCCACCCTTTGGTCACAACGGCGAAGCGGAACTAGATCGCCATATGGTGGAGTATGGCGGATTTGAAGGAAACGCGCAGACCCTGCGAATTCTCTCGCGCTTAGAGAAGAAGCAAACCCTCACGTATCCGCATACGCATGAAATCCCGACGCCGTTTGCGAGTGGTCGCGATTGCAGGTTAGGTCTGAATCTGACGTACAGGTCGCTCGCAGCGATTCTGAAATATGACAGCGTGATTCCGCGTAACACCGACGCAAGGCGCCAAGCCCAGAACGAAAAGCATCCGGTCAAAGGATATTCGTTTGACGAACGAGAATTAGTCGAGCGGATAAAAGCGAAGGTTGTCGGGAGCGATTTCGACGGCAAGATGAAGACGATCGAATGTTCGATCATGGACATAGCAGATGACATCGCATACTCGACCTATGACCTCGAAGATGCGTTCAAGGGCGGTTTCCTCACCCCTTTATCAATTATCGCGATGCCCGATGTCGCCAAGTCCTCGATAGTCGAAAAAATTCAAGGCAGGCTGAGCGCGACCTATGGGCACCTTCCGGCCCCTGAGAGGCGCTTCACTTTGGTAGAGTACAACGCAACGCTTCGCCGAATATTTGCAGGCGTGCTGAACGTTGAAGTTCCCGATGCGCTTTTCACGGAGGGGGCGATTGCATCTGACGAGTATAATGCTGCAGTTGTATCCCTCACGGCCAGCACGGCCCAGAACCTGTGTCACAACGGCTATTACCGAACGGAATTCACTTCGCAACTCGTGGGTCGCTTCATTCGCGCTGCAGAGATTTCCCAGTTTGATGAACTGCATCCGGCACTATCAAAAGTGACGCTTTCTATTGAGGCGTTCTTGGCTGTCGAAGTTCTTAAAACGTTATCCTTCGAAGCCGTTATCATGTCCTCGCGCCTAAAATCGGCGGAGAACCGCGGCCGGTGGGTTATTGAACAGATCTTTGGCGAACTGAAAGAAGACGGCGGCTATCTCCTGATGCCGGAGGATTGGCGAGTTTTGATCGAAGCAAATCCTGGCGATACCGCATGGAAGCAGCGCTGTATATGTGACTACATTGCAGGAATGACCGACTCGTACTGTCTCGAATTCTACGAGCGGATATTGGGACGCGCAGCTCCGTCCATCCAGAAGCAACACTAGAGCCGTCCAAGCAAATAGCGCCAGGTGCTTACCCGGTGCTTACCCGGACAGTTCCAAGGCGGCATCAAAATTTAGGAAGTACCTGATTTTACTGGCGCACCCGACACGATTCGAACGTGTGACCTTTGCCTTCGGAGGGCAACGCTCTATCCAGCTGAGCTACGGGTGCGTGCAGGCACCATTTAGCTGATTGGCTCCGGGTCGGCAACGGCGTTGTCCGGCCGGTCAAGGGCTGTAAACTGCCTGCGCCAATATGACAGGTCTTGCGGAAAAGGCTGTCTTTCGAGGGGGGTGCCCATGCGTCCGCTGGAATTCGGCTGGTATCTGCCCACGCATGGCGACACCACGGCCTATGGGCTGATGGAGGCGCAGGTCGCGGGGTCGCCGGAACTCTGCGACCGCGTGGTCAAGGCGGCCGAGGATGCCGGGTTTGAATATCTGCTGATCCCGGTCGGCTCGGTGTGCTGGGAGGCCTGGATATCCGGCGCCTTCATGGCGGCACGCTCGGCGCGGATCAAGCCGCTGATTGCAGCAAGGCCGGGCTATATCAACCCGGTGCTGATGGCAAAGATGATCTCGACCTTCGACCAGATGTCGGGCGGGCGGATCTGCATCAACCTGATCGCCGGGCAGAACGAGAGCGAGGTCGAGGCCGAAGGCGTGCGCTACGCCAAGGAGGAGCGCTACGCGCTGATGGAGGAAGAGGTCTCGATCCTGAAAGCGCTGTGGACGACGCGCGGGCCGGTCAACTTCCAAGGCAAGTTTCACACCATCTCGGGCGCGCATATCCGGCCGCGTCCGCTGCAGCAGCCATTTCCAAGATTCTATCTCGGCGGCGGCTCGCGGCAGGCCTGGGAGGTCTCGGCGAAGCATTCCGACGTCCATCTGTTCTGGGGCGATCTGCCGGAGCGCATCGCGGAGAATATCGCCGAGATCAGGCGGATGGCGCGGGCGCACGGCCGCGAGGACGCGATCGGCTTCGGCATGCGGCTGCAGGTGATCTGCCGGGAGAATGAGGCGGATGCCTGGGAGGCGGCCGACCGGCTGGTGCGCCACGCCACCGAGCGGCAGAAGCAGGAAATGAAGACGCTCTATGTCAGGTCCGAGGCCAACCAGCGCGTGCAGCAGCTCGCGCGCGACTACGGCGACCTGTTGATGCCGCATCTGTGGACCGGCATCACCAAGGTGCGGCCCGGTGCCGGCATCGCGGTTGTCGGCAACCCCGAACAATGCGCCGCGACCTTGCAGCAGTTCATCGATGGCGGCTGTCACTCCTTCTGCCTGTCCGGCTATCTGCACGACGAGGAGGCCGAGCGGTTCGGCCGCCTGATCCGTCCGATCCTCGCGGCGAACAATCGCGGACGGCTCGCGGCGTGAGGTGTACCCGGAAGCTTTCCGAAAATTCATGGGTGAATCGGCGCCCGACGCGCCATGATCCAGCCGGATTGCATCGTGCCTCGCGGCATCAATGGAGACTGAACCATGCATCACCGAGCCTGGCTTGCGGCGTTGATACTGCTCATCGCGACGGTTCACGCGCCGATCGTGTCGGCAACGCAGGCGCAGATCGAGCGCGACCAGAAGCCGGTCAAGGAGATCGCCAGCGGTCGCATTGCCGTCGGCAGCGCGACGTTTCCGGTCTACCTCTCGGCCGACTGGTCCAATCCGCTGCCGGACGTCACCCGCGCGGTGCTGGTGCTGCACGGGGTACTGCGCAACGCCGACGACTATTTCCGCGCGGCGCTCAGCGCGCAGGCCGCGGCCGGCGATGTCGGCAAGAGCACGCTGATGATCGCGCCGCAATTTTTGATCGAGCCTGATGTCGAGGCGTTCAAGCTGCCGGCGGAAACGCTGCGCTGGAGCCTCTATGGCTGGCAGGGCGGCGAGCCCGCGGTCGCGCCGAACCCGGCGAGCTCGTTCGAGGCGCTCGATGCGATCCTGGCCAGGCTCGGCGACCGCAAGCTGTTTCCGAACCTGAAGCAGGTCGTCGTGTTCGGCCATTCCGGCGGCGGCCAGGTGGTGCAGCGTTATGCGATCGCGGTGAAGGGCGATCAGGTGCTGCTGCGCGAGGGCATCGGCGTGCGCTACGTGGTCGCCAATCCGTCCTCCTACGCCTATTTCACCAAGGAGCGGCCGGAGCCTACGATCGCGGCGAAGTGCGAAGGCTACAACAGCTGGAAGTTCGGCATGGACGATCGCCCGCCCTATCTCGCCGAGCCGACCCCGGCCGCGCTGGAGCAGGCCTACGTCGCGCGCCGCGTGATCTATCTCTTGGGAACGCTCGACACCAACCCCAATCATCCCGCACTCGACAAATCCTGCATGGCGGAAGCCGAAGGGCCATATCGCTACGCGCGCGGCCATTCCTATGTCGAGGCGATGCAGGCCCGTGACAACGGCACGCCGAACCACAGCGTGTGGGATGTGCCCGGCGTCGGCCACGAGGGCGGCAAGATGCTCAACTCACCCTGCGGCCTCACCGCGGTGTTCGACATCCCCGGCTGCGAGGCCGCGCGCTAGAGTTCGCGCGAAGCCCGCTGATCGCGATGTGATCGCCTTACGCCGGCACGATCACCTTGCCGATCGGCCACAGCGCAATGCCGGCAAGCTTGAGATGCGCCCAAGCGAAGGGGATGCCGATAATGGTCACCGCGAGCAGGATGGCGGTGATCAGATGGCCGATCGCAAGCCACCAGCCGGCCAGGATGAACCAGATCAGATTGCCGATCACGCCGAGCGGTCCGGTTCCGATATCGGACATGCCGGTGACCTCATCGCGCCGTACCGCACGCGAGCCGAACGGCAGCAGTGTGTAGACCGCGATGTTGAACGCCGCGCGCGCCCAGGGCAGCCCGATGATGGTGATCGCCATGATCACCGCGGCGATCAGCCAGCCGAACGCCATCCAGGCGCCGCCGATCAGGATCCAGAGGATGTTCAGGAGGATAGACACAGGCTGCATGGCTGACACCTTTGTGCCAATCGTAACGGCACGGTAGCCCCGAATCAACCTCAACGCTTGGAGCCGGTACCTTTCAGCGCGTCCCAAGCGGCCTGATTGGCCTGATCGAACGCCTTGCGGGATTGCGCTAACGCCTCACTCAGCACAGACCACGATTCGCTGCCGGCGTGTTTCAACTTCTGCAGACGCGCTTCCGCCTCAGTCGCGTCGGACTTCATTTGTTTGAGCGCGGCGTCGAAGTCACCGGTGTGGGCAGCAACCACTTTTCCCGCGGCCTCGCGGAACTTGTCTGCCGCCTCGCCCCAAGCCTTTGCTTGCGCCGCCGCGACCTGCTTGAACGTGGCCTGCTGCTGCTCGATCTGCTTACCGGCGCACTCGAAGTAAGTCTTCATCTGCGCCTCGAACTCGTTCCACTGATTTTCCAGCTCCGCCTTGGTGCGTGTCCAAGCGGCTTCGCCTGCCTCTGCTTGCGTCTTGAGTCGTGCCTGAAACTCGTCGCGGCGCCGTTTCAGATCGGCGACGATCTGATCCGCCTTGACCATTGCCTCTGTCGTGGCCCCGCCGGCCTTGATCTCGAACGACGCGAGCGCAGCATCCATTTCGTCGATCCGTTCCTTGGCCCAATTCAGGTACAAGTGCACGCTGCTCTGCTCTGACATGACGGCCTCCGCTTGACAGCCAAGTCAAAGGATCGCCTAAGTTGGCCGAGGTCGTGTTGACCTGTGTCAATTCGTCGTCCTTCGGCAGCGCACCAGCGACCGCGCGTCCCCATCGCCGGGTGAAGAGCAAAGCGCGGCATCTCGCCTGCGACAGCCTGGTCTCTACATGCAATAGCACTGCACGCGAGGGACCAGGGCGAGCGCTTACCGCCTGAAACCGCTCGCGCGCGAATAACTCTGGCGGCCCTCCTGGGCCGGGCGCGCCGCCATGCTGGCGCGGGTCTCGCTGGCGACCGGCGTCGCCGGCTTCAGGTCCTCGAGGAAGATCGGCTTGGCGAAGTAAAAGCCCTGGGCGTAGCGGATCTTGGTCGCCGCCTGCAGATAGGTGAGCTCCTCGTAGGATTCGATGCCTTCGGCGATCACGGTCATGCCAAGCGCTTCGCTCAGCGATTCGATCGCGCGCAGGATGCCCTGGCTGCGCGGCCGCTGATGGATGTCGGTGATGAACGAGCGATCGATCTTGATCTCGTCGGCGGTGATGTCGGCGAGCGCCGATAGCGACGAATAGCCGATGCCGAAATCGTCGATCGAGATGCCGACGCCGATGCCGCGCAGGATAGGCAGGATCTGGTCCTGGAAATGCGATCGGGTCACGAACGCGTCCTCGGTCACCTCGATCATGAAGCGTTTCGGGAAGCCGGTCTCCTCGATCGCGCGCGCGAAGCGGCGCATGAACTCGACGTTGGAGGCCTGCTTGGCGGCGACATTGATGCTGATCGTCGCCGTGGGGCCGAACGTGTCGTTGATCAGGTCGATTGACTTGACGATCTCCGCCAGCACCAGAAACGTCAGCTCGTCGATCAGGCCGAGCTCCACGGCGAGGTTGATGAAGGTGCCCGGCGCCTGGATCACGCCCTCGTCGTCGCGCAGCCGGACCAGCGCCTCGATGCCCTTGATCTCCTGGGTGCGGATATCGACCTTGGGCTGGAATGCGCAGCAGAAGCGCTTTTCCAGGATCGCCAGCCGCAGCGACTGCTCGATCTTCATCCGCGCCAGCGCCTCGCGCTCCATGCTGTTGTCGAAGAACGCGGTCGCGCCCTTGCCGTTGTTCTTGACGCGGTACATCGCGATGTCGGCGTTCTGGCGCAGCGCCTCGTAGCTCCTGCCATGCATGGGGTGGAGGCTGACGCCGATCGAGGTCGAGGCGAAGATCTCGGAGTCCTCGATGAAGAACGGCGCCTTCAGCCGCTCCTGCATGACGTGGATGAATTCGGCGACCTCGTCGTTGTCGCTGATCGGGTTCAGCAGCAGCAGGAATTCGTCGCCGGAGATCCGTGACAGGATATCGGTCTCGCGCAGCGCGTGGCCGAGCCGCTTTGACAGCTCGACCAGCAGCGCATCGCCGATCGCGTGGCCGTAATAGTCGTTGATGTGCTTGAAGTTGTCGACGTCGAGGAAGGCGAGCGCGAAATGGCTCTGCGCGGAGTCGCGGATCAGGCCGTTGACGCGATGCTCGATCACCCGCCGGGTCGGCAGGCCGGTCAGTTCATCGTAATAGGCCGAGCGGAACAGCTGATCCTCGAACGCCTTCTGCTCGCTGATGTCGGTCGAGGTCGAAATCAGGAGATTGCGGCCGGCGATCTGGACCGGCCGGTGCGCGGTGAGGAACACGTATTTGGATGCGCCGCAGGCGAGGACTTCCTCGAGCACCACCGGACGGCCGCTGCGCAAGAGCTCCAAATTGGCGGCGTGGCGTTCGTCGACCGGCGATGGCTCGCTCGCGCCGGCGGCCAGCTGCAACTGGCTCGCTGCCGCTTCGTTCACCAGGATGAACTGGCCCTGCTCGTCCTGGACGGTCACGCCGGCCGGCAGCAGTTGGAGAAGATCGCGCAGGATGTGCAATTCATTGCTGGAAATGTCGTCTTGCCCGGTCGCTGCCGTGCCCGCCTGAAAATCGTTTTTGGTGAAACTATGCATGCGCCGACCTTGGCAAAGTCCGGTGTAGTTTTGGTTAAGCGGACTTGCGAAATGCCGTGACAGAAAGAGACCCGGGCTGCTTTCGCAAGCCGTCGCGGCAATCGTCATTAACAGAGTATCAATATCGGCATCGGCCGTCGGTGAAAGCGATTGCGGCGCGCGCGGTTGCATCGGCACGCGCAAATAAAGCGCGTGTACCGAAAAGCGGACTTATCAACAGTTGGGCAGATTGCACTGCATGATGCAGTGAACACCGGTCTTCAGGTAACTGATCTCGGTCTTGCCGTCGAACGGCCGCAGCGCCGACTTCAACAGCTTGGTGCCGAAGCCGGCTTCGCCGATGACCTCGACCACCGGTCCCTCGGTTTCGTCCCAGATCACGTTGAGACGCCCATCGTCCACCGTCCATGACACCTGCAGAAATCCGCGCGGCGAGGAGAAGGCGCCGTATTTTCCGGCGTTGGTTGCGAGCTCATGGAAGATCAGCGCCAGCGAGACAGCGAGCTTGGCGGGCAGGAACAATTGCTCGCCATTGAGATTGAACCGCACATGGCCGTAGGGCCCGAGCTCCGAGCGCAGCAAATCCTTGATATCGCAGCCATAGCCGTCTACCCGCGCGATCAGATCGTCGGTCGCCGAGAGCGCACGGATGCGATGATCGATGCGCTGCCAGACATCGGGCCGGTCCTGCAACGCCTGGTGCAGCACGGCGTGAATGGTCGAGGATTTGTTCTTCAGCCGGTGCTGCAACTCGTCGACCACGACCTTGCGGTACTGCTCCTCCTCGATCAGCCGCTTGGACACTTCGCGCTGCTGCGCGACCAGGGAACGGTAGTGCTCCACGCCCCAGATCGCGATGCCGCACACCACCCAGAAGATCATCAGCAGTGCAAAGCGCGCCGGATCGGCATGCGCGCCGCTGAAATTGAGCACGACGCCGAGGAGGCCGCTGGCCAGCGCGGTTGCAATCCCGATCCGGAAGCCGCCAAGGGCGGTCGCGAAGAACACCGCCGGGAAATAGGGCGTGAAGAACACGTCCGGCCTGATCTGGGCGAGCCCGAAGCGCGCGGCCGTGGCCAAAACGAGACAGAGCACGGCGAAGGCGACCGCAAGCAACACCGATGGCTGGGAATCGCCCCGCCAACCCGCCCTGAAATCGTCGATCCACTTCACCATCGGTCGTTCCAGTTCACGTGAACAGGCGATCCAAAATAAGGCCGCTGCGACCGAAAAACCGCAGTTGTGGCCTTCTGGCCACAGGCGGACCTCGCCGGCCGTTAACCGCACCTGCGCTTGCGTTGGCGGGAGCGGCTGGGGAATATCCGCAACATCAAACGTCAGTTGGGGGATCGCATGGGACGGCTGGATGGCAAGGTTGCGGTGATCACTGGGGCGACCAGCGGCATCGGGTTGCGCACGGCCGAGGTTTTTGTCGCGGAGGGCGCGAGGATCGTGATCGCCGGGCGCCGCGCGCCGGAGGGCGAGGCACTGGCGCGCCGGCTCGGCGGCAACTGCATCTTTCGCCAGACCGACGTCACGGTCGAGCAGCAGATGCAGGCGTTGATCGCGCTTGCGGCGGAGAAATTCGGCCGGATCGACTGCCTGTTCAACAACGCCGGCGGCCCGGCGCAGACCGGCGGCATCGAGGGCCTCGACGTCGAGCGGTTCGACGCCGCGATGGCAACCCTGGTACGCAGCGTCATGCTCGGCATGAAGCATGTTGCGCCCATCATGCGCCAACAGGGCTCCGGCAGCATCATCAACAATGGCAGCATTGCCGGCCGGCTGGCCGGCTTCTCGTCGTCGATGGTCTACGGCGCCGCGAAGGCCGCGGTGATTCATTTCACCAAATGCGTGGCGATGGAGCTCGGCGAGTCCGGCATCCGCGTCAACTCGATCTCGCCCGGTGCGATCGCCACCGGCATTTTCGGCAAGGCGTTGGGGTTGTCGACCGAAGCCGCCGAGCAGACCCCGGCCGTCATGCGTGAGGTCTACAAGGCGGCACAGCCGATCCCGCGCGCGGGCTTGCCCGACGACATCGCGCATGCCGCGGTGTTCCTGGCGAGCGACGAATCGAGCTTCATCAACGGCCACGACCTCGTCGTCGATGGCGCCATGACCGGCGGCCGCAACTGGAGCCAGCAGCAGACGGGCTACGTCGCGCTGCGCAAGGCGTTCGATCAGGGGGCAGGGTAGTCGCATCCGTCATTGCGAGCGAAGCGAGGCAATCCATCGTGCCGCTAGCCGGCAGATGGATTGCTTCGTCGCTTCGCTCCTCGCAATGACGTTGGGGAGAGCGCACGATGGCATACACAATTGCGGTCTGCTGTTGGCCGTGTTTCGCATGAACGCGAAGCTTGAACGCCGGCTGCGCTATCTCGTCGCCGTCATTGTCGCGGGCGCGGTGGCGAGCATCGGAATCAATCTCGTGCAAGGCCGCCACACGTTTGGACCGCTGGTTGCGGGATTCGCTTATGCGTTCGTCACCTGCGTGGCGATCGGAGGGATCGAACTATTCATCCTTCAGGGCCCGATGATGGAGCGGCTCAATCGCTTGTCCTTCGTCGGGCTTCTTGCCGTGCGCAGCACGATCTACGCTGTCATCATCATCGCCATACAATTGCTCCAGGTCGGCGAACGGGTTGCTGGCTTTCCGCTGCAAACCTCGATCGCGGATTTCGGCGTCAGCATCGCCTATTCCGCCGCGGTCTCGGTGCTGCTGAACCTGGGTTTCAGCATCGCCAATCTGATCGGCCCGCGCGTCTTCATGAACTTTGTCTCTGGCCGCTATCACTCCCCGGTCGAGGAGAACCGCTTCGTGCTGTTCGTCGATATCGCAGGCTCGACCGGGCTTGCCGAACGGCTCGGCGGCATCGGCATTCATCGTTTCCTCGACCGCACCTTTCGCCTGCTCACGGAGTCGGTCGTGGATTATCGCGGCGAGGTGCTGAACTATGTCGGCGACGAGATCATAGTGACCTGGCCGGAACGCGCCGGTGCTGTCGATTGCCGGCCGCTGCGCTGCTTCGTGGCGATGCGCGCAGCGCTGCAGAAGGCGGCGCCGCAGTTCGAGCGCGAGTTCGGCGCGGCACCGCAGATCCGGGGCAGCCTGCATTTCGGGCCGGTGATCGTCGGCGAGATCGGCGACATCAAGCCGGCCATCGTGTTCAACGGCGACGTCATGAACACCGCGGCGCGGCTGGAGGAGTTGAGCCGCAAGGTCGACGGCGGCTTCCTCGCCTCGCGCGCGGCAATGGCGCGCTTCGCCGCGCCGCCGCCATTTCCGTTGAGCGACCTCGGCCGGCTTCCGATCCGCGGCCGCGTGGATGGCATCGACGTGGTGGGGATCGGGGCGGTGGCGTAACCTTCACTCGGGAAGCGGTGACCAATCGCAGGAAATCTGATCGCGCTCGACGCCGAAGCTGTCATGCTCGGGCGTGAAGCGATGGAATCGTACCAGCGGCGCGACGCCCTCGTTTTCCTGTGGAGTGGATAGTCCCAATGCCTTGCTCGCGAAGTCGGTTGCGACAATTGCCGTGATGTCGGCGATGCTGAACTTGTCACCCGCTACGAATGGCATCTCGGACAGGCGTACCTCAAGATCGCCGTAGAAGTCAGCGATCCGGCGCTGACCACGGGTGACCAATTCGGGGATCTGATCGTAGCCGTGAGGTCCTGCGATCGCGCGCCCTTTCAGGCCGGCCGCCCCGTTGCGCACGGTCTCCATGACCGAAGCGAAGCCCTCCAACTCCATCCGTCGCTCCCACATGGTGATCATTGCCTTTTCCTTGGGCAAAGTTCCGAGCAATGGCGGATTCGGCTGCACTTCTTCGAGATAACGGATGATCGCCGACACCTCCGCGATGATCGTCCCGTCGTCAAGAACGAGGGCCGGCACGACGCGTCGCGGGTTGATCGCCGCGTAGGCGTCCGAGAACTGTTCCCGCGCACCGAGATCGACCGGCACGAAGGGCATCGTTATGCCCTTCTCTGCCAGATAAATCCTGATGCGACGCGAATTGGGCGAACCGGAAGACTGGTAGAGTTTCATGGCTGGTCTCCCGAACTCAAAGTTTTGAGCCGCCGCCGACCTGGATGGTATCGCCGGTCACCCAGCGCGCGGCATACGAGGCGAGAAAGGTCACTGCGTCCGCGACGTCGTCGGCATGACCGATCCGTTGCAAGGCTTGCATCTTGAGCGCGTAATCGCGGCCCTCATCCGTCTTGGCGAATTCGGACATGTCGGTGTCGATGATGCCCGGCGCCACGGCATTGACGCGGATGCCGCGGGACCCGAGCAGCGACGCGAAGTGCTTCACCATCGTGTCGATCGCGCCCTTGGTGGCAGAATAGGCCGACAACTGGCCCACAGCAGCCCGCGCCGCCAATGACGATGTCATCACGATACTGGAGCCGTCGCCCAACAAGGGGAGTAACTGCTGCACCAGGAAGAACGGCGCGCGGACGTTGACTGCGAACATGCGATCGAAATCCTCGACGGTCTGCTCTTCGATGGTCGCGGGCACCGCAATTCCTGCGTTGGCGACAAGAATGTCGAGTTGGCCGACGACGAGCTTGCGCACCTCGGCGGCCAGCCTCTGCGCGCCATCGGATGCGGACAGATCGGCACCGACGGCGTCGGCCTGCCCGCCGGCTTCGCGAATTTCCGCGACCAGGGAATGCGCATCGTCGGCGGAATTTCCGTAGTGAACGATAACGCGGGCGCCGGCGAGAGCGAGCGCGCGGGCGGTGGCGCGGCCGATGCCTCGGGAGGCACCGGTGACAAGGGCGCTTCGGCCGATGAGGTCGGTCATGGTTGTTCTCGTGGTTGGATTTGTGATCGGGGTGTCTTCACGCAGCGGTCTTGCCGCCGTTGACGCTGATAATCTGGCCGGTGATGAACGATGCCTTGCTCGACGCCGCGAACAGGATGGCGTCCGCGAGCTCCTCCGGGCGGCCCGCTCGCTTCATAGGAATCCCCGCAACCATCCCGGCCTTGCGATCGGCGGAGCCCGTGAACCTGTCGAGCATTGCGGTCTCTATCGGACCGGGCGCGATCGCGTTGACGCGGACGCCAAAGGCGGCCGCCTCCAGAGCGGCGGATCTGGTCAAGCCTTCAACGGCGTGTTTGCTGGCAACGTAGAGCGAAGCATTCGGCGCTCCGCGGCTGCCCATGGTCGACGATATGTTCACGATGCTACCGAAGCCCTGGGACTGCATGATCCTGAGTTCGTGCTTCATCGACAGGAGAACACCGAGAACGTTGGTGTCGAAAGTCGCCGCGTAGCTTTCCGCGGTCTGCTCGGTCACTGGTCCGGGTGTGCCTTCCGTGCCGGCATTGTTGACTGCGACGTCGAGACGGCCGAACCGCTCGATCGTCCGCTCGACCAGTGCCGAAACGTCGCGCTCTTGCCGCACGTCGGCGCGGACGAATTCTGCTTCGACGCCCAGCGACCGGAGCTCTTCAGACAGCGCACGGCCGGCATCGTCGTGGCGGCCGGAAACGACGACGCTCGCTCCCTCGCTGGCGAAGGCAAGCGCGGTGGCGCGGCCGATACCGGTGAGGGCACCTGTGATCAGGACGACGGAGTTGCTCATTCTTACTCTCCAGCGGATACGGCCGGTATGCTCGATCGGCCTAGTTCGCCAATTTCCACCGCAGCAGCTCTCGAAGACGTTGCGAGGTTTTGGCTTCAATGGCTGGAGATTTAGGAGAGGCTGGCTTCTTTGAGAAAGACTTCGTAGGGTTTGAGGTATACTTTTGAGGAATAGCTATGGAACTGCGACACCTCCGTTATTTCGTCGCCGTGGCCGAGGAGGGCAGCCTTTCGGTCGCGGCCCAAAAGCGTCTGCACACCGCACAGCCGTCACTGAGCCGCCAGATCCACGATCTAGCCCGTCCTATTCGTGAGAGTGCGGCTTTTGGGCCCGATTGATGCGGCCGTACATCTGCTCTGACGAGGCGCACAGGATTGCCTTCGGCTTTTCACCGCCTGACGACCGGTACTTTGCAACGCGCTTG
>NZ_JBWJZD010000030.1:0-112746 GCF_056429065.1 Bradyrhizobium sp. USDA3010
AAATATACTTCGACGTATCCATACCAATGCGGATAATCTGGTTCACGGACGGCTCCCATGTATGAGATCTAGACAACCTCATTCTGGCACACCGATGCCGTAGGGGGCCGTCCACACCATCAACCACAGGATGCACTTGTTGTGCGACGCTGGGGGCCCCAGCGAATTCGATCACACAAGGCGGTGGTAATGGGTCCCGGCCTTCGCCGGGACGACGAGCGGATAGAACTCGTCTCGACCCGTCATTCACCATCTGGAAACGACCCCTTTGTACAGTCCGCGCCGGACTTTGGGGGATTTCCGCTTGATCATTTCGACCGCCGCCGCGCAGCGCCGCGCGCTGACGATTCTCGTCCTGACATTGCTGCTCGGTGCCACGCGTTTCTCCGTGGAAACCTTCGTCCCCAAGGCTCACGCGGCCGGCGCGTTCGCGGTCGGCAAATGCGGGGCGTATGGCCAGGCCTACGACTATCCGGCGGAAGGCGCGGCGCGCGCCGCGGCGCTGAAGCAGTGCAAGGGCGATTGCACCACGGTGACCATGAAGCGCGCCTGCGCCGCGCTCGCAATCGACATGAAGAATCCCTGCGGCGCGCATGGCTACGCGGTGGCGCCGAAGATCTCGAGCTCGCTCAATGCCGCGACCAAGAAGTGCTACGACTATGGCGGCAAGGAATGCGTGATCCGCGCCTGGGCCTGCGACGCCAAGGGGTAGCCCGGCCCGGCATACTGCGGCTAAGCTCGCGCCATGCAGTTCGACACCAAGATCGCGGTCGTGATCCGCACCGACCTGGAAGTCTGGCAGAAGCTCAACGTGGCGTCGTTCCTCGCCGGTGGCATCGCAGCTTCCTTCCCTGAATGCATCGGCGAGAATTACGAGGACGGCTCGGGGACGAAGTATCTGTCCCTGATCGGCCAGCCGATCCTGATCTACGGCGCCGACCGTGCGCAGTTGTCGCGCGCGCTGGAACGTGCGCTGGCGCGCGACGTGCGGCCGGCGCTCTACACCGAGGACATGTTCAGGACCACGCATGACGCCGCCAATCGCGAGGTGGTGAGGGCGGTGGCACGGAGCGATCTCAACCTGGTCGGCCTCGCCATCCGCGCCGAGCGCAAGGTGGTCGACAAGATCCTCGACGGGCTGAAGTTTCACACGTAGTCGGGCCGGCTCCCTCCGGCGTCATTCCCCGATGCGCAATTGCGCATCTGGGAGCGACGCGTAGCGTCGAGCCCGGAATCCGTTCCACCAGGCGGCATGATCCCGAAATGTGGCGCGGCGTTTTGATCGCGCTCAAGCCGGCCAACAGCAACCTTTCGTAAGCAAGCGAGTTCTCCCTTAATCGTATTGACAATGACTGACTGGTCAGTCATATTTTGGTGATGACCGAACGCATGAACACATCGACCCGTACCCCACCCGCCAAACGCCGGACCGCGAGCCGGGCCGCCTCGGCGAGGATCCCCAAGGTGACCTCGGCCAAGCTGGCTGAGGCGAGGCCGCCTGCGAACCGCGCCGAGAAATCGGCGGAGCGGCGCGCGGCGATCATCGAGGCGGCGATGGACGAGTTTATCGCCCGCGGCTTTGCCGCGACGCGGCTCGACGACGTCGCCAAGCGGGCCGGCGTCGCCAAGGGCACGCTCTATCTCTACTTCAAGGACAAGGAGACGATGTTCGAGGAGCTGATCCGCACCGCGCTGGTGCCGCTGATCGGCCGCTTGACCGCGCTGCCCACCATCACCGGCCCCGTGCGTGACGCGGTGGAGGGGTTTGCCGAGACCTTCATGCGCGAGGTCGTGGCGACCCGGCGCGGCGACATCATCCGCCTGATCGTGTCCGAAGGGCCACGCTTCCCGGCGATCGCCGATTTCTATTTCCGCGAGGTGGTGTCGAAGGGCCTGACCGGCATGAAGGCGCTGGTCCAGCTCGCGATCACGCGCGGCGAGATCAAGCAGCGGGAGCTCGGCGATTTCCCGCAACTGGTCGTCGCGCCCGCGATCGTCGCGGTGATCTGGCAGAGCCTGTTTGCCCGGCACGCGCCGCTCGACGGGCTCGCGATGTTCAAGGTGCATCTCGATCTGATCTTTGGCGAACGGAGGAAGACATGACCGCTTCGCGCATGATGAAGCTGATCGCGGCCGTCGCGCTGGCCGCGGCGCTCGCCGGCTGCAAGGAGAAGCGGGACCCCGGCTTCCAGGGCTGGGTCGAGGCCGACATGATCTTCGTCAGCCCGGATGAATCCGGCCGCGTCATCAAGCTCAACGTGCGCGAGGGCGACGAGGTCAAGCCTGGCGATCTGCTCTACTCGGTCGACGACGATCTGCAGCGCGCCGATCTCAACCAGAACAACGCGACCCTGGCGAACGCGCAGCAGAGCTATGACCGCGCGGCCTCGCTGCGCGGCACCGGCGCCGGCACCCAGGCTAATCTCGATTCCGCCGTCTCGGCGCTGCGCGTCGCAGAGGCGCGCGTCGTCACCTCGCAGACGCGGCTCGACCGCCGCAAGGGCTTTGCACCGATCGCGGGCGCGATCCAGCAGATCTATTTCCGCGAGGGTGAGATGGTGCAGGCGCAGCGGCCGGTGCTGTCGATCATGCCGCCCGGCAACATGAAGCTGCGCTTCTTCGTGCCGGAGACCGAGCTGCCGAAACTCGCGCTCGGCGACGAGGTGAGGGTGACCTGCGACAATTGCGCGGCCGACCTCACCGCCAAGATCTATTTCATCGCCACCACGGCAGAGTATACGCCGCCCGTCATCTACAGCCTCGATGAGCGCAACAAGCTTGTCTACCTCATCCAGGCGCGGCCAAGCCGGCCCGACGTGCTGCGTGTCGGCCAGCCGATCAGCATCTACCTCAATCCCAAGACGCCGATGGCGGAGCGCAGATGAACGGCCCGACCAGCGCGCAGTCCAATGCAGCTTCCATCGCGATCGATGTGAAGGGCTTGACCAAATCGTTTGGCGGGCGCGAGGTGGTTCACGACCTGTCGATGCAGGTCAAGCGCGGCTCGATCTACGGCTTCCTCGGCCCCAACGGCAGCGGCAAGACCACCACGATCCGCATCCTGTGCGGCCTGTTGACGCCCGACAGCGGCGAGGGCACCTGCCTCGGCTACGAAATCCGGCGCGATGCCGACAAGATCAAGCGCAAGGTCGGCTACATGACGCAGCGCTTCAGCCTTTACCAGGATCTGTCGGTGCGCGAGAATCTGGAGTTCGTCGCGCGGCTCTATGGCATGCCGGACGCGCGCGGCGCCGCGGCCGACATGATCGCGCGGATCGGATTGAAGGGCCGCGAGGAGCAGCTCGCCGCCAATCTCTCCGGCGGCTGGAAGCAGCGGCTGGCGCTCGGCGCCTGCACGCTGCCCAATCCGCAATTGCTGCTGCTGGACGAGCCGACCGCCGGCGTCGACCCGAAGGCGCGGCGCGACTTCTGGAACGAGATCCACGCGCTCGCCGCCGAAGGCCTCACCGTGCTGGTCTCGACCCATTACATGGACGAGGCCGAGCGCTGTCATGAGATCGCCTATATCGCCTACGGCCACCTGCTGGCCCACGGCACGGTGGATGAGGTGATCGCGGCCTCCGCGCTGTCGACCTGGACGGTGACGGGCGAAGACTTCAACGGGCTGATGGCCGAGCTTACCGGCAAGCCCGGCGTCGACATGGTGGCGCCGTTCGGCACCAGCCTGCATGTCTCCGGCCGCGACAAGGCGGCGCTTGAGGCCGCCATCGCACCTTACCGTAGCAATTCGAAGTGGCACTGGCAGCCGAGCGAGCCGTCGCTCGAAGACGTCTTCATCGACCTGATGGGACGCTCCAAAGATAATTTTCAAGGATAGGGTCCGATGAGCGCGACGGATACGATCCGGAAAGGTGAAGAGCGGGAGCCGGCATTCGGCTTCTGGCGGCGCAGCTATGCGATGCTGGTCAAGGAGTTCATCCAGCTCCGCCGCGACCGCGTCTCGTTCGCCATGATCATCATGCTGCCGGTGATGCAGCTCACGCTGTTCGGCTACGCCATCAACACCACGCCACGCAATCTGCCGACCGCGGTGCTGACCCAGGAGGACACCGATCTCGGGCGTTCGATCCTGAAGGCGATGGAGAACACCGCCTATTTCCATTTTGTCCGAGAGGTCCACACCGTCGAGGAATTCGACGAGCTCCTGCAATCCGGCAAGGTGCTGTTCGGGGTCGAGATCCCGCGTGGCTTCGAGCGCGCGGTGCGGCGCGGCGACAGGCCGGCGCTGCTGGTCGCGGCCGATGCCACCGATCCGGTCGCATCGGGCACCGCGCTCGGCACGCTCGGGCCGCTGGTGCAATCGGCGCTGGCGCACGATCTGCATATCGGCGATCCCCCGGACATGCCGTTCGAGATCCGCGCCCATGCCCGCTACAATCCGGCGGCGGATTCGCGCCTCAACATCGTGCCCGGCCTGGTCGGGACCATCCTGACCATGACGATGCTGATCTTCACCGCGCTGTCGGTGACGCGCGAGATCGAGCGCGGCACCATGGAGAGCCTGCTGTCGATGCCGATCAAGCCGGTCGAGGTGATGTTCGGCAAGATCATCCCCTATGTGCTGGTCGGCTTCATCCAGGCCACGCTGATCATCGCCATCGGTATCGTGCTGTTCGGCGTGCCGGTGCTCGGCAGCCTGACGCTGCTGGCGCTACTCACCACGCTGTTCATCACCACCAATCTGTCGATCGGCTACACCTTCTCCACCATCGTGCAGAACCAGTTGCAGGCGATGCAGCTCTCGATGATGTTCTTCCTGCCGAGCATCCTGCTGTCCGGCTTCATGTTTCCGTTCGCGGGCATGCCAGTCTGGGCGCAATATATCGGCGAGGGGCTGCCGCTGACCCATTTCGTCCGCATCGTCCGCGCCATCATGCTGAAGGGCGCGGCGATGCCGAACCTGCAATACGACACCATCGCGCTGGCGGCCCTGATGCTGTTCGCCATGACCATTGCTGTGACGCGCTTCCGCCGCACGCTCGATTGAGGCAGAATGCGAGTGATTGTTGATCGTCATTCCGGGGCGCCTCGACGGGGCGAGCCCGGAATTTCGAGATTCCGGGTTCGCTTCGTGCCCCGGAATGACCGGGGCGGGGAAATGGCGGAATTTTCGGATAGTGACAGCGCAGCGGCAGGCACGACCGTATCCGCCGATTTCAACCACGCTTTGATGCGCGAGGTGATGACCACCGAGCTGCTCCGCATCAAGGTGCTGATCGGCACCGCCATCGTGCTGGGCGCGATCAGCCTCCTGGTGTATCTGTTCGCGCCCGAGGCGGTCAGCCGGGTCTGGCACGGCAACCTCGACCCCGCCTACATCTTCTATGTCACCGTTCCGCTGATCCTGTTCGAGATCTGGGTGCATGGTGCGATCAGCTGGTACAGGCGCAACGGCCGCGACCTGCCGGTGATCCGGCGCTACATCGGCGTGCTGGTCGAGACCTCGCTGCCGACCGTCGTGCTGGCGCTGCATATCGACAGCATGGGCCGCCAGGAGGCGCTCGGCTTCGTGGCTCCGCTGATCTATTTCGTGTTCATCATTCTCTCGACGCTGCGGCTCGATTTCTGGCTCTCGACCTTCACCGGCGTCGTCGCCGCGACCGAGCTGTTCTACATGGCGGTGTTCTTCCACGCGGCTGATGGCGTCGCGGCCGATCAAGGCATTTATTATCATGCCGCGCGCAGCACGATCATCCTGATCTGCGGCGTGCTCGCCGGCGCGGTCGGCCTGCAGCTGCGGCGACAGTTCGCGGCCAGCATTGCGGCTGCCACCGCACGCGACCGCATCACCAATCTGTTCGGCCAGCACGTCTCGCCGCAGGTGGTCGAACGCCTGATGGCGGAGGGCGCCACCACCGCGAGCGACATCCGCCGCGTCGCCGTGATGTTCGTCGATTTCCGCAGCTTCACCGCGGGCGCGCGCTCGCGCTCGCCGCAGGAGGTGGTGGATCGGCTCGACGGCGCCTTTGCCGTGCTGGTCGATATCCTCGATCGCCATGGCGGCATCGTGAACAAGTTTCTCGGTGATGGCTTTCTCGCGCTGTTCGGCGCGCCGTTCGAAGCCGGCGACGCCGCGCATCAGGCAGTCGCCGCCGCGCGCGAGATGCTGGCCGCCAACGAGCGCACCAATGCGTCGTCGAGCTGGCCGCTGCGCATCGGGATTGGCATCCATATCGGCGAGGTCGTCGCCGGCAACGTCGGCTCGCCGCGGCGCAAGGAATACACGGTGATCGGCGACACCGTGAACTTTGCCGCGCGGCTCGAAGCGCTCAACAAGGAGCTCGGCTCGCAATTCCTGATCTCCTCCGCGGTACGCGAGGCGCTCGGCGACGCGTGCCCGGAAGCCGTGTCGCGCGGCGAGATTCCGGTGCGGGGTTACGAGCACCCGGTGCCGGTCTGGCAATTGGGGTAGGCCGCAGCCATCCAGATTTGAGGTAATAAAGTAGCGATTGACGCGACCTCGTATATTCATATAGATGACTATATGAATTCAGCCCTCGACGACCGCCTCCCGCGCTACCAGCGTCTTCGCGACGACCTCGCGGCGCGCATCAACCGCAATGAATGGCGTCCCGGGGACCTGATCCCCTCGGAGGCCGAGCTCGGCGCGCATTACGGCGTCGCGATCGGCACCGTGCGCAAGGCGATCGATCAGCTCGTCAGCGACGGCGTGCTGGAGCGCCAGCAGGGCCGCGGCACCTTCGTGCGCCGCGCGCGGTTCAATTCGTCGCTGTTCCGCTTCTTCCGCTTCCAGTCGGAGAGCGGCGAGCGCCGCGTGCCGCAAAGCCGTATCCTGCGGCGCAAGGCGATGCCGGCGACCTCGGCTGTCGCCTCGGCGCTGCGCATCACCGTCGGCGAGCCCGTCATCAGCCTGTCGCGCCTGCGGCTGATCGACGACGTGCCGCTGCTCGCCGAGGAGATCTGGCTCGAGAGGTCGCGCTTCGAGGCGCTGCTCGCGCTCGCGACCTCCGAGTTCGGCGACTTGCTGTATCCGCTCTACGAGGATCGCTGCGGCCAGGTCGTGGTCTCCGCCGATGAAATCCTCACCGTCGAGATCGCGACCGAGATGCAATCGCGCCTGCTGCGATTGGAGGCCAACGCGCCGCTGATCGTGATCGAGCGCCTGGCCTTCGATCTGGAGCGGCGGCCGATCGAATGGCGCCGCTCGCGCGGGCCGGCGGATCGCTTCCGCTACCACGCCGAGATCAGATAGCGCGGCAACCAAACACAACAACATAAGAATTCACAGGGAGAAGAAATGGCAAACTGGTACAGCGAATGCTCGCCGCTCGAACGGCGTACCTTCTGGGCAAGTTTTGGCGGCTGGGGGTTAGATGCGCTCGACGTCCAGATGTTCAGCCTCGCCATTCCGGCGCTGATCACGGCATTCGGGATCAGCAAGGCCGATGCAGGGTTGCTCGGCTCGGTCACGCTGTTCTTCGGCGCGTTCGGCGGCTGGCTTGGCGGCGCGCTCGGCGACCGTTTCGGCCGGGTGCAGGCGCTGCAGATCACGGTGGCGACCTTTGCGCTCGCGACCTTCGCCTCGGCCTTCGCGATGAACTACAGCCAGCTCGTGATCCTGAAGGCGATCCAGGGTATCGGCTTCGGCGCCGAATGGGCCTGCGGTGCGGTGCTGATGGCCGAGATCATTCGCGCCGAGCATCGCGGCAAGGCGCTCGGCGCCGTGCAGAGCGCCTGGGCGGTCGGCTGGGGCGCTGCCGTGCTGCTCTCGGCCCTGGTCTTCACCACTGCGCCCGCCGACATCGCCTGGCGTATCCTGTTCGCCGTCGGCCTGATCCCGGCGCTCTTGATCCTGTATATCCGCCGCGGGTTGAAGGAGCCGCCGCGCGCTGCAGCGCGCGAGGCCGAGCCGCCGTTCTTTGCGACGCTCGCCGGAATTTTTCACCGCGACGTGCTGCGCTCGACCTTGATCGGAGGCCTGTTCGGCATCGGCGCCCATGGCGGCTATGCGGCGCTGACGACATTCCTGCCGACCTTCCTGCGCGAGGTGCGGCATCTCTCGGTGCTCGGCTCCAGCGCCTATCTCGCCGTGATCATCGTCGCCTTCTTCTGCGGCTGTGTGGTGTCGGGGATCATCAGCGACCGGATCGGGCGGCGCGCCAACGTCACGCTGTTCGCCGCCGCCTGCGTCGTGACGGTGCTGGTCTACATCTTCGCGCCGCTCTCCAATTCGCAGATGCTGGTGCTCGGCTTTCCGCTGGGCTTTTTCTCGGCGGGCATTCCCGCCAGCATGGCGGCGCTGTTCAGCGAGCTCTATCCGGCGGGCGTGCGCGGCACCGGCGTCGGCTTCTGCTACAATTTCGGCCGCATCGTCTCCGCGGCGTTTCCCTTCCTGGTCGGCTACCTCAGCGATCACATCGGCCTCGGTGCGGCGATCGGGATCGACGCGGCGTTCGCCTATTCGCTGGTGCTGGTCGCGGTGCTGATGCTGCCGGAAACCCGCGGCAAGGTTTTCGAGCAGGCTGCCGCCACGCGCGCGTGATGATGAGGAATGATCATGACATCGTACCAACATGGGTTGACGCGGCGCCGGTTTGCCGCGGGAGTGGTTGCCGCGCTGTCGGCGGGCGGATTGGCGAGCAAAGTGAGGGCTGAAGTGCCGAAACTCGCGATCGATACCCACGCCCACGTCTTCCATCGCGGGCTAAAGCTCGCGCCCGGCCGACGCTACGCGCCGGACTATGACGCGCCGCTCGCGCTCTATCTGCAGCAGCTCGACCAGAACGGCATCACCAACGGCGTGTTGGTGCAGCCGAGCTTTCTCGGCACCGACAATTCCTATCTTGCCGAATGCCTGAAGGCGACCAATGGCCGCCTGCGCGGCATCGCCGTGGTCGACGTTGCTGTTGCAGCCGACGAGCTACGCGCGCTCGATCGCGCCGGCGTCGCGGGCATCCGTCTCAATCTGGTCGGCCAGAAGCTGCCCGATCTGACGTCGCCGGAGTGGACGGCGCTGCTGGCACAGATCAGGACGCTCGACTGGCAGGTCGAGATCCAGCGCAACGCCGGCGATCTCGCGACGCTTGCGCCAACGCTGCTCGACCAGGGCGTGAAAGTCGTGCTCGATCACTTCGCCTTGCCCGATCCGAAGCTCGGCATCGACGATCCCGGATTCCAGTCGGTCCTCAAGCTGGGCGCGACGCGAAATGTCTGGGTCAAGATTTCCGCGCCCTATCGCAACGGCGCGGCCGGTGAGGCGTTCGCGAAGCAGGCCTATCCACTGCTGCGCACGGCTTTCGGCGTCGACCGGCTGCTGTGGGGCAGCGACTGGCCGCACACGCAATTCGAGGCGACGCAGAGCTACGGGAAGAATCGCAAATTCCTCGACGAGCTTGTCACCGATGCCGATGAGCGCGCCCGCGTGCTCGCATCGCCGCGCGAGCTGTTTCGCTTCTAAAGCATGATCCGGAAAAGTGCGAAGCGGTTTTCCGAGGAGATCATGCTCAAACAAGGAGCGCGATTGTACCGAGTGCTCTGAAGGGCGTCATTGCCGCTGTGCTACGATGACGCCTTCGGAATGACCGGCACAAGGACACGCAAGATGCAGCGCCGCTATATCACCGTCGACGTTTTCACCGACCGCGCCTTCGGCGGCAACCCGCTCGCCGTGGTGCTCGATGCCGAGGGGTTGTCGAGCACGCAGATGCAGGCGATCGCGACCGAGTTCAACTATTCCGAGACGACCTTCGTGCTGCCGCCGCAGGACAAGGCCAACGACGCCCAGGTTCGCATTTTCACGGTGCGCTCGGAAATTCCGTTCGCCGGCCACCCCAATGTCGGCACCGCCTTCGTGCTGGCGAGCCTGGCAGCGAAGACGCCGGAGCGGCTGAGGTTCGAGGAGAAGGCGGGTCTGGTGCCGGTCGAGATCATGTCCGATGGCGGCAGGGTGATCGGTGCCGAACTGACGGCGCCGCAGCAGCTGCAACGGACGAATGAGGTGAGCGCGGCCGACGCCGCGGCTTGCCTCTCGCTGTCAGTGGCCGACGTGAAGACCGATCGGCACGGGCCGCAGGTCGCTTCGGTCGGCCTGCCGTTCCTGGTTGTCGAGATCGCCTCGCGTGAGGCGCTGAAGCGAGCGCGGCCCGATGCCGCGGCATTCGCCAGGGCGCTGGCCCAGATCGGCCGCGACGTCGTTTATTTCTACACCCGCGATGCGCCGGCGAGCGAGCGGCCGCTCGATTTGCAGGCGCGCATGTTCCATCCGGGCGCCAGCGGCCTGTCGGAAGATCCCGCCACCGGCAGTGCGACTGCGGCCTGCGCGGCGCTGCTCGCCGATATCGATCCCGCGCGTGACGGCGAATTGCGGCTGCGGATCGGGCAGGGCGTCGACATGGGCCGGCCGAGTCTCTTGCTGACGCGGGTGTGCAAGCAGGGCGGCGCGATCACCTCGGTGCATGTCGGCGGCGGCTGCGTGAAGATGATGGAGGGAACGATCAGCGTGCCGGGGGAGGGCCGACGCTAGACCTGGGGCGCTGCGAGATTCTCGATCTTGACGCCGTCGCGCTCCTCGATGATCTCGGCGATCCAGCGGCGGTGACAATGCTCGTGGTCGCGCTCGTAGCAGAGGATGCAGACCGGGCCGGACTTCTTCACCAGCGCCGACAGCTCGTCGAGCTCCTCCTTGGCCTGCACCGTCTTGAGGTGTGCCGAATAGATCTTGTGCAGCAGCGCATATTGCCCGCTGCGCGCCGCCTCGCGGCCGCTCTTCGGCGTGCCGAGGCCGCGGAGGTGGACGTAGCCGATGCCGCGCTCGTCGAGGCCCGCGGCGAGCTGGCTCTTGGAAAAGCCGGGGCGGCGCGAGGAGGCGACCGCGCGGACGTCGACCAGCAGCTTGACGCCGGCGTGCTGGAGCTCATCGAGCACGGCCTTGGACGGCGTCTGCTCGTAGCCGATGGTGAACAGCTTCGATGCCTTCGCCATCGGCTCTCCCTCACTTCACCCGTTCGATCAGCTCCATCGCGCCCGCGGGCGCGCGGATCTTGCCCTCATGGATCACGTAGGCGAACACGTCGCGTGGCGTCTTCTTCGGCGCTGATTTGTCGACCCGCGGCAGATCGTCCGGCTCGCTGCCGCCGGCCCAGTCCTGAAACCGCTTGGCCCAGGCGTCGAGCTGCTTCGGCGGATAGCAGGTCTTCAATTCGTCATTGCCCTTCTGCAGCCGCGCATACACGAAGTCGCTGGCGATATCGGCGATCGCCGGGTATTTGCCGTGCTCGGCGAACACCACGGGCACCTCGAACTGCCGCAGCAGCGCGATGAATTCGGGCACGCAAAAGCTGTCGTGACGCACTTCGACGACATGGCGCAGCGCGCGGCCGTCGAGCTTGCGCGGCAACAACTCGAGGAACTTGCCGAAATCGGCGCCGTCGAATTTCTTGGTCGGCGCAAACTGCCAGAGCACCGGCCCGAGCCGGTCCTTCAGCTCGAGCACGCCCGAATCATAGAACCGCTTCACCGAATCGCCGGCCTCGGCGAGCACGCGGCGGTTGGTGGCGAAGCGCGGCCCCTTCAGCGAGAAGATGAAGCCGTCGGGCACTTCGCTCGCCCATTTGCGAAAGCTCTCCGGCTTCTGCGAGCCGTAATAGGTGCCGTTGATCTCGATCGAGGTCAGCTTGGAGGCGGCGTAGGACAGCTCCTTCGCTTGCGTGAGCTTCTCGGGATAGAACACCCCGCGCCACGGTTCGAAGGTCCAGCCGCCGATACCGATATAGATTTTGCCTGCGTCTGTCTTGGTCGCCTTGGTGGGAGCTTTGGCCACGACTGCACTCATCGCGAGGAGGGGGAACAGGGATCGAGAGTAGTCAAAATAATCGTGATTGGCCAGTTTGCCAGATTGGCGCGGCGGTGCTTATCGTCGCTCTCGCTCTTCGCTACGATGCGCCAAGATGGAGAACAACACATGCGCATGCTGGTTGCGGCCGCCCTTCTGATCACGTCCTCCGCTGCCATATCGTCCGCTGCAATGGCCGACGAGGTCGACGATGCGCACAGGCTCGCGATCACCGGCCGCGACGCCTACTGGAATTGTCTCGCCCGCGAATATCCCCGCGACAGCAACAAGGCGATGTCCGACCAGGAGTTCACCTCGCTGATCGCCAATGTCTGTCCCTCGGAGCGGCAGAACTTCCGGGTGTCGCTGATCGACTTCCTGTCGCTGCAGTTTCCGAAGCAGGATGCCGACGCCAATCTGACGACGGCCAACCGCGCGATCGAGCTGGCGCAGAAGGACATCGTGACCGCCTTCACCCGGCGCAGAGCCGCGGCGAAATAGGTTCCCGAATCCTGTTGCGGCCGGCCGATTTTTGATATCAATCCGCGCAGGCAAGGGGATGATCGGCATGAGATCACAATCGACGGCAGGCTTCTTGGGCGCAGTGGTCGCAGCCGTCGCGCTGGCGGCGGCGTTCATCTACGGGCCGTCGCCGAGCCAGCTGCGTAACCCGACCCAGCCCGCAGCCGTGCAGGCGGCTCCCGCCACCGAAGCCGCGCCGGCGGCCCCGGTGCCACGCGGCCCGGTGATCCGGGAAGTCCCCAACAACTAGCGCCACCGCCCCTTGCGGACCGCCTGGGGCCTTCCCATCTAGCCTCCAACGGCGACGTTGCAGCTTAGGGGCTCCGGCGCCGGGACGACCACGACATTGTTTGGCTGCGCCGGATGTACGCGCGCCCCTTGTTCGTGGTCGTTGGCATTTTCGGGGGTATTTTGCCCCGTTTTCCCGCTTTCCGAGACGGCGTTTGGGCCGACCCGCCTTGGCAGCGGGGGAGGCTGCGGCTATACGCTGCGCTCATGAATGACGCCATCAAGCTCGCCCCCGAAACCTCCTCGCAGGCAGCAAGTTTGCCGCAGCTTTCGGTGGTCGTCCCGACCTTCAACGAACGCGACAATGTCACGGTGCTGTACCGCCGGCTCGACGCGACCCTGAAGGACGTGTCCTGGGAGGTCATCTTCGTCGATGACAATTCGCCCGACGGTACCTGGGACGTGGTGCGCGCCCTGGCGCGGAAGGATTCCCGCGTGCGCTGTATCCGCCGGATCGGCCGGCGCGGCCTGTCGGGCGCCTGCATCGAGGGCATCCTGGCGTCGAGCGCGCCCTATGCCGCGGTCATGGATGCCGACCTCCAGCATGACGAGACCCAGCTCCCGAAGATGGTCGCGCTGCTGCAGAACGGCGAGGCCGAACTCGTGGTCGGCAGCCGCTATATCGAGGGCTACAAGACCGAAGGCTTCAACAAGCAGCGCGCCGGCGCCAGCGCCTTTGCCACCGAGATCGCGCGCCGCTCGTTGAAGGTCGAGATCGCCGATCCCATGAGCGGCTTCTTCATGATCCGCCGCGACCGTTTCGAGCAGCTCGCGCCGCAGCTGTCGACCCAGGGCTTCAAGATCCTGCTCGACGTCGTTGCGACGGCGGAGGGCAAGCTGCGCGCGGTCGAGATTCCCTACACATTCGGTGCCCGCCAGCATGGCGAGAGCAAGCTTGACTCGATGGTCGCGCTCGACTTCCTTGGTCTGGTGCTGGCGAAGCTGACCAACGACGTGATCTCGCTGCGCTTCATTCTGTTCGCAGCGGTCGGCGGGCTCGGCCTGCTGGTGCATCTCAGCGTGCTGTTCATCGCGCTGGAGCTGTTCAAGGCGCCATTCCCGGAGGCCCAGGCCGCCGGTGCGATCGTCGCCATGACCAGCAACTTCATCCTCAACAATTTCCTGACCTATCGCGACCAGCGGCTGAAGGGCTTTGGCATCCTGCGCGGCCTGCTGCTGTTCTATCTGGTCTGCAGCGTCGGCCTGCTTGCCAATGTCGGCGTCGCGTTCTCGGTCTACGACCAGGAGCCGATCTGGTGGCTTGCGGGCGCGGCCGGCGCGCTGATGGGCGTGGTGTGGAACTACGCGATGTCCGGGCTGTTCGTCTGGCGCAAGCGATGACGGTGGCATGAACGCGAACGAGGCGCGGCTGGCCCGGAACACCGCTCTTGCGGTGTGCGCGCTCGTCGTGTTGCGGCTGGCCGCCGCCGCATGGACGCCGCTGACCTTCGACGAAGCCTATTACTGGATGTGGTCGAAGGCGCTCGCCGGCGGCTATTACGACCATCCGCCGATGGTGGCGGTCGTGATCCGGCTCGGCACCATGACCGCGGGCGACACGCCGTTCGGCGTGCGGCTGGTGTCGATCCTGCTCGCGTTGCCGATGAGCTGGGCGATCTACCGGGCGGCCGAGATCCTGTTCGGCGGCCAGCGTATCGCCGCCAGCGCAACCATCCTGCTCAATGTCACGCTGATGGCCGCCGTCGGCACGCTGATCGTGACGCCGGATGCGCCGCTGCTGGTTGCGGCGAGCTTCCTGCTGTATTCGCTCGCAAAGGTGCTGGAGAGCGGCCGCGGCGCCTGGTGGCTTGCGGTCGGCGTCAGCGCAGGCCTGGCGCTGCTGTCGAAATACACGGCGCTGTTCTTTGGACCCGCGATCCTGATCTGGCTTGCGATGGTGCCGAAGCTGCGGCGCTGGTATCTCTCGCCTTGGCTCTATCTCGGCGGCCTGGTTGCGGCCGGCTTGTTTGCGCCGGTCATCCTCTGGAATGCCGATCACCACTGGGTGTCGTTCATCAAGCAGATGGGCCGCGCCCGGATCGAGGACTTCCGGCCGAACTACATTGCCGAGCTGATCCCGACGCAGTTTGCGTTCGCGACGCCATTGGTCTTCATCCTCGGTGTGATGGGCCTCTACGCGCTCTCCCGGCGCCGCGCCGGCGCGATGCCGGCGCGCGTGCTGGTCAACACGATGTTCTGGACCATCGTGGTGTACTTCACCTGGCATGCGCTGCATGCGCGGGTCGAGGCCAACTGGTTCGCGCCGGTCTATCCGGCCTTTGCGGTAGCGGCTGCGGTCGCGGCGATCCAGGTGCAATGGGCGCCGCGCGAGCAGCGCACGATCGATTTCTGCCGCCGCTGGGCCGCGCCCACGGGCGTCGTGCTGTTCGCGCTGCTGATCGTGCAGGCCAACACCGGCATGCTCTCGGGCTACCGCCGCGACGCCACCGTGCGCAGCGTCGGCGTCGGCTGGCAGGAGCTCGCGGGCGAGATCGAGGCGGTGCGCGCGCGGTCCGGCGCGAGCTGCGTGCTGTCGCCGGACTACGGCACCACCGGCTGGCTTGCCTTCTATCTCCCCGAGGGCACCTGCGTCGCGCAACAAGGCCAGCGCATTCGCTGGGTCAACATGCCTGAGCCGAGCCCGGCGCAGCTGTCCGGCAAGCTGCTGTATGTGCATGAGGTCGAGCAGGCGATGCCGGCTTCGGTGCGCGACAATTTCGCCCATGTCGAAACGGTGGCCGAGGCCAAGCGCATGCGCGGGCCGCTGGTGATCGAGACGTACGCGCTCGATCTGCTGGACGGCGCAAAGGGCGAGGTCTTCGACCGGTCGCCGCCGCCGGAACTGCAATAAAACTGTCACCGGCGCATGTCGGATCGTCCGGTTCCGGCTCGTCTTCCAAGGAGCCCGTCAACCACGCGAGGTTCCAACCATGTCCAGTTCCGCCCTCAAGCCCGCAGCTGAACTTGCCAACACCAATAACAGGCGCTTTCCCAATGAGAGCGCCGAATATCGTCGGGCGCGCCAGGCGCTGCTCATCGAGGAGATCGAGCTGCGCCGGCACATCGCGCGCGTCGCCGAGCTGCGCCGCGCCTTGCCGCCGGGCGGCGAGGTGACCAGGCCCTATGAGTTCATTGGCGAGTCCGGCGCGGCCTCGCTCGCCGATCTGTTCGGCAACAAGCAGACGCTCATCATCTACAGCTACATGTTCGGCCCGCAGCGCGAGAAGCCGTGTCCGATGTGCACATCGTTCATGGCCACATGGGAGGAGAAGCTGCCCGATATCGAGCAGCGCCTGTCGTTGGTGTTCGTGGCGCGCTCACCGATCGCGCGGCTGATCGAGGCGAAGAAGGCGCGCAGCTGGACGCGTCACAAGGTCTATTCGGATGCGTCGGGCGATTACACGCGCGACTATGTCAGCAAGGATGACAGCGACGTGCCCGGTTACAATGTCTTCACGCGCCAGAGCGGCGTGATCCGGCATTTCTGGGCCGGCGAAATGGGAGCCGGCACGGTCGACCCCGGCCAGGGCCCGCGCGGCGCGCCGGACATGGACCCGCTCTGGACCCTGCTCGACACCACGCGCGAGGGGCGCGGCGCGGACTGGTATCCGAAGCTGAGCTATTGAGAGATGGATTTTGCTCGCTCCCCGCGCGATTACGGGGCCGTCGGCAAGGAAATTCTCCCTAGGATTTTATCTCGGCATGCGGCGGCGGAGCCGCGTGCCGGAATGTCCCATCATGGGACAAAAAAGCCGCTTTGCCGGTCCAATGCCATCTTAAAAAAGCCCTACGCCACAGGCACTTCCCGCGCCGCAGGGGATCGCATCCGGTTAAGTCGCATTTAACTAAAAGTCGCCTTAATGGCCGTCTGTGCCCCCGCGCGACGTTGAGCCGAACATCGTTCGACGATGCGTCGAGTGAGGGACAAAGGTGGACCTGTTTTGAGCGCCGGGCGTATGGGTACGAGTGCGAGTGCGTATGTTCTTGGGGCGCCAAGCCGCAAGAATTCCTCCCGAAAAATCCTCCCACAGCATTTCCTCGGCAGCGCCGCGGTGGCGGGGCTGGTGCTTGGCTGCGCCTGGACCGTCTATGCCAATATCTTTGCGGCGAGCGTCTATCCGTCAGTCGGCAATGCGTCGTTTGACGCGCCGGTGGTGAAGCGGCCCGTCGCGGTCGCCGCGCGGCCCGCACCCGCGTTCAACGAGGTGTTCGCGTCCCTGACGCCCGCGCCGGCAGCGCCCGCAAAGACCGAGGTCGCGAAGTCGGAAGCGCCGACACCGTCACTTATGTTTAACGATCGGTTTGCGGCCGCCGCGCCCGAGGGCGTCGCGTCCAGCGTCGTGGCCGACGCCGCACCGCAGATCGATCCGATCAAGCAGGCCGCTGAACCCAAGGTCGCCGTAGCGGCGAGGGCGGTGGCGACGGCAGAGCTCGCCGAGACATCGAAGCCGTTGCCGGCGCCGAAATCGGTCGAAACCGCCAAGAAGCAAGCCGCCGCCAATCTGAAGGTGGCGCTCAACGATCCCGCTGCGACGGTTGAACCCAAGACGGCCGACAAGGCGTCCGAGGCCAAGCAGGCGACCAAATCCGGTAGCGTCCGTGACATGGCCGCGCGCGCCAAGGCCGCGGTGCTGTCGATCGCATCGAGCGAGCGGCAGACCATGGTCGAGAAGCTGTGGGGCAAGCGCGAGTCGAGCGGCGGGCTGCTCTCCTTCGCTTCCGCCGACGCCAATGTCACCGGCAGCATCCCCTCGACGCTGGACCAGAACCCGATGCTCGGCGGCTCGCCGCCCTATGACCGCCAGACCGCGGTCTACGACATCTCGGCCAAGACCGTGTATTTGCCGGACGGTACGCGGCTCGAGGCGCATTCCGGCCTCGGCTCCCGGCTCGACGATCCCAGGTCCTCGCATATGAAGATGGTCGGCGTGACGCCGCCGCACATCTACGAGCTCAAGCCGCGCGAGGCGCTGTTCCACGGCGTGCCGGCGCTGCGGCTCAATCCGATCGGCGGCGAGGGCAAGATCTTCAACCGCGACGGTCTGCTCGCGCACACCTTCATGCTCGGCCCGAACGGCGATTCCAACGGCTGCGTCTCGTTCAAGGACTATTACGCCTTCCTCGATGCCTATCGTAACAAGGGCATCCGCCGCCTCGCGGTCTTGGCGAGGATTCAGTAAGCGCCGTCCTGCTGGGGGGCGCCGCCCCCACGGCGTGAACGAGCGATGCAGCCCCGTACCTGTCCGAAGGTCGCAATCCCATCCCTTGAACGGCCACTGGCGGCGCTATATCCTGCAAAATACAAGGGTGCCAGGGCCAACAGCGCCGCGCTCCCGAGGGTCACAGAACCCGCGGAGCAGGGGAGGGAAGCATGAGCCGGTCGCCAGGCGTCATGCACACGGACAAGGTTCTCGACGTGCTGGCCGGAGGCGGGGCGCCATCCGATCTGTCGGCGTCGTGGCGTCGGTCCGGCCATCTGCATGCGCTCGATCCGGCGAGCCGCCTGCCTTCCCATCGTCTCGGCCAGGCTGACATCGCCGCTGCACAGCAGCGCCTCGGCGAATTCCTGAAAGTCGCCCAGAGTACGCTCGACCGGCTGTTCCTTGCCGTGGGCGGGGTCGGCTGTTCGGTGCTGCTCGCGGACCGCGACGGCGTCGTCGTCGACCGGCGCGGCGCGGGCGCCGATGATGCGACGTTCGACGCCTGGGGGCTCTGGACCGGTGCGGTCTGGAGCGAGAAGTACGAGGGCACCAACGGCATCGGCACCTGCATCGTCGAGAAGCGCCCGCTGTCGATCGACCGCGAGCAACATTTCTTCACGCGCAATTCCGGACTGTTCTGCACCACCGCGCCGATCTTCGACGAGCATGGCGAGCTTGCAGCGGCGCTTGATGTGTCGTCCTGCCGGGCTGACCTGACCGACGGATTTTCCCGGCTGATTGCGACAACTGTGACGGACGCCGCGCGCGCGATCGAAGCCGAGAATTTTCGCCGTGCGTTTCCCGATGCGCGAATTCTGCTGACACCGCGTAGCGAGCGCGCCGTCAATTCACTGCTCGCGGTCGATCGCGACGATCTCGTGATCGGCGCAACGCGCGCTGCGCGCCGCGCGCTTGGCCTCAACGCCGCGTCGCTGGCGCGGCCGTTGCCGGCGGCCGATCTGATCGGCGAGACGCGCGACGACGGCGGCCTGGCCGCCGCGGAACGTGCAGCGTTGCAGCGCGCGCTGGCGCGCGCCGGCGGCAATGTGTCGAAGGCCGCCAAGGATCTCGACATGTCCCGCGCCACATTGCACCGCAAGCTCAAGCAGCTCGGCTTGCATCGCCAAAGCGCGACGAGTTTTGGTTGAATCGGCTTGGCGCGGTCTCGGCTCACCTCTCCCCGGTGGGGAGAGGTTGGATTGCTCTCGGCGATGCGAAGCATCGTCCGGTGCAATCCGGGTGAGGGCTCTTGCTCTCTCGATAGACCGTAACCCCTCACCCGATTTGCTGCGCAAATCGACCTCTCCCAAGGGAGAGGTGAACTTTCGACGCCGTTCCAGCTCACCGCAATCTCATCATGCTCCAGGGCATTTCCGCAACTCAAAACCAGCGTCCGGAGCGCTGACGCATCTGTGCCAATTTGCGGCGCACTCTGTCTCAGATTTGCGACAGTTCCCCTGCGGCCCTTGGGGCGGCCCCTGTTCTGTCCGCCTGATTTGACCGAGCGTCCCGGCCAACGCCGTGTGCATCGGCGTGCCAACGGAGGAACACATGAACAAGGTTGACATGCAGTCCGTGCTCAAGGCGCCGTTCGCCAAGCGCTACGGCAATTTCATCGGCGGCGAATGGCGCGAGCCCCGCTCCGGAAAGTATTTTGAGAACATCTCGCCGGTGACGGGCCTTCCGGTCTGCGAGATCCCGCGCTCCGACGCGTCGGATATCGAGGCGGCGCTCGATGCCGCACACGCAGCCAAGGACGCCTGGGGCAAGACCAGCGTCGCCGAACGCTCGTTGATCCTCAACAGGATCGCCGACCGGATGGAGGCCAATCTCGAAAATCTCGCCACCGCCGAGACCTGGGACAACGGCAAGCCGATCCGTGAGACCATGGCCGCCGACATGCCGCTGGCGATCGACCACTTCCGTTACTTCGCTAGCGCGATCCGCGGACAGGAGGGCTCGATCTCGGAGATCGACCACGACACGATCGCTTATCACTTCCACGAGCCGCTCGGCGTGGTCGGCCAGATCATTCCCTGGAATTTCCCGATCCTGATGGCGACCTGGAAGCTTGCGCCCGCGCTCGCCGCCGGCAACTGCGTGGTCATCAAGCCGGCCGAGCAGACCCCGGCCTCGATCCTGGTCTGGCTCGAGCTGATCGGCGATCTCTTGCCCAAGGGCGTGGTGAACGTCGTCAACGGCTTCGGCCTCGAAGCAGGAAAGCCGCTGGCCTCGTCGAACCGGATCGCCAAGATCGCTTTCACCGGCGAGACCACGACCGGCCGGCTGATCATGCAATATGCCTCGCAGAACCTGATCCCGGTGACGCTCGAACTCGGCGGCAAATCGCCCAACATCTTCTTCAAGGATGTCTGCGCCGAGGACGACGATTTCTTCGACAAGGCCGTCGAAGGCTTCGTGATGTTCGCGCTCAACCAGGGTGAGGTTTGCACTTGCCCGAGCCGCGCGCTGATCCACGAATCGATCTATGACCGCTTCATGGAGCGCGCGCTGAAGCGCGTCGAAGCGATCACCCAGGGCAGCCCGCTCGATCCGACCACGATGATCGGCGCGCAGGCGTCCTCCGAGCAGCTCGAGAAGATCCTCTCCTACATCGACATCGGCAAGAAGGAAGGCGCCGAGGTGCTCGCCGGCGGCGAGCGCAACAATCTCGGCGGCGGGCTCTCGGGCGGCTACTATGTCAAGCCGACCGTGTTCAAGGGCCACAACAAGATGCGCATCTTCCAGGAGGAGATCTTCGGGCCCGTGGTGTCCGTGACCACCTTCAAGAATGACGAAGACGCGCTCTCGATCGCCAACGACACGCTCTACGGCCTCGGTGCCGGCATCTGGAGCCGCGACGTCAATCGCTGCTACCGGTTCGGCCGGGCCATCCAGGCCGGCCGGGTCTGGACCAACTGCTACCACGCCTATCCGGCGCATGCGGCGTTCGGCGGCTACAAGCAGTCCGGTGTCGGCCGCGAGAACCACAAGATGATGCTCGACCACTACCAGCAGACCAAGAACATGCTGGTGAGCTACAGCCCGAAGAAGCTCGGCTTCTTCTGATATTCCGGCCGCCCCCGCGTTCAGGGGGATGAAGACCACAGGCTTCGGCGGGGTGTCCCGCCGAAGCTCCATGACGGAGGCCGAGATGGCTGACAAGGTGACCGCGACGCCGGCTGCGCTGGAGCTGATTGCCGAGATCGTCGCCGATCATGGGCCGGTGCTGTTTCACCAGTCCGGCGGCTGCTGCGACGGTTCGTCGCCGATGTGCTATCCGCAAGGCGACTTCCTGATCGGCGATTATGACGTCAAGCTCGGCGAGATCGGCGGGGCGCCGTTCTATATCAGCAGCTCGCAATACGACGTCTGGAAGCACACCGATCTGATCATCGACGTCGTGCCCGGCCGTGGCGGCATGTTCTCGCTCGACAATGGCCGCGAACACCGGTTCCTGACCCGGTCCGAACTCTGTGCGCTGCCGCCGCGCCAGACAGGATAGGGCGTTTCGGCGCGATCGGCGTCGATCTGGAACTGGAGGCCATTGTCGCTATACTGCGCTGATCCAGGGCGAGTCCAAGCTCGGCAACGGATCCGGTGCAAAGCGAACATGTCTCCGACACCCCCCATCGAAACTCCGCCGCCGATCACGACCGAAGCGTTCGTCGATGCTGGCGCGGCGGTTGCCCGTCTCGAAGAGATCTACGAGCGCAACACCGGATTCCTGCGCAGTCGCTTCGAGGCCTATGTCAACGGGGTGCCGTGCACGACGCGGGTGCGCGCGCATTACCCGTTCGTCCGCATCACGACCTCGTCGCATGCCCGGCTCGATTCCCGTCTCGCCTACGGTTTTGTCGCGGGACCCGGTGTCCACGAGACCAGCATCACGCGGCCGGACATTTTCCGGACCTATCTCACCGAGCAGATCGGGCTCCTGATCAAGAACCATGGCGTGGCGGTCGAGATCGGCGAGTCCAATGAGCCGATTCCGATCCATTTCGCCTACCGGCGCGACATCAATATCGAGGCGGCGCTGACTATCGCCGACAGTTCGGCCTTCACAAGGTCGCTGCGCGACGTGTTCGATACGCCGGACCTTGCGGCGATGGACGACGCGATCGCCGACGGCACGTTTGAACTGACGCCGGGCACGCCGGAGCCGCTGGCCCTGTTCCGTGCCGCGCGCGTCGATTACTCGCTGCGCCGGCTCTATCACTACACCGGCACCGATCCCGAGCACTTCCAGAATTTCGTGATCTTCACCAACTACCAGTTCTATGTCGACGCCTTCGCGCAATCGAGCCTGCAGCGTCTCGCATCAGGTGAGGAAGGCCTCGAGGCGTTCGTCGCGCCCGGCAATGTGATCACGCGCAACGCGCTGGCAGGCGGAGGCGTGAGCGGGACGGCATCGGATCGCGTCCCGCAGATGCCGGCGTTTCATCTCGTCGAGCCCGGCTATCGCGGCATCACCCTGATCAATATCGGGATCGGTCCATCGAACGCCCGCAACATCACCGATCACGTTGCGGTGCTGCGGCCGCATGCCTGGCTGATGATCGGGCATTGCGCCGGACTGCGCAACACGCAGCGGCTCGGCGACTATGTGCTGGCCCATGGCTATGTCCGTGAGGATCACGTGCTCGATCACGAGCTGCCGCTCTGGGTGCCGATCCCTGCGCTTGCGGAGATGCAGGTCGCGCTCGAGGAGGCGGTCGGGGAGGTGACCGGGCTCACCGGCTTCGAGCTCAAGCGCCTGATGCGCACCGGCACGGTCGCCAGCGTCGACAACCGCAATTGGGAAATCAGCGGGCCGCAGGTGATCCGGCGGATGTCGCAATCGCGCTCCATCGCGCTCGACATGGAATCGGCGACGATCGCCGCCAACGGCTATCGGTTCCGCGTGCCCTACGGCACGCTACTGTGCGTCTCGGACAAGCCGCTGCACGGCGAGATCAAGCTGGCGGGTATGGCGAGCGAATTCTATCGCCAGCGCGTCGGCCAGCACCTTCAGATCGGCCTGAAGGCGCTGGAGCGGCTCAAGCAGCAGGAATCCGAACGGCTGCATTCGCGCAAGCTGAGGAGCTTTGCCGAAGTCGCGTTTCAGTAGCCGATCACGGTCGATGCGCTCGTAAGCCCTCGCTGGAGGAGGAGCGCCCGCCGGCGATCACGCCGCCATCTTCTTCCACAGCTGCGTCTCGATGCCGACGGCGGCCTTCACGTGCGGGCGCGCGTGCATTCGCGCAAGATAGTCGACGAGTTCGGGCCACTGCGCGATATCGACGCCGGCAGAGCGAAGCAGCATCAAGGCCCAGGCGAGATGCGCGTCGGCGACCGTGAAGCGGTCGCCGACGAGATAGTCGCGACCATTGAGGCGCGCGGCGGCGACCGACACGGTTTGCCCGATCCGTTCGCGCGCGCTGGCCTTCGATGCATCGTCCTTGTACCAGAAGGTCGGAAACAGGAAGCCTTTGTGGATCTCGGTGCCGATGAAGCTCAGCCATTCCTGCAGGCGATAGCGGTCCAGGTCGCCCGGCGGCGGCGCGAGACCGAACTCGGGCTTCCGATCGGCGATATACTGCAGCACGGCCGCGCTTTCGGTCAGCCGCTCGCCGTTCTCAAGAACCAGTACCGGCACCGCACCCTTCTGTGACACCACGCGAAAATCGCTGTCGTCGTCCAGCACCTTCTTGGTCCAGATATGGGCAAGGTGGTAACGCGCCTCGATGCCGGCTTCCATCAACGCGATGCGGCTGGCGAGCGAGCAGGCCATGGGAAAGAAATAGAGCTGGAGCATATTGCATCCTCAGGCGAGGGCGTTGCCGCGGGCGATGATCGCGAAGCGGTCGGACAGTTCGGCGAGGGCGACGTCGTGAATGAGCTTGGCTGCAATCGTGCCGCCAGTGCCGTCGGGCAGGTCGCGGGTGGCGCAGCTGTCTGCGTCGATGGTGGTGCGGAAGCCGAGATCGAGCGCGGCGCGGGCGGTCGAGCTCACGCACATATGCGTCATGAAGCCGGCGAGCACGAGCTCCTTGCGGCCGGTCGCGGCAAGCTGCGCGTTGAGGTCGGTGCCGGCGAAGGCGTTCGGCAATTGCTTCTCGATCACGATCTCGCCGGGCCGCGGCGCCAGCGGCGCGACGATCGCACCCCGCTCCGCGCTGCGATCGAACAGGCTTCCCGGCGCTCCCTTGTGCGCGATGTGGATGATCGCGGCGCCGCTTTCGCGCGCGCGGGAGAGCAATGCAGCTGCGCGCGCAATCGCGGGTTTGGCGTCGCGCAAGGCGAGGGGACCGGCGAGATATTCGTTCTGGATATCGATCAGCACGAGGCAGCTGTCGCCGAGGCGGGGCGGGGTGAGGTCGATACCGGCAAGCTGCATCAGCGTTTTGGCTGCGGTCATGGTCCTGAGAACTCCGGAGGGTGCGTCCTGTGAAAATATAGCCGCGGACCGGCCTGCCGTTATGCAGGGATATTGCAGCCGGCGGCTGCGTTATTGCAGGCGGGCCAGGCACGATGTAGCCTGTCACCATGAACTGGGACGACCTTCGCATCATCGCGGCCGTCAGGGACGAGGGCACCTATGCCGGCGCCAGCGCGCGGCTGCGGATCGACGAGACCACGGTCGGCCGCCGGCTGGCGCGGATCGAGCGTGCGCTCGGGCTGCGGCTGTTCGAGGCCGCCGACGGCATCCGCAAGCCGACCCGGCAGTGCGACGTGGTGCTCGCGCATATCCAGGCGATGGCGGCGCATGCCGAGGAGATCGGGCGGATCGGCGAAAGCCTGCCCGGCCCGGTCGGCCGGCTGCGCATCGCCTCCACCAACGCGATCGCGGAGGAGGTGCTGGCGCCGCGCACCGGCGAATTGCTGCGCGCCCATCCGGGCCTGACGTTGCAGTTTCTGACGTCGAGCGAGAATGTCAAATTCTCGCGCTGGGAAGCCGATCTCGCGATCCGCCTGCGCAAGCCCGACAAGGGCGACTTCGCAATCTCGAAGCTCGCCGAGGTCAGGCTGTATTTCTTCGAGCCGGTCGCGACGACGGCGGGAGAGGCGGTGACGTGCGCCTATCCCGACGAACTCGGAGGGATTCCGGAAATGCAGTTCCTGCGCGGAAAGCGGCTTCGTGCGCGCTGCGTGACCGACAATGTTCGCATCATCCACAAGCTGATCCAGTCGCATCAAGCGGTAGGTGTGCTGCCGGAGCATAGTTGCGTGGACCTGATGTCCGATCGCCGTCTGCGCGCCACGCTGCTGCCGAAGCGGCGCGACGTCTGGCTTCTGGTGCAAAGCCATCTCAAGCGCGATGCGGCAACGCGCGTGACCATCGACTGGCTGCGCGGCTGTTTTCAGGACGTCGCGCGCAGTGGGTGAGGTGGACGGAAGAACATCTCTTTTGCCGCTGTCCTTGCTCGCGCTCCGCGGCGCCGCCGGTGAGCCCCTCAGATCTCGGCCTTCAGCTTCGCGAAGGCATCCTGGACGTACGTCGTGAGCTTGCGCTTGCGGCCCTGCTCGATCCATTTGTCGACGGCGAGACGAAGCGTTCCGATCGAGACCATCGCGACGAGACGGAGCGGCTCGCGGCGTTCCTTGTCTGGCCATATCTCGCAGAGGGCCTCGAAAACCACCTGTTCGCGCCGCAGATTATTGCCGTACCTGCTGGCGCTTAACGCCTCGCTCTGCCGGATCAGGCGAATGATCGCCATGAGTCGAGAGGTCTCGAAACGGGCAGCGACGTCGAGCAGCGCTTCGCGGACGACATCGATCGGCGAACCGGCGGCGGCATGTCCCAGGACTGACGCCCTGAGCTCGTCATCATAGCCGGCAAGATGCCCGAGCAGGATGTCGTCCTTGCTCTTGAAATAATAGAAGAAGGTTCGGCGCGAGATGCCGGCCGCGGCCGCGATCTCGTCCAGCGTCGTTGCCTCGTAGCCCTTGGCAAGAAACAACTCGATGCCGACCTCGGCGATATGCTGAAGCGTCTGCCGGCGATTGCGCTCGCGCAGGCCTTCGGGTTTCGAGAGGGGGTCGGGCATCAGCCGCTTCTCTCATCAGGATGAAATCAGGAGCCGGCGGTCACGCCTTAAAACCGCCCAACACGAAATTTACACCAAGTGTAATATTTACACCAAGTGTAAGTCAGTGGGGCTCCAGTGACAACCTGCTCGCGCGTAGGCCGGATCAAACTGATTCCGGAGGCAAATGGATTCGCGAACGGGCGGGGGCGCAACTGCGGGGCTGGGCGGCGGCGACGTTGCTCGGTCTGCTGGTCCCGGGCTGCGCGACGGCGACACTGGATCAGGCCGGTTCACTCCGCTCCTACGACAATATGGAGCAATCGGACGGGATGCTGACTCGTTCGAAGCTGCGGGTGAGCAAGGAAGAGGTGCTGGCAGCGAAGACAATCAGGATCGTGCCCACCGTGTTCTCGGACGGAACGGCAGTGCCCTTCACGGCTGCGCAGCGCAGGCTCGTCACCAACGCCGCCGACCGCGCATTGTGTGCGGGCCTGAGCGAACGCTTCTACGTGGTTGCGTCAGAGCCCGCCGACCTGACCGTTCACGCCGTCATCACGCATGTGGTGCCGACCGATCCGACGGCAGTCGGCGTCTCCAAAGGTGTGTCGGTGGCGAAGACGATTCTGTTGCCCGGCGTGCCGGTGCCCGTTCCGCGCATTCCAGTGGGGCTCGGCAGCCTGTCGCTTGAAGCCGAGGCGCGTGATCCGGCCGGACAGCAGAAGGCGGCGATGGTCTGGGGCCGCGCGGCCAATGCCTTCGACAGCGGCCGGATGTCGGAGGAGGGCGATGCGTACGGCCTTGCGGCATCGTTCGGCGGCGATTTCAGCCAGATGCTGGTCACCGGCGTGACGCCGTTCGGCGGCGTGCCATCGATGCCCTCGATGCAGCGGCTGGGCTTCCTGCTCGGCGGCGCGCCGAAATATCCGGCCTGCGAAGCGTTCGGACGCGCGCCGGGTCTCGTCGGCATGGTCGGCGACAGCGCCGGCGTGCCGCCGGATTGGACCGACAAGGGACCGGTTGCAGCGAAGGTGGAGTGAGGCGGCCGGCACGCTTACGAATGTTCGCGTGCACACGGCTGTAACGGGGCACCGCCAAGGCACAATTCGCATATCCTGCTCCGGGCGGACGACCGCAAAACAGAGTGCCACCCCGGACAGATTGCGGTAACGTCGGTTTACCGTGGTCCGGAATTCGGCCAGCCGTCAGCCCGTCGGTGGTGCCAATGCAACAGATTGCGGAATGGCTCGAGAAACTGGGGCTTGGGCAATACGCGCTGCGTTTTGCCGAGAACGGGATCGACCTTGGCGTTCTTCCCGAATTGACGGATGAAGACTTCGACAGGCTCGGGGTCCTGCTCGGCCACCGCCGCAAGATGCTGCGTGCGATCGCCGATTTCAATCAAGCCGAACTGATCGCCGCGCCGGTTTCACCGCACGATGCCGAGCGCCGCCACCTCACTGTGATGTTCTGCGACCTGGTCGGCTCGACGGCATTGTCGGCGCGTCTCGATCCCGAGGACATGTGGGAGGTGATCCGCGCCTATCGCGCAGCCTGTGCACGGGTGATCACGACATACGACGGCGTCGTTGCCAGATTTATCGGCGATGGGATCCTCGCTTATTTCGGCTATCCCCGTGCCCACGAGGATGACGCGGAGCGCGCGGTGCGCGCCGGCCTCGATGTCATCGCCGCAATCGGCAAGCTCGAGACCCGCGCGGAAGGGGGAGTTGCGGTACGGATCGCGATCGCAAGCGGGCTTGTCGTGGTCGGCGACCTCGTCTCCGGCGGCGCATCGGAGGAGCAGGCGCTGGTCGGCGATGCGCCGAACATCGCGGCGCGGTTGCAGAGCCTGGCGGAGCCGGGCGTGGTCGTCGTGGCCTCCTCGACACGCCGGCTGCTCGGCAATCTGTTCACGCTTCGCAACCTCGGTCGCCGCGAGGTCAAGGGGATCTCCGAGCCGATCGCGGTGTGGGCCGTCGAAGGCGAGCCGGCATCGGAAAGCCGTTTCGAGGCGGTGCGGACCGCGCGCTCGATCGGCTTTGTCGGCCGCAAGGCGGAGATCGAATTTGCATTGTCGCGCCAGCAACTGGCGTGGCAGGGCCAGGGCCAGGCAGTGCTGATATCGGGCGAAGCGGGCATCGGCAAATCCCGCATCGTGGCGATGCTCTCCGACAGCCTCGTGCCCGCGACGTACCGCCGGGTGCGCTATCAATGCTCGCCCTATCATACCAACAGCGCGCTGCATCCCTTCGTCGCCCAGCTCGAGCGTGCCGCTGGCATCAGGTCGGAAGATGTGCCGGAGCAGAAGCTGGACAAGCTCGAGGCCATGCTGGCGCTCGGGACGCAGCA
Source organism: Bradyrhizobium sp. USDA3010 (assembly GCF_056429065.1). Lineage (NCBI taxonomy): Bacteria > Pseudomonadati > Pseudomonadota > Alphaproteobacteria > Hyphomicrobiales > Nitrobacteraceae > Bradyrhizobium > Bradyrhizobium sp. USDA3010. Next base: position 28,185 of record NZ_JBWJZD010000030.1, read on the forward strand.
TGTGCCCAGCGTGACACCGCTGATCGCGGCGCTGCTGTCGATCCCGACCGGTGACCGCTATCCGCCGGTCGGCCTGAGCCCGGCGCAGCAACGGCGGCAGACATTCGCAGCGCTGCTCGACCAGCTCGAGGGCCTTGCCCGGCAGCAGCCGGTGCTTGTCGTCTGCGAAGACATGCATTGGGCCGATGCCACGTCGCTCGAATTGCTCGACCTCGCGGTCGACCGGATCAGGGGACTGCCGATCCTTATGCTGATGACGTTCAGGCCCGAGTTCGAACCGCCGTGGGCGGGGCTCGCCAATGTCAGTCTGCTGCGGCTGGATCGGCTCGATCGGCAGGACACGCGCGCCCTGATCGAGCAGGTGACTGTCGGCCGGTTGCTACCCGGCGAGATGATGACACAGATCATCGAGCGGACGGATGGTGTCCCGCTGTTCGTCGAGGAGCTGACCAAGATGGTCATGGAATCGGGGCTGCTCGTCGAGAATGCCGGACGCTACCGCCTCGACAATCCGCTGCCGCCGCTGGCGATCCCGGCGACGCTGCAGGACTCGTTGATGGCCCGGCTCGACCGCCTGGCGCCGGTCAAGGAGGTGGCGCAGATCGGCGCAGCGATCGGCCGTGAGTTCTCATACGCGCTGCTGCGCAGCGTGGCCGGTCGCGATGATCTGACGCTTGCCGCGGCGCTCGCCCAGCTCGAGGAGGCGGAGTTGCTGTTGCGTCGGGGCACGCCGCCGGATTCTAGCTACAGTTTCAGGCACGCATTGGTCCAGGAAGCGGCTTACGAGAGCTTGCTCAAGAGCCGCCGGCAATTGCTCCACAAGCAGATCGGCGATGTGCTGCGCGCCAAGTTTGCCGAGATCGCCGAGATCGAGCCGGAAGTCGTTGCGTATCATTTCACCGAGGCGGGGCTCGGCCAGACTGCGCTGGCGTGGTGGCGCAAAGCCGGTCAGCAGGCGCTGAAGCGCTCGGCCTATTGCGAGGCGATCGCACATCTCGGCAAGGCGGTCGCCATCGCCGATGAACTGCCCGACGAGCGGGGTCGGATGATCGGCCGGCTCCATCTGCAAATCGCCTACGGCCGCGCGCTGCGGGGCAGCCTTGGGCACAGCGCCCCCGCGACGGTGGCCGCCTGGACGCGAGCCCGGCGGTTCGCCTCTGACATTGACGATCCAATTGAACTGGCGCCGATCCAGTCGGGCCTCTTCAACGCCTGCTTGACCCACGGTGAGCTCGCGCCGATGCGGGAGTTGGCGGAGGCGATCATGGGCGCGGCGGAACGGCATCCGGAATCGCCGGTGGCGACGATCGTCGCGGGCTGGACCAGCGGAGTGACCTGCTGGTTTGCGGGCGACTACCTGAGCGCGGGCATCCATCTCGAGAAGGCGTTCGCTGCCTATGCGACCGAGCCGGATCCGGCAACGTTCAAGGCGTCGACGCTCGATCTGCCGTTCGTCATCATGAGATTTCTGGCGCTCGTGCTCTGGCCGCGTGGCGAGATCGATCGAGCCCGGCAGCTCGCGGGTGCAGCGGTGAGCGTCTCCGGAGAACAGCGCGCGCTCGCGCGTGCCAATGCGCTGGTTCACAAGGCCGTTTTCGACGGGCTGTGCGGCAGCCGGTTGCGGCAGACCGAGACGATCCTTGCCCTCGGACTGGCGCAGGATCACACGATGCCGCTGTATGTCGCCGCCGGCACCTATCTCAATGGTTTGGCAAAGTGGCGTGCCGGCGACCTGGAGGCAGGTCTCGCGGAGATGCAGCGCGGCTGGACATTGCTTCACGAGAACGACTGCTACCTCTGTGATCCCTTCTGGGGACTGCATATCGCGGTGGCGAACGCGGAGGCAGGGCATGTCGAGGCGGGGCTCGACATCATCAACGAGCTGATCGACGCGACGGAGCAGTCCGGGCAGCACTGGCTGGATGCCGAGCTGTACCGTGTGTTGGGCGAGCTGCGGTCGCGTCGCGACACCCCCGACATTTCCGGCGCCGAGGATGCCTTCCACCGCGCCCTCGAGATTGCGCGAAGGCAACAGACCAGGACGTTCGAGCTGCGCGGCGCGCTGGGACTTGCACGTCTTTACAGCCGCAGCGGCCGGGCAGAGGAGATATCTCAATTGTTGGCGCCGTTGCTCGCCGGCTTCGATGCGGCGCTCGATCTTGCCGAAATCAAGGACGCGCAGGAACTGCTCATGCGAGCGTGGCCGGATCGCCACTCGCGCGCGTCCTGACGGGTGCCGCAGTGGAGCAGTCACATCGCGTCCGCCCATCTTCCTGAGCCCGCGCAAGTGGTGAAAGAGCCGGTTCGAATGTCGCGCGCGGCGCTTGCGGTGCGAAACTGGAACTCTTGGGCTCGGCGAAGTTCTTGGGTTCCGAAGTTCTACGGGGCAACAATGCGCATTTTGCTATTGCGTCCGGCGGCGCATTTGCATCTAACTCTTGGGACGCGGCCGCAGAGAATTCCGTCGTGTGGTCAAGCGTTTGGAATTCGTTTTTGAGCTTGTGTCCGAATGAGTTTGCCGTGCGACCCTTCATGACGTTCCCGCAGGTAGGCATTTCCGGCGGAACGCGTAACCGCCTTCTCGCAACACTGTCGGCGGCGGATTTGGACCTCCTGAGGCCCGAACTTGAGACGGTCGCGCTCGAACAGGATGCTGTCCTGGCGCGCGCCGGTGACGAGATCGACTACGTCTTCTTTCCCCACAGCGGGGCGATCTTGCTGATGATCGACATGGCGGACGGGCACACGGTCGCCACCGGTGTGGTCGGAAGCGAGGGGGCCGTAGGCAGTCTTTCGGTGCTTGGGGCGTCTCCGTCAGGCATTACCGCAGTCGTTCGTGCGGCCGGTACGGCGTCGCGGGTTCCCGCGGCGCGCTTTCATGCAGCTTTCGGCCGCAGTCCCGGGATCCGGCAGGCGATCCAAAAGCACGTCAGATCGATGCTGATCCAGTTTCAGCTTGGCTCCGCCTGCAATGCGCTCCACCCGGTCGAAGCGCGGATGGCGCGCTGGCTGCTCCAGCTTCGCGACCGCGTCGACAGCGACGTTCTTCCGCTCACCCAGCAGGCGCTGTCGCAAATTCTCGGCGTACGACGAACAACGGTGACGTTGCTGATGCGCAATCTGCGCAAGCGCGGTGCGATCAGATCCGATCAACGAGGCCGGATCGAGATCGACCGGGCGCGGCTGTTGGCGGCGGCGTGCGAATGCCACCGCGTCATGCGTCTGGAGGCCGAGCAGATCTTCTCAGGCGACAAGGTCCGGACCGGAGCAACGGCGCTCGCCGACGATCCGCGCATCTCGGAAATCGAGGCGGACGACGCCGTGTGAGCGCGCTCCCGGCGCGATCAGTTTCCTGGCCGCCGATCAGGCGCCCGCGCGGGGCGGGACGCCGTCTCGAGCTTGGCAATCTCACGCAGCACCTTCGCCGTCTGGCGCAACTCATTGCGCTCCGGGCCCGGCTTCAGCCGTCGTGCTTCATCGAGAAAGTCCTTGGCCTGCAGCAGCCAGGCAGACGTTTCCGTCGAGATCTGCACATGCGCCATGGCGTCCCTCCATCGCGATCATCAATCGTGGCGGCCACTCTTCAGGCCGGTGAACCGGCGCTGCGGCGCCCCCGGATGCGGATGCTCGGCTCGTCGACCCAGGCGTCTCGCGCAAACCAGGCGTGATCGGCGCGGCAAAATGGACAGAGGGTGCGCGAGAAGAACACCGTTCTGCGCCGGAAGCTTTCGCGATCGGTTTCGATTCCGGTGGAAATCGCGTGTCCGGTTTGCGGACATCTGACCATGACCATGCCCATGTGAGCCTCCCTCCCATATTGCTCTTTTGCTTTTTTGGAAAAGCTCCGGCCGGTTGGATTGGCCTCAGGTCGGTGCGGGTACTTGGGGGGCATCGCGCACCTGCGGCTTTTGACGGAGCATCGGGCAGTGGGGGCTGCATGCTCGTCACTGGGCTTCATCCAACCGGCCAGATCCCTCCTCGAACGAATCCTCGATGTGAGTTGAACGCTTCTCTAGGCAGCTTCGCGGAGAACCGCGGCGAAGCGTTGCCTGGCTGGTTCGCGGGCTTGCGTTGCGCCCGTCTGGTCGGACTGTTGGCTCGACAACAGCATTGCGAAGCGACGCCTGCCGTTCACCGTGACTTTCGTTTGGCTTTCACTCACCAGACAGCCTCCCTCTCAAGCGAAAGCATTCTCCGCGACGCCTGCTCGCGTCGCGGGAGCTGACGCTCCGTATTCGATTCGGATTTTTGAGTGACTTTCGATTTCGTCCCGAGCTTACTGTGCGGGACGAAGGCGGGGTTGTCGGTTCGGTTTGCGACTCTCGCCGATAATTTTTTTAGAATGTCAACTCAACTAACATATGTTTATGGAGAGTGCTGTGCATAAGCAACGTTGCCGTGGGCAGCAACGTGCCTGCTTCCGCGCGAGGCTGCGCAGATCGTCCAACCTGAGCGTGCTGCAACACGTGCGTCGTTGACCGCCCAAAACAAAAACCCCGGCATCGCTGCCGGGGTTTTGCATTTCGTAAATTGTCCGAGTGGCTGGACCTTAGAAGTCCATGCCGCCCATGCCGCCGCCCGGAGGCATTGCGGGGCCGCCGGCGTTCTTCTTCGGCAGCTCGGCAACCATCGCTTCCGTGGTGATCAGCAGCGCGGCAACCGAGGCAGCGTTCTGGATCGCGGTACGGACGACCTTGGTCGGGTCGATGATGCCCTTCTTGACGAGGTCGGCATACTCGCCGGTCTGGGAGTCGAAGCCGTAATTGTAGGCCTTGTTCTCCAGGATCTTGCCGACGATGACCGAACCGTCTTCACCGGCGTTGATCGCGATCTGGCGAGCCGGGGAGGACAGCGCCTTGCGCACGATCTCGACGCCGGTCTTCTGGTCGTCGTTCTTGGTGCGCAGGCCCTTGAGCTGCTCGGAAGCACGGAGCAGGGCGACGCCGCCGCCCGGGACGATGCCTTCCTCGACAGCCGCGCGGGTCGCATGCATCGCGTCATCAACGCGATCCTTGCGCTCCTTCACCTCGACCTCGGTCGCGCCGCCGACGCGGATCACCGCGACGCCGCCTGCGAGCTTGGCGAGACGCTCCTGCAGCTTCTCACGGTCGTAGTCCGAGGTGGTCTCCTCGATCTGCGCCTTGATCTGGGCAACGCGGGCGTCGATGTCGGCCTTCTTGCCGGCGCCGTTGACGATCGTGGTGTTTTCCTTGTCGATCATCACCTTCTTGGCGCGACCGAGCATCTGCAGCGTGACGTTCTCGAGCTTGATGCCGAGGTCTTCCGAGATGGCCTGGCCGCCGGTCAGGATCGCGATGTCCTGCAGCATGGCCTTGCGGCGATCGCCGAAGCCCGGAGCCTTGACGGCCGCGACCTTCAGGCCGCCACGCAGGCGGTTGACGACGAGGGTGGCGAGGGCTTCGCCTTCGACGTCTTCGGCGACGATGACCAGCGGCTTGCCGGTCTGCACCACGGCCTCGAGCAGCGGCAGCAGCTCGTTCAGCGAGGAGAGCTTCTTCTCGTTGATGAGGATGTAGGCGTCGTCCATCTCAACGCGCATCTTGTCGGCGTTGGTGACGAAGTAGGGCGAGATGTAGCCGCGGTCGAACTGCATGCCCTCGACGACGTCGAGCTCGGTCTCGAGCGACTTGGCTTCCTCGACCGTGATCACGCCCTCGTTGCCGACCTTCTTCATGGCGTCGGCGAGGAACTTGCCGATCTCGGCATCGCCGTTGGCCGAAATGGTGCCGACCTGGGCGATTTCATCGTTCGAGGTGACCTTCTTCGAGTTCTTCTGGAGGTCCGCAACGACGGCTTCGACCGCGAGGTCGATACCGCGCTTCAGGTCCATCGGGTTCATGCCGGCGGCAACCGACTTGGCGCCTTCACGCACGATCGCCTGGGCGAGCACGGTGGCGGTGGTGGTGCCGTCGCCGGCCGCGTCAGCGGACTTGGAGGCGACTTCGCGCACCATCTGCGCGCCCATGTTCTCGAACTTGTCCTCGAGCTCGATCTCCTTGGCGACGGTGACGCCGTCCTTGGTGATGCGGGGAGCGCCGAACGACTTCTCGAGCACGACGTTGCGGCCCTTCGGGCCGAGAGTGACCTTCACCGCGTTGGCGAGGATATCGACGCCGCGCAGCATCTTGTCGCGCGCATCGACGGAGAATTTGACTTCTTTAGCTGCCATCTGAATTTTCCTTGAGATTTACCTGGGAGGGAAAGAGGCGCTTAGGCCGCCTTCTTCTTGGAAGCGGGGACGTCGAGCACGCCCATGACGTCGCTTTCCTTCATGATCAGCAGGTCTTCACCGTCGATCTTGACCTCGGTGCCGGACCACTTGCCGAACAGGACGCGGTCGCCGACCTTGAGGTCGATCGGGATCAGCTTGCCGGCTTCGTCGCGGCCGCCCGGGCCGACGGCGATGACTTCGCCCTGCGAGGGCTTTTCCTTGGCACTGTCCGGAATGATGATGCCGCCAGCAGTCTTCTCTTCGGCGTCGATGCGCTTGACCACGACGCGGTCGTGAAGCGGACGGAATTTCATGCAGTCCTCCTAAACGTTTGCATATGCTGTAGATTTTTGGAGTGTTAGCAGTCCAGCCCAGCGAGTGCCAGACTGGCTGAGCAGGAGATAGGCCAAGCCCGGGCGGCGGGCAAGTGGCTCTAGCAGAAAAATTGGCACTCGCGAATGACGGCTGCCAGCATCATTTCGGCATCCTTAATGCCGCCCGGCAGGGGCACCGGACTATTAGCAGATGCGGTAAGCTGCTGCTAACGCAAGAAATTTCAACAACCTATTAAACATTTGGGCTTGAGATGGGTTAGTCGCGTGCGTCACATTTCTCTCATGTGAGCGCATCCATTGCCGGTGGTCCGGCGGGGGTCGGCCGCCATCTGAATGCGCTCCGTCACAGGAGGTTGGCATGGTCTCGCGAGTTGGTGGGGGTGTTTCCGACGATTTCCGGAAGCAGTTGTTGGGGTATGGGCTGACGACGGCGCAAATCCTGTATCGGATGCCGGATCATCCCTCGTTGCTGCAAACCTATGTCTGGCAGAATTACGACCTGTTTCCGAAATTTCCGGCGCTGCAGGATTTCCTCGCCTTCTGGCAGGAGAAGCTCGAAGGCCCGCTGTTTTCGGTAACGGTGGCGCATTCCAAGCTGGTCAAGCCGGCCGAACTGCGCGCCGTCGACGGCGTGTTCCGGTTGCATTGATCCGCAAGGGGGCAAGGCGCGCGGCTTGCGCCTTTGCCCGCCTCGCACAGCGCGACTTGTGTTAGCCTCTATCAGTCACAAGAAGACGGGAGGCGAACAATGGCCAAGAAGACGGCATCGAGATCCGCAGCCAAGACCGCGGTGAAGAAGAAATGGTCGGGGCTCGGCGCCGGCGCCAAGAAATCGTCGGCGAAATCGTCGGCGCGCAAGACCATCAAGTCCAAGGGCCGCGTCTCGGCGGCCAAGAAGAGCGCGCCCAAGACAGCAACCAAGACAGCAACCAAGGCACGGCCGAAGCAGCGCGTCGCCATCAGCCATCACCGCGAAGAGGATTTCAAGGCCGACGGGCTGCGCGCCTACGCCAAGTATCGCGATCTTGGCATCGCCGCCGCCTCGCATGGCCTTGCGCAGGCGCACGTCATCCGGCTGCAGGGTCCGTGCAATCCGGACGAGGTCTCGAAGCTGCACTTCCACGACGTCGACTTCCAGATGGTCTATGTGCTCAAGGGCTGGGTGAAGACCTACATGGAAGGCGAGGGCGAGACGCTGATGAAAGAGGGCAGCGCCTGGACCCAGCCGCCGCGCATCCGGCACATGATCCTGGACTATTCCGACGACGTCGAACTGCTGGAGGTGATCCTGCCGGCCGAGTTCAAGACGGTGGAGCTGAAGGCGTAAGTCTCGCTGCGTCATGGCCGGGCTTGACGGCATCGTAGCCCGGATGGAGCGAAGCGAAATCCGGGATTCGCGCCCGCAGTCGGACGGCCCCGAATTGCGCTGCGCTTCATCGGGGCTACGGCGCTGTCATCATCCCCACGATCGCGCCCATCAGGCAGGTCGTCAGCGTGCCCGAGACGATCGATTTCGGTCCGAGCGCGTTGATCTCGTCGCGCCGTACACAGCGCGTCCGGAGAACGTCCCGAAGGGCGGACGCGCCTTCCTCCCGCCGCGTTGTCAGGTCTCATAGATTTCGCGCACTCACCAAATTGACTAGCCGTCTCGCTCTATATGGCTATGGAACTCCATCTCAGCTTTGGCAAGGATGTGCACGAAGATCAGTTGGGCCGACGAATACAAGGACCAATGCTGCAATAGCTTGGCAAACATCTCTTTCTTTTCGATCGCTTCATCGTAATAGTCCCAACGGCCGCTTGCTTTCAGCTTGGCTTCAAGTCCTGTCACGCCATCCGGTGCACGCCGGGTGTGATAGCGGGCGAGTTCATCGATGATCGTTTGGGTTTGTTCTTGACAGTCGTACTGCTCCTGCAGGCGCAGAAGTAGCTTTTCGATCATGCCCTTTTTGGCCTCGACGACTATGTGTTTGTCGCGACCAATAATATCACCCTGAGCTTGCGCGCCAGTCTGGGTGGTAATCGTGCTGTGGCCGGTGGCGACGCTCATGTGGATCGTCTTGTCCGCGCCGTGTTAGCGCTTGTCCCGACCGACGATGTCTCCTCCAGCTCGCGCGCGAGATTGATCGGTGGCCGTTCCTTCCCGATCAGCCCGAACTGTTTTTGTGAGCTTCAGCGTCAACAGCGCTCCGCCCAATCCGCCTGCGACTAAGCCACCAAGGAAATTCCACAAATCGAAGTTCACGAGCGATTCCCCCAAAGCAATGACGATAGCAATTGCCCGCTTTTTTTGCACGCTGCAACAGTTTAAGGTTGTGCACAGCGAAGTAGTCGAGCGGTGTCATTGCACCGTTAGGCTGAGGCTGAGCGCCGGCGCTGCGTGCCGACAATAGCTAGCCAAAGGACTGCGTTGAGGCCGGGCACGCCGGTTTCGTAGTCGCATGGAGCGAAGCGCAATCCGGGAATCGCGCACGCGGGCCGAGCGGCCCCGGATTGCGCTGCGCTCCATCCGGGCTACGGGTGCGTCATCATCCCCACGATCGCGCCCATCAGGCAGGTCGTCAGCGTGCCCGAGACGATCGACTTCAGCCCGAGCGCGTTGATCTCGTCGCGCCGTTCGGGCGCCATGATGCCGAGGCCGCCGATCATGATGCCGAGGCTCGCGAAGTTGGCAAAGCCGCACATCGCGTAGAGCATGATCAGCCGCGAGCGTGGGTCGAGCACGTCGGGGCCGAGCTTCGACAGTTCGACATAGGCGATCAGCTCGTTCAGCACGGTCTTGGTGCCCATCAGGCTTCCCGCCGTGATCGCCTGCGGCCATGGCAGGCCCATCAGCCAGCACACCGGCGCCATGACGTAGCCGAGCAGCCGCTGGAGCGAGATCTTCGCGCCGCCAACCTCCGGCAGCAGGCCGATGATCGCATTCGCTAGATAGACCAGCGCGACCAGGACCAAGAGCATCGCGATGATGTTCATCAGCAGCTCGAGCCCGGCGGCGGTACCCTTCACGATCGCGTCCATCGTCGATGACACCTGGACATCGGGATCGTCGAGCGACCCGCCGGTGCGCTTGTCCGACGTTTCCGGCACCATGATCAGGCTCACTAAAATTGCGGCCGGCGCGCCCAGCACCGAGGCGATGACGAAATGCGCGGCCGCATCCGATATCAGCGGCGCGAGCAGCGTGGCGTACAGCACCAGCACGGTGCCGGCGATCCCGGCCATGCCGCCGGTCATCACCAGAAACAATTCGCTGCGGGTCAGCTGCGCCAGATAGGGGCGGATGAAGAGCGGGGCTTCCACCATGCCGAGGAAGATATTGGCGGCGGTCGAGAGCCCGACCGCGCCGCCGACGCCGAGCGTGCGCTCGAGAATCCAGGCCATGCCGCGCACCACAGGCGGCAGCACGCGCCAATAGAACAACAGCGTCGTCAGCACGCTCATGACCAGCACGATCGGGAGTGCCTGGAAGGCAAGGATGAAATCCGAGCCCGGCGCCTTGGGATCGAAGGGCGCCGGGCCGCCGCCGACATAGCCGAACACGAAGGCGGTGCCGGCGCGCGTCGCAGCCGCGATGGTGCCGACGGCATCGTTGATCGCCCCGAAGGCCTGCGTCACCAGCGGCACCTTGATCAGCACCAGCGCGGTGACGACCGTGACGACGAGCCCGACCGCCGCCTGTCGCAGCGACACCTTCAGGCGATTCTCGCTCAACGCCCAGGCGATCACGAGCAACGCCACCACGCCGAACGCCGATTGCAACTGCAGCATCACGCCCCCAAGAACCCTCGGGCGATTATGAGCAGGGGCCCCGCGCAGCGCAATGCTGTTGCGCGTTCATCCCGAATCCATTGACAAGTTGCAGGGGCTCAGTCACGCAATCATCCATGTCCTCTGCCACGCCGGCCGGCGCCCGCGATCTGCTCGGCCACAGACCGTTCCTGTTCTTCTTGTCGTCGCGCAGCCTGTCGCGCTTCTCCAGCCAGATCGGCGCGGTGGCGATCGGCTGGCAGATCTATGATCTGACTGGGAGCGCGTTCGATCTCGGCATGGTTGGACTGGTGCAGTTCCTGCCGACTGCGCTCCTGGTGTTCGTCGCCGGCCACGCCGCCGACCGCTTCGAGCGCAAGCGTGTGGTGCAGGCCTGCCAGGCCGCGGAAGCGCTGACCGCATTGTTTCTCGCCGGAAGCACATTTGCCGGCACCATCTCCGAGATCCAGATCTTTGCTGCGACCTTCGTGCTCGGAATCGCCGGCGCGTTCGAGAGCCCCGCGACTGCCGCGCTGCTGCCGCTGATCGCGCCGCAAGGCTCGCTGCAGCGGGCGACCGCGATCTCGAGCGGCGCTGCCCAGGTCGCGCCCATCACCGGACCCGCGCTCGGCGGCTTCGCCTATGCGATGATGCCGAGCGCGCCCTACGGCATCATGATGGTGTTCTGGCTGTTCGGCGCGCTGCTCACCGGCGGCATCGGTCGGCTGCAGCAGGCGGCGGCGAAGAACGGCGAGGTGTCGGATGACCTGTATGCCGGCGTCACCTTCGTTCGCAGCAATCCGGCGATCCTCGGCACCATCTCGCTCGATTTGTTCGCGGTGCTGTTCGGCGGCGTCACGGCGCTGCTGCCGATCTATGCGCGCGACATCCTGCAAACCGGCCCGCTTGGGCTCGGCATCCTGCGCGCCGCGCCCGCGGTCGGCGCGCTGTTGATGACGATGGTACTGGCGCGGCACAGCATCAACCGCCGCGTCGGCATGCGGATGTTCCAGGCGGTGATCGTGTTCGGCGTCGCGACGGTGGTGTTCGCGCTGTCGCACTGGATGTGGCTGTCGGCGCTGGCGCTCGCGGTGCTCGGCGCCGCCGACACGATCAGCGTCGTGATCCGCTTCTCGCTGGTGCAGCTTGCAACCCCCGACGAGATGCGCGGCCGCGTCGGCGCGGTGAACTTCCTGTTCATCAACGCGTCGAACCAGCTCGGCCAGTTCGAGAGCGGCGTCACCGCGGCGCTGCTCGGCACCGTGCCGTCAGCCGTGCTCGGCGGCGTCGCGACGGTCGCGATCGCGCTGCTCTGGATGAAGCTGTTCCCGACGCTGCGGGACGTCGAGAAGCTGGAGTAGGCTTCTCCCTACCTCGCCCCGCTCGCGGGGAGAGGTCGACGCGAAGCGTCGGGTGAGGGGGACTCTCCGCGAATTATTCTGACACCGGCTTCGCTGAAGCAGCCCCTCACCCCAACCCTCTCCCCGCAAGAGCGGGGCGAGGGAGCAGATGCGAGGGCGCTTGCATGATTTCGGAATAATGGAAAAATACCGCTGATTTGCCCGACGTGTCAAGTTGCGGTGTCGAACGCCGGCTTCCTTTGCATGGGGTTGTTTTCGGTATTTTGACCGCGCGCCCATGCGAGGCATGGCCGGGACAAGGGCGGAGCGGAAGCGACGCCGTCCTTCGGACGGCTATGCCCGGCTGTGCCGTGGTGTAGTGCTGCCGAAAGCGGAAAAGGGAGATCAGCCCCGCCCGACGAACGGCATCTTGGTCGCCATGACCGTCATGAACAGCACGTTGGCGTCGAGCGGCAGGCCGGCCATGTAGGCAACGGCGTCGCCGACCGCCTTGGCGTCCATGCGCGGCTCGTGCTTGGTGGTGCCGTCCGGCTGCAGCACGCCGGGGCCGTTGACCATGCGATCGGTCATCGGGGTCGCGGCGTTGCCGATATCGACCTGGCCGACCGCGATGTCATACATGCGGCCGTCGAGGTTGGAGGCTTTTGTCAGGCCGGTGATGGCGTGCTTGGTCGAGGTGTAGGCCGCCGAGAACGGCCGCGGCGCGTGCGCCGAGATCGAGCCGTTGTTGATGATGCGGCCGCCGCGCGGCGTCTGGTCCTTCATGATGCGGAAGGCGTGCTGGGTGCACAGGAACGGCGCGGTGAGGTTGGTGTTGACCACGGCCTGCCACTGCTCGAGCGGCAGATCCTCGAAATTCACCGGCGGTGCGCCCATGCCGGCATTGTTGAAGAGCACGTCGAGCCGGCCGTAGGTCGCCTTCACCTTGTCGAACAGCGCGGCGATCGCGGCCGGATTGGCCATGTCGGCCGAGACGCACAGGCTCTTGCCGGCGGGACCGAGCTTGGCGGTCTCTTCCAGCATCTCGATGCGGCGCCCGGCCAGCACGACGGTGTAGCCCTTGTCCATCAAAGCGAGCGATGCGGCGCGTCCGACACCGGTGCCGGCGCCGGTCACGAGCGCGATCTTGTTGGTTGCTTCGGTCATCTCCGAGTTTCCTCTTACCTGGTTTTTGCTTCGGTTTCGTTCTTGTAGGGTGGGCGTGGAATGTTCTGGTGCGCCGCGCGCAGCGCAGCCGACCAGCGCGAGCGCAGATCGTGGAAATAGGGCTCGCCGGCCTCGATGCGGTGGTTGAGATCCGCCTCGCAGGCGTCGGTGCGCACCACCAGCACGTCGATCGGCAGGCCGACGCCGAGATTGGAGCGCATCGTCGAATCCATCGAGATCAGGCCCGTTTTGAGCGCCTCATAGAGCTCGACGTCGTAATGCATGGCGCGGTCGAGCACCGGCTTGCCGTATTTGTGCTCGCCGATCTGCAAATAGGGCGTGTCGGTGGTGCATTCGATGAAGTTGCCGGCGGTGTAGACCATGAACAGGCGCATCCGCGAGCCCTTGATCTGGCCGCCGAACAGGAACGAGACGTCGAAGGAGATGTCTTCGGAACGCAATGCATCGCCCTCGGTGGCATGCACCGACCGGATGGCGCGGCCGATCCGCTGCGCCGCCTGGAACATGGTCGGCGCGTTCATCAGCGTCTCGAGCTCGCCGGTGTGCGGATCTTCCATGCCCTCGGTCAGGGTCGACAGCACCGACTGGCTGATCGCGAGATTCCCGGCGCTGGCGATCGCCATGATGCGGTCGCCGGGCTTTTCGAAGATGTGCAGCTTGCGGAAGGTCGAGACGTTGTCGAGACCGGCATTGGTGCGGGTATCGGCGATCATGACGAGGCCGTCGCGCACCAGAATTCCGCAGCAATAGGTCATTTGCAGTCCTCAAACGGTCCGAGTTTCTCGGCGCCAAACGTGTAGCCAATTTCGAGGTCGCATCCAACCCTAATTCCCCGTGACGGGACATGCGGTGGCCGGTCAAAAGGGGGCCGGCGACGGTCCGTGCAAGGCCCTTTTCCACCGCTGGCCGCCTGAGAATCCCGTCCTTGCCCCAGCCTCGTTCTGCGTTGCACGCAGCCGGCAATGATCTGCACTCCCGTGTCATTGCGGGGCACCTGGCGTTGTGGTCGACTGCCCACAACCGACAACAACAAGAAATTCCGGGAGGCGAGAATGTCGTTCAAGCTGGCCACGTGCATCATGGCATTGGGCGCAGCAGTGATGGCTGCGAGCCCTGCATCGGCGCAGAAGAAGGGCGGCACCTTGCGGCTCTATCACAACGACAATCCGCCCTCGACATCGCTGCTTGAGGAATCCACCATCGCCTCGGTGATGCCGTTCGCGGCGGTCTTCAACAACCTCGTGGTGTTCGATCCGGCCAAGGTGCATGAAAGCATCGACACCGTGATCCCCGATCTTGCCGAGAGCTGGTCGTGGGACCAGACCAACACAAAGCTCACCTTCAAGCTGCATCACGGCGTGAAGTGGCATGACGGCCAGCCGTTCACGGCCAAGGACGTGCAATGCACCTGGCGGATGCTGATCGGCAAGAGCGAGACCCAGGACTCCAAAACCCAGGACTTCAAGCGCAATCCGCGCAAGGTCTGGTATTCGAAGCTCAAGGACGTCGGCATCAACGGCGACGATGAAGCGACCTTCGAGCTGACCGAGCCGCAGCCCGGCCTGCTGGCGCTGCTCGCCAGCGCGTTCTCGGTGGTCTATCCCTGCCACGTGCCGCAGCAGGTGATGCGCACCAAGCCAATCGGCACCGGGCCGTTCAAATTCGTCGAATTCCGGCGCGGGGATTCGATCCGCCTCGTCCGCAATCCCGATTACTTCAAGAAGGATCGGCCGCATCTCGACGAGATCACGGTGCGCTCGATCGACAGCCGCGCCACGCGCATGCTGGCGTTCGCGACCGGCGACTATGACATCACCTTTCCGTCCGACGTCAGCATTCCTCTGATGAAGGACGTCAAGGCGCGGGCCCCGAATGCGATCTGCGAGATGACGTCGACCAATTTGCAGATCAATCTCTTGGTCAACCGCGTCAATCCGCCGTTCGACAATCCGGAGATCCGCAAGGCGATGTCGCTGGCGCTCGATCGCAACGCCTTCAACACTATCCTGTTCGAAGGCACCGGCCGGCTCGGCGGCGCGATGCAGGCCAAGCCGGAAGGCGAGTGGGGTATGCCGCCGGAGATATTGTCGACGCTGATGGGCTACGGCGCGGATGCCGAGAAGAATCTCGCGGACGCGCAGGCGATCATGCAGAAGCTCGGCTACAGCGACGCCAAGCCGCTGGCGATCAAGATCCAGACCCGCAATCTACCGACCTATCGCGACCCGGCGGTGATCCTCGCCGACCAGCTCAAGAAGATCTACATCGTCGCCGAGCTCGATATCCTCGACACGCCGCGCTGGTATTCGCGGCTGCAACGCAAGGATTACACGATCGGCCTCAACGTCACCGGCGTCAGCGTCGACGATCCCGACGGCAATCTGGTCGAGAACTATTCCTGCAACTCCGAGCGCAACTATACGCAATATTGCAATGCCGAGGTCGACAGGCTGCTGGCTGCGCAGTCGCGCGAGGTCGACAAGGACAAGCGCCGCAAGATCGTGTTCGACATTGAGCGCCTGCTGGTCGCCGACGCGGCGCGGCCGGTCATCCTGCACTCATCGGCCGGCAATTGCTGGCAGCCCTATGTGAGGAATTTTCATCCGCACGACAACAGCCAGTACAACAATCTGCGCTTCGAGGATGTCTGGCTGGATAAATAACGCATGCAGTTCCGCCGACGACGACGCGAGCCGTCGCCTTGCGCGCGCGCAGAACTCGCGCGGACCGCCGGGGGCCAGAATAGCGACGGCACCCGTCGCTCAAGCCGCGCAGAGATCCGTCAGAGCATCCGAAGCCGCTACGGAAGCTCGGCGATCAGCTTGGTCCACTCGGCCTCGGGCCAGGCCCGGGAGGTGCAGGTCCGTATGTTTCCCTGAGAACTGAGGGCAAGCGCGAGCTTCGTGATGTTGTCGCCGAGCGGCGCTTCGGCAAGGAGAAGGATGTCATGCTCGCCGGAGGTGAGATAGACCTCCTTGATTTCGACACCGAGCGTCTTGGCGAGTTCTCTCGCGGCTCGGCTGCGCTTGGGCGCGTCCTTGACGTTACGAATTCCCTGGTCGGTCCAGTCGATCCTCACTATGAATGTCGCCATGTCGTCCTCCAAGGGTTACGCATTCCCTTGTCTGCCGCGTGTGCAGCAGGCCAACCTGCTTCATGTTGAAGTTGAGGGAGCGCCACATAAGGCAGGCGCTGCGTTCAGACTGAGATGCCTGCCGACGGCTGACCGCTGCCCGTTCCGTCAAACGGAGACGTCGGCCCGTCCCGTCTCAAAGGGCAGCTCGGCGCAGATTACGCCATGTCGCTCGCCCGAGAAAGAGGGCTCGCCGCGTTGTGATCGCAAACGCAGTGGCAAGGCACGGTGTTCGCCCGAAATTCACGTAAGCGAAAACACTGCGTCGAGATCACGCGCTCTGCACAAGGATGAGGGCCACAGCGGGCCTGCCGTGCAGCACTTGGTGCAGGTCGTCAGGCGCAAGTCAGCTGGGCCTGCACCCAGAGCGAAGTTACGGCGGTATTGCATCGTCGCGGCTCGAACACCAAATAGCTGAACGTGGCAGGCAGAACCGCTCCAGGAGAGTGAGCGTGGCCAGCAAAAGAGCAAAAGAAGAGCTCCCCGTCATTGCACGCTTTGAGGTGCGCCGCCGCAACTACCTTGCGCCGAACGGCGCAATCAGCCGGCCGCTTCCCGCCTTCGCCAGCGATGCCAAGCTGCTGATCGAACTCTACCGGTCGATGGTGCTGTTACGGCTGTTTGACCGCAAGGCTGTTGCGTTGCAGCGCACCGGTCGGCTGGGAACCTATGCCGTATCGCTCGGCCAGGAGGCCGTGTCGGTCGGCATCGCGAGTGCGATGCGGCAAGAAGACGTTCTGCTGCCGTCCTATCGTGACAATGGCGCGTTGCTCTGGCGTGGCGTCAAGCCCGAAGAGATATTGCTGTTCTGGGGCGGCGATGAACGGGGCAATCAATTCTCCGGTCCGGTCCATGATTTTCCATTTTGCGTTCCGGTCGGATCGCAGGCGCCGCATGCCGCCGGCGTGGCCTATGCCTTGAAGCTGCGCAAGCAGCCGCGTGTGGCCGTCTGCCTGTTCGGCGACGGCGCTACCTCGAAAGGCGACGTCTACGAGGCCATGAATTTTGCCGGCGTTCACAAACTGCCGCTCGTGTTCGTCGCCACCAACAATCAATGGGCCATATCGGTGCCGCTGCGATTGCAGACCGCCTCTGAAACGCTGGCCCAGAAAGCTATCGCGGCCGGGTTCAGCGGCGAGCAGGTAGATGGGTGCGACGTGGTGGCGATGCGCGCCGCGGCCGAGGAGGCCATTTCCGCTGCCCGCGACGGCAAGGGCCCGCACTTTATCGAAGCGGTCACCTACAGGCTCGGCGATCACACGACGTCAGATGATGCGTTGCGCTATCGTTCGGCCGAAGAAGTCCAGGCGCATTGGAAGGAAGAGCCGATCGCGCGCCTCAGGTCTTATCTCGTGAGTCAGAAGATGTGGACCAAGGCGAACGAGGAGCAGCTTGCCGCCGAGTGCCATGAGCGCATCGAGGCAGCGGTGCAGCGCTATCTGGCGACGCCGCAGCGCCGGCCAGAAACCATGTTCGACAACCTCTATGCCGAGCTGCCCGAGGCCTATGCCGCGCAGCGTCGCGAACTCGCGGGAGAGGACGATGCCTGAAGTGACGTTGGTCGAAGCCGTCAATCTGGCGCTCGGCCGCGCGATGGCTGACGATCCCGACGTGGTCGTGCTCGGCGAGGATATCGGCGTCAATGGCGGCGTGTTCCGCGCGACGATTGGCTTGCAGGAGCGCTTCGGTCCGGAGCGCGTCCTTGATACGCCGCTTGCCGAGCTTCTGATCAGCGGGCTCTGTGTCGGCATGGCCGTGCAGGGGCTGAAGCCGGTCGGCGAAATCCAGTTCATGGGATTCATCTATCCCTGTCTCGATCAGCTGGTGAACCACGCATCTCGAATGCGCAACCGTACCCAGGGACGGCTCACCTGTCCGATGGTTCTGCGCACGCCGCATGGAGCCGGCATTCGCGCGCCCGAGCATCATTCCGAAAGCACCGAGGCAATGCTCGCCCACATTCCGGGCTTGCGTGTCGTCATGCCTTCGTCGCCGGAGCGGGCCTATGGACTTCTGCTCGCCGCGATCCGCGATCCCGATCCGGTGGTGTTCCTGGAGCCGACGCGGCTGTACCGCGCAGCGAAAGGCGAGGTGGAGGACGATGGCGAAGCCTTGCCGCTCGATCACGCCTTTGTCCTGAGGGAGGGGCGCGACATCACGCTGGTCAGCTGGGGCGCGATGTTGAAGGAAACGATGGCCGCAGCGGACACGCTTGCCGATGACGGCATCGCCGCCGAGGTCATCGACCTTGCCACGCTGAAGCCCTACGATGAAAACACCGTGCTCGGTTCGGTCGCAAAGACCGGGCGCTGCGTCATCGTGCACGAGGCGGCGCACACCGGCGGATTTGGCGCAGAGATCGCGGCCATGATCGCCGAGCGCGGACTGTCCTCGCTGCTCGCACCCGTGATCCGCGTCACCGGCTACGACACGGTGATCCCGATGGCCCGCCTCGAGCAACGCTACATGCCGTCGGTCGGACGCATCGTGGCGGCAGCCCGAAAGACGTGCCAATACAACTGAACACCGACGGATCTTGTCCCATGCACCAGTTCACGCTGCCGGACCTTGGCGAAGGTCTTGAAGAAGCGGAGATCGTCACCTGGTACGTCAACGAGGGCGACCATGTCGTGACCGACCAGCCGCTCGTCTCGGTCGAAACCGACAAGGCGGTTGTCGAGATACCGGCGCCGTCGAACGGACGCATCGCGCGTCTGTTCGGTGCCAAGGGCGATATCGTGAAGGTCGGCGCGCCGCTCGTGGAGTTCGCCGAAGGCGCCGAGGAGGATACCGGCACGATTGTGGGCGAACTCGGCACCGGCGAGCAACCGCCGGCGGCCGCAGCAGCTTCGACGCCGCCCGGCGGGGAGGGCGCTCAGGTGTTTCCAGCGGTGCGCGCGCTCGCGCGCAAGCTCGACGTCGCGCTCGATCTCGTCGAGGCGACGGGGCCCGGCGGCACCATCACGCGGGCCGATGTCGAGCGGGCGGCAAAGCGGATGTCTCACCGCGGACCCGCCGAGCCGCTGCGCGGCCTGCGCCGCGCGATGGCCCAGCGCATGACGGCGGCGCATGCGGAAATCGTGCCTGCGACGGTCACCGATGAAGCCGACATCAACGACTGGCGCCGGGACGAGGACGTGACAATCCGTCTGCTGCGTGCGATCGCCGCTGCATGCAAGGCAGAGCCCGCGCTCAACGCCTGGTATCATTCCGGCTCGGGAGAGCGGCGTCTGATCGAGCGCATCGATCTCGGCATCGCTGTCGACACCGGCGGCGGTCTGATCGTTCCCGTGCTGCGCAACGTCGCGGAGCGGACCGTATCGGACCTGCGGGCTGGGCTCGATCGCCTGCGCGCCGACGCGATCGCGCGCGCGATACCCCCGGAAGAGCTGCGCGGTGCGACGATCACGTTGTCGAACTTCGGAATGATCGGGGGCCGCTTCGCCAACCTCATCATCGTGCCGCCGCAGACGGCGATCGTCGGCGCCGGGCGGATTTCGGAGCGGGTGGTCGCGCATCAGGGCCAGGTTGCGGTCAGACCCACGTTGCCGCTATCGCTCACCTTCGACCATCGAGTGGTGACCGGTGGCGAAGCGGCCCGTTTCCTGGTCGCCCTCAAATCCGACCTTGAGCGTGCGACGCCGCTTCGCGGCTCCTCAGAATGAGCGAGAACCGCCGGCGGCGGCTTAGGACTGCGTCTGGCTCTGCCACTGCCCGGGGCGGCCGGCCTGGTCGACCTTGACCGCGACCGACAGCGTCTCGTTGCCGCCGCCATAGCGGGTGCCGCGGACCGGGGCGGCGCCGAGATAGTCGAGGCCGATCGCGACGCGGGCATGGGCGTCGGTGGTGCAGATGCCGTTGGCGGCGTCGAAGCCGACCCAGCCGAGGTCGGGCACGAAGGCTTCGGCCCAGGCGTGGCCGGCCTGCTGGTTGACCATGCCGTCGGAGCGCAGGAAGTGGCCGGAGACGAACCGCGCCGGAACGCCGCCCGCGCGCGCGCAGGCGATCAGGATGTGCGCGTAGTCCTGGCAGACCCCGCGCTTCAGCGCGAACGCTTCGGAGGCCGAGGTGGCGCTGTTGGTCGGGTCTTCATCGAAGGTCATGTGCTCGTAGATCTGCACCATCACCGCGTGCAGGAAGCCGAGCACGTCGGCCCCGGCTTCCGCGCGCAGCTCGCGCACGAAGCTCGTCATCGCCAGGTTGAGGTCGGTCAGCGGCGTGGCACGCAGGAACAGGCTCGGCGGAAACCGCTCGTCGGTGCCTTTCAGCACGCCGCCGGTGTCCTGGGTCTCGACCAGGCCCTCGCAATGGATCGTGAGGTCGGTGATCGCACCGTGCGTCAGCACATGGGTGACGTTGCCGAACGCGTCCTCATGGGTGTCGAGCCGGGAATCGGTCGAGACGTCGATCTGCCAGTCGGCGACATACTGGCCGTCATGGCTGCCCGGCGTCATCCGCAGAATCTGGATCACGCCCGAGGCCGCCGGCTCGTAGCGATAGGTGGTGGTGTGGGCAATCCGCAGGCGCATGGCTCAACCGGAGTTCAGTCGGTCTTCTGGGGCAGGAACATCATGCCCCGGGCACTCACGTCTTTCTTCCTAATCGGCCGCGAAAGCAAGACATGGGTGACCGGGATTGACCCGGTCATGACGACATTTTGAGCACTTTTCCCGGCGCGGCGGTCACATCAAATATTGCTTGGCGACGATCTCGCCCAGCCGCGAATTATCCGCAAGGAATTCCTGGATGAATTCGTGCACGCCGTGCTGGAAGATATCGTCCATATGGCTGTGCTCGAGCCGGTTCCTGATGCCGCGGGCGTGGCGCTGGGCGGCGCCCTGGCGGCCATAGGCGACGCCGATCTGGTCCAGATTGCGCACCAGGTTGCTGTAGCAGCTGGCAAGCGACCGCGGCAGCGTGTCGTTGAGGATCAGGAGGTCGGCGATCAGCCAGGGCTTCAGGGTTTCCCGGTACACCCAGTGATAGGCGGTCGTTGCCGACACCGAGCGCAGGATCGAGGTCCACTGGTAGTAATCCAGCGGGCCGCCGACATGCTCCTCCTCGGGCAGCAGCATGTGGTACTTCACATCGAGAATGCGGGCGGTGTTGTCGGCGCGCTCGAGATGCACGCCGAGCCGCGAGAACCAGTAGGCGTCGTTGCGCAGCATGGTGCGGTAGGCCGAACCGTCGAAGCGCAGCGAGGTCTCCTGCACGAAGCGCAGGAATTTTGCCAGCTCCTCGCGGTTGGCGGGACCCTTGTTCCAGACTGCCTGCAACTCGATCCACGATGAATTGATGGTGTCCCACATCTCCGACGTCAGCGCGGTGCGCACCGAGCGCGAATTGAGCCGTGCAGCCTCGATGCAGTTCTTGATCGAGGAGGGATTTTCCGACGAGAAGGACAGATACTCGACGACGTTCCGCTCGTTGGCTTCTTCGTAATGGTCGTAGAAGGTCGCGCCGACACCGGCGGTCAGCAGGGCGGAATCCCACTCGTTGGTCTTGCCTATATAGGCCGCGGGCAATGCAGTGACACGGAGCGTGGCGTCGATCGTGCGCGCGAGATACTCGGCGCGTTCGACATAACGGGCGAGCCAGAACAGGTTTTCGGCGGTGCGCGACAGCATGCTTTTAACTACTCGCTCAGTATCCAGGTGTCCTTGGTGCCGCCGCCCTGGCTCGAATTGACCACGAGCGAGCCTTCCTTCAGCGCGACGCGGGTCAGCCCGCCGGGCACGATAGTGGTGTGGCTGGAGCCGGTCAGCACGAACGGGCGGAGGTCGACATGGCGCGGCGCGAGGCCCTTGTCGGTGCAGGTCGGGCAGGTCGACAGCGCCAGCGTCGGCTGGGCGATGAAGCCCTCCGGCTCGCGCTTGAGCTTGTCGCGGAACGCCTCGATGGTCGCCTTGGTGGCGGCAGGTCCAATCAGCATGCCGTAGCCGCCCGAGCCGTGCACCTCCTTGACGACGAGGTCGGCGAGGTTGTCGAGCACGTAGGACAGGTCCTGCGCCTCGCGGCAGCGCCAGGTCTGCACGTTCTTCAGGATCGGCTCCTCGCTGAGGTAGAATTTCACGATGTCGGGCATGTAGGAATAGATCGCCTTGTCGTCGGCGATGCCGGTGCCGACCGCGTTGGCGAGCGTGATGTTGCCGGCCGCATAGGCCGACATCAGCCCGGGGACGCCGAGCGCGGAATCCGGCCGGAAGGTGAGGGGATCGAGGAAGTCGTCGTCGACGCGGCGGTAGATCACGTCGACCCGCTTCAGCCCCTCGGTGGTGCGCATGAACACCTCGTCGTTCTTGACGATGAGGTCGCGCCCCTCGACCAGCTCGATGCCGAGCTTGTCGGCCAGGAAGGAGTGCTCGTAATAGGCCGAGTTGTAGACCCCGGGCGTCATCAGCGCGACCGTCGGCTCGGCCGAGGCGCTGAGCGGCGCCACCGACCGCAGCGCCGACAACAGCTCATCCGGATAGCGCTCCACCGGCGCGACGCGGTGCCGCGCGAACAGGTCCGGAAACAGCCGCATCATGATCTCGCGGTTTTCCAGCATGTAGGAGACGCCGGACGGCGTGCGCGCATTGTCCTCCAGCACGATGAAATTGTCCGGATCGGTGCGGATGATGTCGATGCCGGCGATGTGGACGTAGATGTCGTGCGGCACGTCCTGGCCGTTCATCTCCGGCCGGAACACCGGGTTCTGGAAGATCAGGTCTTCCGGGATGACGTTGGCGCGCAGGATGTCGCGGCCGTGATAGATGTCCTTGAGGAACATGTTGAGCGCGAGCACGCGCTGCTTGAGGCCCTTCTCCAGCAGCGTCCACTCGGTCGCCGACATGATGCGCGGAATGACGTCGAACGGGATCAGCCGTTCCTGGGCCTCGGAATCGCCGTAGACCGCGAAGGTGATGCCGATCCGGCGGAACAGCAGCTCCGCTTCCTGGCGCCGATATTCGAGCGCATCCGGCGGCGTCTCTTTGAGCCAGCGGGAGAGCTCCTGGTAGGCCGGGCGGAGATCCTCGCCGAGGCCGTTCATCTCATCGAACGCGACTGCCATATATCCCGATTGCCCTCCCAAGCCATGTGACACAGTGCATGACTTGATGGGATGGTAGCAAGGGGCGGGCCAGCGCGATATGCATTGGCTTCTGGCATTTGCTAAGGGGGAGGCGGAAGGCCTGCCCGAAAAACCGGCTGAGGTCTGCTTAATTCGGCGGCAAAACCCCGTGACATCAAGGCATTGGATCGGCAATGTCAGGGGATCAAGTTTAAGGAAATGGGACCATGAGCGAGATCGTCACGGCGGGGATATTGGTGATCGGCGACGAGATCCTGTCCGGCCGGACCAAGGACAAGAACATCGGCTTCATCGCCGAATACCTGACCAATATCGGCATCGACCTGAAGGAGGTCCGCGTCGTCGCCGACGACGAGGCCGACATCGTGTCCGCCCTTGATGCGCTGCGGCATCGGTACACCTACGTGTTCACCACCGGCGGCATCGGGCCGACCCATGACGACATCACCGCCGACAGCGTGGCGAAGGCGTTCGGGGTCGAGATCCACCATCATCCCGACGTGGTGGCGCGGTTCAGGGAGCGCTGGACTGAGCAGGACCTCAACGAGGCGCGGCTGCGGATGGCCCGGGTGCCCGATGGCGCCGAGCTGATCCAGAGCGCGACCATCCTGGCGCCGGGCTTCAAGCTCGGCAACGTCATCGTGATGGCCGGCATTCCCACCATCATGCAGGCGATGATGGACATCGTGGCGCCGACCCTGAAATCCGGCGTGCGGATGCTGTCGGACTCGGTCCGCGCCGACGCAAGGGAAGGCGACATCGGCGGCCCGCTGCGGGCGATCGCGGAAGCCAATCCCGACACCATCATCGGCAGCTATCCGTTCCAGGACGAGAACCAGAAGCCGAACACCAATCTGGTGGTGCGCTCGCGCGATCCCGAGAAGCTCGCCGCGGCGATGGCCGCGGTGAAGGAGATGTTGAAGCAGGTGCAGGCCGCGCAGAAGAAGCCGGCGGGTTGAGGCGACATGGTTGAACGAAATTCTGAACAGAATGCGCAGGATCGGGCCGGCAGGCCGTTCCCGGTCTCGTGGGATCAATTCCATCGGGATTGCCGGGCGCTGACCTGGCGGCTCAACGAGGTCGGCCCGTTCCACGCGGTGATCGCGATCACCCGCGGCGGGCTGGTGCCGGCGGCGATCGTGGCGCGCGAGCTCGGCTTGCGGGTGATCGATACCGTCTGCGTCGCCAGCTACGACCACGACAAGCAGGGCGACCTGAAAGTGCTCAAGGGCATTTCGGAGCAGACCGCCAAGCTCGGCGGCGGCACCGGCAAGGGGCTCTTGATCGTCGACGACCTCGTCGATACCGGCAAGACCGGCAAGCTGGTGCGCGAGATGCTGCCCGATGCGCATTTCGCGACTGTCTATGCCAAGCCGAAGGGGCGGCCGCTGGTCGACACCTACATCACCGAGGTGTCGCAGGACACCTGGATCTTCTTTCCCTGGGACACCGCGCTGTCGTTCCAGCCGCCGATCCGCGACGGGGCGGCATAGAGAGTCACCTCGCCCCGCCTGCGGGGAGAGGTCGGATCGCATGCAGCGCAGCGCAATGCGATCCGGGTGAGGGGGACTCACCGCGAGTTCATCTCTCACTATCTTTGCGGACACAGCCCCTCACCCCGACCCTCTCCCCGCAAGAGCGGGGCGAGGGGGAAGTCAGAAGCATGCCCCTGCAAAACCGCGTCACCCCGACAGGCGACATCGTCGCGTCCGAACATCGCGGCACCTTCACCGGCAATCGCGGCATCATCCATGATCCCGCGACGCGGACGCTGCTCAACAGGCGTTGGTCGAGCCCGGCCTGGCTCACCTGCGTCTGCGAGTTCAGGGGACGGCGGCGCAAGGTGATGAGCCAACAGAGCTGGACCGAGCTGTTCTTCCTCGATGAAGCGACCGCATTCGCAGCCGGCCACCGGCCTTGCTTCTACTGCCGCCGCGACGACGCCAAGCGGTTTCGCGCCGCGTGGGAGGAGGGTAACGGCACGAGCGATCTCAGCGCCAGGGCGATGGATGCGGTGCTGCATGCCGAGCGGCTCGACCGCGGCAAGAAGCGGCTGCATCCGCTGCCGATGCCGCTCGCCGCGCTACCTGACGGCGCGATGGTGCAGGCGAACGGGGAGAGCTACCTCGTTGCCGGTGGCGAGACCTTGTGCTGGTCGTTCGCCGGCTACGAGCGGGCCGACGTCATTGCTCCCGCGATGCTGCTGACGCCGCCCTCGACCGTCCGTGCGTTTCGGGCCGGCTACCGGCCGGTGCTGCATCCGAGCGCGATAGCTGCTTCGGGCTGAACCGCCGGCGTTGAGCTTAGGCCAGCCGCTGCCGTGCCAGTTTCGCGCCGGCGCCGAGCGCGATCAGCTTGGCTTCGGCGATGTCCCGCCGCATCGGGGCCATGCCGCAATTGGTGGTCGCGATGATGTTGCCCTTCGGCACGTATTTCGCAACCGCCTCGATCACCTTGACGACATCTTCCGCGGTCTCGACCTCGTCGCTGGCGACGTCGATCACGCCGGCCTGGACGATCTTGCCGGGGAGCGCCGCGAGCAGCTCGATCGGCACCTTCGAGTTGCGGCATTCGATCGCGACCTGCTGGATCGTGCTCTTGTCGATCACCGGGAAGGTCTCTTCATATTGCCGCCACTCGCCACCGAGCGTCTGCTTCCAGTCAGTGTTGGCCTTGATGCCGTAGCCGTAGCAGATATGTACGGCGGTGGCGCAGGTCAGGCCCTCGGCGGCGCGCTCCAGCGCCTTGATGCCCCAGTCGCGGACTTCATCCATGTAGACGTTGAAGGCGGGCTCGTCGAACTGGATCATGTCGACGCCGTCGGCCTGCAGCGCCTTGGCCTCCTGGTTCAACAGCTCGGCGAAGGCGAACGCCATCTTCACGCGGTCGCCATAATATTTGTCGGCGATGGTGTCGATGATCGTCATCGGACCGGGCAGGGTGAACTTCAGCTTGTTCCTGGTGTGGGCGCGCGCCGCGCGCGCCTCGCTTTCATGGACGCGGCCCTTGAGCTGCAGTGGCGCGACCACCTGCGGGACCATGGCTTTGTAGCGGTCCTTGCGGATGCCCATCTCGACCTTGTGGGCGAAATCGATGCCCTCGATCCGCTCCAGAAAACCGTGCACGAAGTGCTGGCGCGCCTGCTCGCCTTCGGTGACGATGTCGACGCCGGCATCCTCTTGCAGCTTGACCGCAAGCACCGTGGCATCGCGCTTGGCGCGGGCGAGTTCGGCACCTTCGGATTTCCACGGCGCCCACAGCATGTTCGGCTCGGCGAGCCATTCCGGCTTCGGCAGGGAGCCTGCGATCGTGGTTGGAAACAGCATGGGTGCCTCCCGCTGGGTTCTGATTGAGCGCCTGTGTGCCATGTCCTAAGGTGGACGTACAGAACAACAAAAGTCTTTGTGACGGGGAAGTGGACGCCGATGATCGACCTGCACTACGCGCCGACGCCGAACGGCTGGAAGATCTCGATCATGCTGGAGGAACTGGGGCTGCCCTATCAGGTGATCCCGGTGAACATCCGCGCCGGCGAGCAGTTCCGGCCTGAATTCCTGGCCATCAGCCCGAACAACCGCATCCCCGCGATCGTCGACCATGCGCCTGCCGACGGCGGCGGGCCGTTCTCGGTGTTCGAGACCGGTGCGATCCTGATCTATCTCGCCGACAAGACCGGCCGCTTCCTGTCGCGGGAGCTGCGTGCGCGGTCGAACGTCATCCAATGGGTGATGTGGCAAATGGGCGGCCTTGGGCCGATGCTCGGCCAGCACGGCCATTTCGCGCTTTATGCCGCCGAGAAGATTCCCTATGCGATCGAGCGCTACCGCGACGAGACGGCGCGGCTCTATGGCGTGCTCGACCGCCAGCTCGGCAAGACCGGTGCCTATATCGCCGGCGATGATTATTCGATCGCCGACATCGCCTGCTTCCCCTGGACCATGACCCACAAGGCGCAGGGCTTCACCCTCGACGATTACCCGAACATCAAGCGCTGGTACGCGACCGTGCGCGCCCGGCCGCAGGTCCAGGCGGGCCTTGCGATCGGAAAATTCGTCAAGGAGCCGTTTGACGAGGAATCACGCAAGAACATGTTCGGCCGGCGTGCGAAGGAGTTGGTCGAGAAGAATTAATGTCAGTTATTCCGCGGCGCGACACAGTCGCGAGGTCCGCGCCTTGCAGCGCATCCCGGAATGACGACAATGACTATGGAAAAGACAAAGGGAAACGCCAATGATCGAATTCTTCTTCGACTGTTCCAGCCCGTGGACCTATCTCGCCTGGCACAACATCCAGCCCCTGGCGAAGGAGTTCGACGCGCCGATCAGCTGGCGGCCGATCCTGGTGGGCGGCATCTTCAACACCGTCAATCCGTCGGTCTACGCGCAGCGCGAGAAGCCGGTGCCGTTGAAGGCGCGCTACATGAAGAAGGATCTCGGCGACTGGGCGCGCTCGGCCGGCCTTGCGATCAAGATGCCGCCGACCGTGTTCCCGGTGAACAGCGTCAAGGCGATGCGCGGCTGCATCTGGCTCGGCAACGAGAAGATGGTGCCGTTCGCGCGCGCGGTGTTCGAGGCCTATTGGGGTGACGACAAGGACATCTCGCAGGATGCGGTGCTGACCGAAATCTGCACCAAGCTCGGGATCGATCCGGCGCAATTCCTGGCCGGCATCGGCGACCAGGCGATCAAGGATCAGCTCAAGGCCAACACCGAGGAGGTGATGGCGCGCGGCGGCTTCGGCTCGCCCACGATCTATCTCGACAAGACCGACATGTATTTCGGCAACGACCGCCTGCCGCTGATCCGCGAGGCGCTGGTCCGCCTCAAGGCACGAGCCGCCTGATGCCGAAAGCCGTCGTTTGCCGCGAGCTCGGCCCGCCGGAGCGCCTGCAACTGGAAAGCTTTGCCTCGGTGCCTTTGCAGCCGGGGCAGGTGCGGGTTGCGATCCGTGCCGCCGGGATCAATTTTCCCGACATCCTGATGGCGGCAGGTGAGTACCAGCTCAAGCCGCCGCTGCCGTTCACGCCGGGCTCGGAGGCTGCCGGCGATGTCGTCGAGGTCAATGAAGCTGCCGGCGTCGCCGTCGGCGACAAGGTGATCGTCAAGATGCGCTTTGGCGCCTATTGCGACGAGGCGATCGCGACACCGTCGCAACTCGTGCCGGTGCCGTCGACCTTCGACTATGCGGAAGGCGCGACCTTCCTTGCCGCGCACGGCACGGCGTATCACGCGCTGATCGATCGCGGGCAGATCAAGCCGGGCGAGGTGCTGCTGGTGCATGGCGCCGGCGGCGGCGTCGGGCTTGCCGCGGTCGAGATCGGCAAGCTGCTCGGCGCCACCGTGATCGCGGCGGCCTCGAGCGAGGAGAAGCTTGCGATTGCCAAAGAACGTGGCGCGGATCATCTCGTGCTCTACGCGCGTGAGCCGTTCCGCGATGCGGTCAAGCGTCTCACCGACGGAAACGGCGCCGATGTGGTGTTCGATCCCGTCGGCGGCGAGGTGTTCGAGAACTCGATCCGCTGCATCAACTGGGGCGCGCGCATTCTGGTCGTCGGCTTCACCGGCGGCATCGGTCTCGCCCGCACCAATCTGTTGATGATCAAGGGTGCGAGCGTGCTCGGCGTCCGCGCCGGCGAGGCGGTGCGGAAGGACCCCGCGCTCGGCGCGGTCAGGTTCAAGGCGCTGAGCGAATGGGCCGAGGCGGGCCGGGTGCGACCGAATATCTCACACCGGTTGCCGCTTGAGGACTATGCGAAGGCGATGTGCCTCCTGATCGAACGCAAGGCCATCGGCCGTGTGGCGCTGCTAACCAGATGAAAGTGCGTAGGGCGGGTTAGCCGAAAGGCGTAACCCGCCGCATCTTCGGATCTCGGTGGATTACGCTTCGCTAATCCACCCTACGCTCTTGTGAGGTGAGGAGTGGACGCCGCGGGACGCCGTTCGCTCACTCATAGTCGCGCTCTTGCCACCACGGGAAATAGTCGGGCATGTCCGACGACACCTTGTTCTTGAACTGCGCGGGACGCTTTTCCAGGAACGACACCACGCCTTCCTTGACGTCCTCGGAGCGGCCGCGGGCATAGATGCCGCGGCTGTCGACCTTGTGCGCCTCCATCGGATCGTCGGCGCCCATCATGCGCCACATCATCTGGCGGATCAGTGCCACCGAGACCGGCGCGGTCTTGGCCGCGAATTCCTTGGCGAGCGCGCGCGCGGTCGGCAACAGATCGTCCGGTGGCACCACCTTGCTGACGAGCCGGCCGGCGAGCGCTTCCTGTGCCGGGAAGACGCGGCCCGAGTAGCACCACTCCAGCGCCTGCGAGATGCCGACGATGCGCGGCAGGAACCAGCTCGAGGCGGCCTCCGGCACGATGCCGCGCTGGGAGAACACGAAGCCGAAGCGCGCGGCCTCCGACGCGATGCGGATATCCATCGCAAGCTGCATGGTGACGCCGATGCCGACCGCGGGGCCGTTCACCGCGGCGATCACGGGCTTCAGGCACTTGAAGATGCGCAGCGTCACCTGGCCGCCGCCGTCACGCACCTGCGGATCGCTGTAGTCGACGCTGCCGTCGGCATTGCGCTTGACCGGACCGCGCCGCGCATCGCGGTCGAAGGTGTTGGCGCCGGAGGACAGATCCGCGCCGGCGCAGAAACCGCGGCCTTCACCGGTCACGATGATGGCCCTGACGTCGTCGTCCTTGTCGGCCTTGTCGAACGCGTCGATCAGCTCCTGCTGCATCGTGGCGTTGAAGGCGTTGAGCTTGTCGGGCCGGTTCAGCGTGATGGTCAGGATCTGCTCGGCGACCTCGTACTTGATCGTCTCATACGCCATGGGGATGATTTCCTCTCTGTTTTCTTGAATGAACGGCGCTGGCGCGCGTCTCCATCCAGTTAACCCGGCAATCATCCCTTGTGAAGAAGAGGGATGCGCGAGGCTCGGCTCCGCGCATCCCGATTTGCGTTGAGGCGCTACTTCTTCGGCGGCGTCGGCCACGGCTTCTGCGGGCCGCGCAGGCCTTCGAACGCCTTGCCCATGCCGAGCACGCCGATGTCGTCGAAGCGGCGGCCGATGATCTGGACGCCGATCGGAAAGCCCTTCTTGTCGTAGCCGCCATTGATCGACAGCGCCGGGTTCTCCGACATATTCCACGGCACGGTAAAGCAGATGTGCTCGAACGGCTTTGCGGGGTCGTTGAGGGGGGCTGCGAATTCAGCCGGGAAGTTCACGACCGGCGACACCGGCGAGATCACGTAGTCGACGTCGCAGAACAGTTTTGCAGCGGCCGCGCGGATCGCCATCGTCTGGTTGAAGCCGCGCACCACATCGACGCCGGAGAGCTTTGCGCCGGCCTCGGCCCAGTTGAGGATATAGGGCAGGGTCTTGCCGCGGTCGGCCTGCGACAGTTTCGACAGCTCGTCCCAGGTCCGCGCACGCCAGAAATTGTCGAGCCCCTCGAGCATCTCAGGCGTCAGGATGCCGTCGATCTCGGTGATGACGGCGCCGGCGGATTCGAACGCCTTCGCGGCCTTGACGACGACCTCGCGAACCTCCTTCTCGACCTTCTGGCCGGACCCGGCGTCGAGCATCAGCCCGATGCGCAGCTTGCGCGGCGACTTCTCCAGCGCCTTCCAGTTCACCTCGAGCGCCGGCAGGCTCATGCCGTCGCGGCGATCGGGGCGCGACAATACGCTCATCATCAGCGCGGCGTCGTCGACGGTGCGGGTCATCGGCCCCGCCACGCGGCCGACATAGGGCGGGTCGATCGGCACCCGGCCAAGACTTGGCTTCAGGGCGACGAGGCCGCACCAGCAGGCCGGCAGCCGCACCGAGCCGCCGATGTCGGTGCCGAGATGCAGCGGGCCGTAGCCGGCGGCGCCGGCCGCGCCGGCGCCGGCGCTCGAGCCGCCGGGATTCTTGCTGATATCCCAGGGATTGCGGGTGAGGGGATGGAACGACGACAGCCCCGACGACAGCATGCCGTAATCCGGCATCGTGGTCTTGGAGAAGATCACGCAGCCGGCTTCGCGCAGCCGCGCGGCAGGCGGCGCATCCTTCTCGGCGGGCGCGAGCTTGACGCTTGCGGCACCCAGCGGCACCGGCTGGCCCTTGGTCGCGACGTTGTCCTTGATGGTGACGGGCACGCCGTCGAGCGTGCCGACCGGCTCGCTCTGCTGCCAACGCTCGGTCGCGGCCTTGGCGACCTTCCGCGCGCCGTCGGGGTCGTACAGATACAGCGCCTTGATGTGCGGCTCCCAGGTCGCGACCTGGGAGATGATGTCCTCGAGCACCTCGGACGGCGAGAACTGCTTGGCACGGTAGCCGGCCAGCAGGTCGACGGCCGAGAGATCGTGCAGCGACGTGATGGCGTCCGCTTTCGGCTTATGCATGCGCACCTGCCGGCATACGTTTCTCGATGATGCGCGCGAACATGCTGGCGCCGATCGGCAGGATCTTGTCGTCGAGAACGTAACCGGGATTGTGCACGGGCACCGAACCGTCATGGCCGACCCAGAAATACGCACCGGGAATGGCCTGCATCATGTCGGCGAAGTCTTCGCTGCCCATCTTCGGCGTCGAGCGGGTGATCACCTTGGCCGGATCGACCACGGTGCGCGCGACTTCCTCGACGACGCGGGACTGCTCTTCCTGGTTCACCAGTACGCTGAAGCCGTCGCGGATCTCGACCGAGATTTCGGCGTCATAGGCCGTCGCAAAGCCGGCGGCGATTTCGCGCATCCGCTTGCGGATCAGCTCACGGATCTCGTCGGAGAAGCAGCGCACCGTGCCGCACATCCAGGCTTCGCCGGGAATGACGTTGTACGCCGACCCGGAATGGATCTGCGTGATCGACAGCACCGCAGCCTGCAGCGGATCGACGTTGCGGCTGACGATCGACTGCAATGCTTGTCCGAGCGTCATTGCGATCACGACCGCGTCCTTGGAGCGCTCCGGCATCGCGCCATGCGCGCCGTAGCCCTGGATCCTGATGTCGAAGAAGTCGGCTGCGGCCATTGCCGGGCCCGGCAGGATCGCGATCTCGCCGTGGTTGAGGTCGGGCGCGTTGTGCAGGCCGTAGACCTCGTCGCAGGGGAACTGCTTGAACAGGCCGTCCTTGATCATGGCACGGGCGCCGCCGAGGCCTTCCTCGGCCGGCTGGAAGATGAAATGCACGGTGCCGTCGAAATTGCGGGTCTCGGCGAGATAGCGCGCCGAGCCGAGCAGCATCGTGGTGTGGCCGTCATGGCCGCAGCCGTGGAAGCGGCCGGGAATGGTGGAGCGCCACTTCAGATTGGTGTTCTCCTCCATCGGCAGCGCGTCCATGTCGGCGCGCAGGCCGATCTTCTTGCTGCTGTTGCCCTTGCCCTTGAGCACACCGACCACGCCGGTGCCGCCGAGGCCGCGATGCACCTCGATGCCCCAGCTCGTGAGCTTGTCGGCGACGATGCCGGAGGTGCGGACCTCCTCGAAGCCGATCTCGGGATGCGCATGCAGATCCCGTCTGATGGCGGTGAGTTCGTCGGCAAAACTGTCGATGCGCTCAATGGTCGGCATGATCTCTCTATCCGTTTGTGCGTGATGGGGAGGAGGGGGTGAAAGCGGGGCCGTTAGGCTTGATACGAATGCCGGGACGCAAATGTTTCCACGGCAGTGTGGCGGTATCGGCCGGCATTGCGCCGGGCGCGGCGCAGATCAGCAGTTTCTCGGCGATCGGCTCGAAATCGGCGCGGAAATGCACCGAGCTCTTGTTGACCAGGATCTTCTGCGCGGTCGGCTCGATGCCGACATAGCGGTACATCGACTGGTCGGCAAGCTGGGCCTTGTAGGAGCCGACGACGACGCGGACGTCGCCGACCCGCAGGCAGGCCGAGAGGCCCATGTCCATGTCGCGGCCGCCGTAGAATGGCCCAGGCGCGACAAACCTGCCGTCCGAGAGTTTTTCGACGACGAAGGTCTCGCGGTACGGCGCGTCGCCGGCGATGCCGGATTTACCGCCGAGATCGAGCGTGACGCTAGCCCCGACACCGGCTTCATGCGCTGCCTTCGCCGACTGCGGATCGAAGATCACACCGGTGGCGGCGCTGGCCTTGTTGCGCACCAGCGCCCGCAGCATGCCCGTGGTGTCGGACGTGCCGCCAGCGCCGGGATTGTCCTGGGTGTCGGCGATCACGATCGGCCTTGTCGCCGATGCTGCCAGTTCCATCGCCAACCGCACGCCGTCGTCGGGCGAATAGATACGGCCGTCGAAATCGTTTTCATGGCCCTCGACCAATGCGGCGAGCCGGTCGGCGGCCGCATCCGCATCGGCCTGCGTCCGGCCATAGGTAAACACGCTTGGGCCGCAGTCCCTGAAGTCGGCAGCCGGGAAGCCGAACGCAAACGACAGCGTCGGTGCCGCGTCGCTCTCGAGCGACGCAAGCTGCTGATAGATGTTCTTCGCCGGCTGATCGTTGGTGCATTGCCAGCTGATCGGGATCAGGAACGGCAGCTGCCGGAACGCCTTTGCCAGTCGTTCACCGGACTTGAGCAGCAAGGCCAGATGCCTGGCGCAGGCCCGGCCGGTGTCGGCCATGTCGACATGCGGGTAGGTGCGGTAGGCGATCAGCGCATCGGCATGCGCGATCATTTCGGGCGAGACGTTCGCGTGCAGGTCGAGGCTCGCGACCAGTGGAATGTCCTTGCCGACCACCTTGCGCACGCGGGCGAGGATCTCGCCCTCGCCGTCGTCATAGTGCTCGGTCACCATGGCGCCGTGCAAATCGAGATAGACGCCATCGATCGGCCCCGCAGCGGCAATGCCGTCGACAATCTCCCTGACGATCCGCTCGAAGGCATCTTTCGTGACATGGGCCGATGGAGTCGCGCCGGCCGCGACCGTCGGAGCGAGCTCCCAGCCGTTGGCTTCCGCCGCCTCGACAAAGCCGGCGAGGCCGGCATTGATCTTGCGCATCACCCTGAGCACGTCGCTGCCGTGCGTCATCGACGGCCAGCCGCCGCCGTGCACGAAGTCGTCATAGGTTGCCTTCGTCGGTGCGAAGGTGTTGGTCTCGTGCAGGAAGCCGCCAACGGCAATGCGGGTCATCAAGTTGGTCTCGATACGTTTCTTCGATCGTGACGCGATCGGAACGGTTCGCGTCACGATCTCGTTGGTTTGAGCGTGTTCTTTCGGGAAGACCGGCGTCCACCTTCCAGGCCATGCCCTAGCGCGCGACGTTAAGCGTGTCGTCGCGCCAAGCGCAAGCCGTCAAGCACTTCCGGATTTGCATGCCCTATGGGCGTAAAGGCCCAAGGCTAAGCCAAGGCAGAGACTGAGGCTACGGCTAAAGACCTAGGCCGTTGCCACGAGGCCTTCCGAAACGGGGCGGAAATTTGCAAAATCCCAGCCGCGCCCGGGCGCAGCCTCGAGCAGCGCGCGGGTGTAGGCCTGCTGCGGATTGGTCAGCACCTCGGCCGCCGGTCCCTGTTCCACGACGCGGCCATGTTGCATCACGGCGACGTCGTCGCAGATCTGCGCGGCGACGCGCAAATCATGCGTGATGAACAACAGCGCGATGCCCAGCCGTCGCTGGATTTCGTCGAGCAGATTCAGAACCTGCGCCTGCACCGAGACGTCGAGCGCGGACACCGCCTCATCCGCCACCAGCACGTCGGGATCGAGTGCCAGCGCGCGCGCGATCGCGATGCGCTGGCGCTGGCCGCCGGAGAACTGGTGCGGATAGCGCGAGATCGCGTCGGGCGGCAGGTGGACGAGCTCGAGCAGCTCGCGGGCCCGCGCCAGCGCATCCTTGCGCGGCATGCCGTAGTTGACCGGGCCTTCGGCGATGCTCTCGCCGACGGTGACGCGCGGATTGAGCGAGCGGTAGGGGTCCTGGAAGATGATCTGGATCTTCTGCCGATGCGGCTGCAACAGCCGGCGCGACAGTTCGGAGATCTCGCGGCCGACGAGGCGCACCCCGCCCGAGGTCGGATCGATCAGGCGGACGATGCAGCGCGCCACCGTCGACTTGCCGGAGCCGCTTTCGCCGACGATGCCGAGCGTGCGGCCCTTGCGCAGAGTGAGCGTGACGTTGCTGGCGGCGGCGACCTCGCGGGGTTTGCCGAACAGCGACCGCTCCCGGTAGACCTTGCTGAGCTCGTTGGCTTCCAGCACCACCGGCTCCTTCGTCTCCGGGCGTGGCGCGCGCGGCACGAGGCTCGGCACCGCGGACAGCAGGTTGCGGGTGTATTCCATTGTCGGGTTGCGCAGCACGTCTTGCAGCTGGCCGGTCTCGACCAGCCGGCCGTGCCGCATCACCGCGACGCGGTCGGCGATCTCGGCCACCACGCCCATGTCGTGGGTGATGAACAGAACCGCTGTGCCGTGGTCGCGCTGCAGGTCGCGGATCAACGTGAGGATCTGCTTCTGGGTGGTGACGTCGAGCGCGGTGGTCGGCTCGTCCGCGATCAGGAGCTTTGGTTCCAGCACCAGCGCCATCGCGATCATGATGCGCTGGCGCTGTCCGCCCGAGAGGCGGTGAGGGTAGGAGGAGAAGATGCGCTCCACATCCGGCAGCCGCACATGCTCCATCATCGCCAGGATCTTCTGACGCCGCGCGCGGGAATCGAGATCGGTATGGGCGCGTAGCACCTCGTCGATCTGGCGGCCGACCGGCACCACCGGATTGAGCGCGGTCATCGGCTCCTGAAAGATCATCGCCATCCGCGTGGCACGGAGCTGGCGCAGCCGCCGGTCGGTCGCGGTGAGCAGTTCCTCGCCGACCAGCTTGACGCTGCCGCCGGACGGCACCAGCGTGCCCTTCTGCAGCAGGCCCATCGTGGTCAAAGAGGTCACCGACTTGCCCGAGCCGCTTTCGCCGACAAGGCAGAGCGTCTCGCCCTCACGCACCTGCAGCGACAGGTCGTCGATGATGCGGTGGGCGTCAGCCTTGCGGCCGAGACCGACGACAAGATTGTTGATGTCGAGGACGACGTTGGCAGAGTTGGTTGTGGTCACTTGCCCTCACGCTGTTTCATGCGGGGATCGAGCGCGTCGCGCGCGGCGTCGCCGATCAGGTTGATGCTGAGAATGGCGATCGAGAGCAGCAGCCCCGGCCAGAAGATCAGCGACGGCTTGATTTGGAAGTAGGCGCGGCCCTCGGCCATGATGTTGCCCCAGGTCGGCGTTTCCGGCGAGATGCCGGCGCCGAGGAACGACAGGATCGCCTCGGTCAGGATCGCGGATGCGCAGACATAAGTGCCTTGCACGATCAGCGGCGCGATCGTGTTCGGCATCAAATGCCGCCACATGATCTTCGGCAGGCTCGAGCCGAGCGAGATCGCGGCCTCGACATAGGGCTCCTCGCGCGCGGTCAGCACCACCGAGCGCACCAGCCGCGCCACGCGCGGTATCTCGGGGATGGTGATCGCGACCATCACGGTCCAGATGCTGGCGCCGGACAGCGACACCACGGCGATCGCGAGCAGGATGGCGGGGATCGCCATCAAGCCGTCCATCACGCGCATCATCACCGCGTCGACCCAGCGGAAGAAGCCGGCGACGAGGCCGATCAGGAGCCCGATGGCGATCGAACAGACGGCGGCGCCGAGCCCGATCAAGAGCGAGATCCGTGCGCCATAGATGACGCGCGACAGCAGGTCGCGTCCATAGGCGTCGGTGCCGAGCAGGTATTGCGCGCTCGACGGCTTCAGCCGCTGCGCCGGCGTCAGCAACAGCGGATCGTGCGGCGCGAGCAGCGGTGCGAAGATCGCCATCAGGATGATCAGGACGAGGCAGATCGTCGCAACCGCGATGATCGGCGTCGACGCCAGGAAGCCGAACTTGACGCGGAACGGCCGGGTGACGGGGATGGAGGATTCGGGAAGGGTTTCGATCGCCATTGCTCAGTACCGGATACGAGGATCGAGCAGGGTGTAAGCGAGGTCGATCAAGAGATTGACCGCGACATAGATACCCGACGTCAAAAGGATCATGGCCTGGATCACCGGATAGTCGCGCGCCAGCACCGCATCGACGGTGAGGCGGCCGATGCCGGGCAGGTTGAACACGCTCTCGGTGACGACGACGCCCGAGATCAGCAGCGCGAAACCGGAACCGATCACAGTGATGACCGGGACCGCGGCGTTGCGCAGCGCATGGCGCAGCAGCACGCCGGTCTCGCCGATGCCCTTGGCGCGCGCGGTGCGCACGTAATCCTCACCCAGCACATCGAGCATCGAGGCTCGCGTCATGCGTGCGATCAACGCGACATAGATGAAGGAGAGGGTGCAGGTCGGCAGGATGAGGCGCTGGAAGAACGGACCGAAGCCGTCCCCCATACAGGTGGCGACCTCCAGCGCGCTAAGCGGTTTCGGCGGCGCTGCCGGGCAGGCGGACATGATGCTCTTGAAGCCCTGCACCGGCACCCAGCGCAGATCGATCGCAAAGAATTGGATCAGCACATAGCCGATCACGAACACCGGCACCGAGAAGCCGAGCACCGAAAGCCCCATCACGCAGCGGTCGATCCAGGTGCCGTGCTTCCACGCCGCGATCACGCCGAGCGGCACCGCCACCAGGATCGAGAGGACGATGGTGGCCAGCGCGACCGAAATCGAGGGCTCAAGGCGCGGACCGATCATCTCGAGGATCGGCTTGTTCGAGATCAGGGAGACGCCGAGATCGCCGTGCAGGAGTTTGGCGACCCAGGTATAGAACTGGATGTAGATCGGCTCGTTGAGACCAAGCGAGGTGCGGATGCGATCGAGCTGTTCCGGCGTCGCATTGTCGCCGGCGAGAATGGCGGCCGGGTCGCCCGGCGTCAGCCGCAGCAACAGGAACACGAACAGAGCCACCACGCCCATTACGGGAATGGCGGCGAGGATGCGGCGGAGGAGATAGCCGAGCATCGTTGCTATCTCCTGCCGTCGGGTGGTGCGAAGCGAAGGCTGGGCCGCATCATACTCATGGTGTCCCCGTGATGTGTCTCATGCGCTTCTGCGTGTTGTCTCAAGGCTAGCGCGAACGTGATGAATTTGCAGGCAAATACTGTGCCAATGGCGATGTTATATCAAGGCGCGGTTCAGGCCGTTGGAAGCCTCCCTTGGTCTGAAGCGCTATTTCGAATTGCACATGGCGCAATGCGCCACCGACCTGAAACGACAAGTCCATTCACGCTCGCATCACGCCGCACCAGTTGGCGACGAACAGTGCGATGCTCTGCGTCGTCTTGCGAAGGCTGTCGAGCTCGACCCGTTCGTTGAACGCGTGCGGGCCGATACCGTAAGGACCATAGCAAAGTGCGGGTATGCCGTAGTCGACGCAATAGTAGCGGGTGTCGTTGACGGCCGTGGACAGGCGCTCCTGCATTGGAGCCTGGAAGACGGAGTGATGGGCGGCAGACAGAGCTGCTTCCGCTTCGCTGCCGGGCTCGCACACCGCTGCGTCCGCCTGAAAGCCACTCCACACCAGCTCGGCCGGATTGTCGGACAGGAACTCGTCAGCCTTGTGCGCCTCAGTCAGGCATTCCTCGATGCCGCGCATCGCCTGCTGTGGTGTTTCGCCGGGCAAGAGACCAAGCCGGCAGTCCAGCTCGCACCACGCCGCGGTCGAACTGGCCCAATCGCCGCCTTTGATGATCCCGACGTTGAACTTGATCGGATTCTTGACACTGCGGAACCAGCTGTTGTCGAGCGCCCGGGCGTTGAGCGCCTTGATGTAATCCTGAAACGCGCGCACCAGATGCATCGCCGACAGGATCGCGCTGGTGCCGGCCTCGGAATAGGCAACATGCACCGGCGTGCCGCGGACGCGCAGGCGGAACCAGACGGCGCCGACCTGGGCGCGCGTGAGCGTGTGTCCGGTTGGCTCGGGAATGAGGCAGGCGTCGGCGCGATAGCCGCGCATCAAGGTCGACAGCGCGCCGTTGCCGGTGCTCTCTTCCTCGGTCACGGTCTGCAGATGGACGCGGCCGGCAGGGGCATAGCCGGCGTCGCGGAAAGCATCGAGCGCGAAGATCATTGCCGAGACACCGGCCTTCATATCTTGCGCGCCACGCCCGAACATCCAGCCGTCGTGCACGGCACCCGCGAACGGCGGCCGGTCCCAAAGGTCAGCGGGCCCCTCCGGCACCACGTCGATATGACCTTGCAGGATCAGGCTGCGCCCGCTGCCTGTGCTGTTGAGCGTCGCAACGACCTGCTGCGATCCGGCAAGATCGATGCCGTCCATCGGTGCGGCCTTCGGATGGCTCATCAGGTTGACGTCCGCAAGGCTGAACGTATCGACCTCGTAGCGGCGCTTTGCGAATTGCTCGGCCAGCCAAGCTTGTTGCGGCGCTTCCTGTCCGCGCAAGCTGCGGAACTGCACCATGCGCGACAGGAATGCGATCTGATCGTCGAAGTTTCGATCGACGGCCGCGCACAGCTCCGCGGCAATCTGATCCGGCTTGGTCAGCGTCTCATGCGTGTCCGCCACCCCAATGCGCATTGTCCCCTCCCGCGCTGAAGCGCTTTTCCCCAATATGACGCTAGTCGTTGTCATGCGGTGTTTCTCAGCGAATTCCGACTTGGCCACACGCAAATACGCTCATATTCTTCCTCGTCGACCGGATAATTAGGGGAAAGCTGCGCGGGCGGCCTCGGTCGCATCGACCTGCGACGGCAACACCGAGGGCGCGTCGAGGTCGCGCAGTCATCAATCGCGCCTGCCACCATCTGTGCCGTCGCAGCCGACAGCGTCCAGCCGAGATGACCGTGGCCGGTGTTGTAGAACACGCCCGGATACCGTCCGGCGCGCACCACCGGCATCATGTTCGGCATCATCGGGCGCAGGCCGGCCCACGGCACGACCCTCGACGTGTCGATGCCGGGAAAATGCTGCCGCACCCAATCCACCAGCGGCTGGATGCGGTCGGCGCGAATGTCGCGGTTGAAGCCGTTGAACTCGGCGGTGCCAGCGACGCGGAAGCGGTCGGCGCCGAGCCGGCTGGTGACGATCTTCGCCGCCTCATCGAGCAGGCTGACGGTTGGCGCAGCGTCCTGGCTTTGCGGCGCATCGAGCTGCACGGTGATCGAATAGCCCTTCACCGGATAGACGTTGACGCGGTCGTTGAGCAGGCCTGCGAAGTGGCGGCTCGCGACGCCGGCGCAAATGACGATGCCGTCCGCCTGCAACTCATGTCGCCTCGCGACCTCAGCATCGTGCGAAGCGGCTTCGTTCCAGCCGATGCGGAAACCGTCGTCGCCGCGCGCGATCGCATCGACGTCGGCTTCATGGACGAAGCTCGCGCCGCGGCGGATGCAGGCGTCGGCGAGCCCGCGCGTGAACTTGTGGATATCGCCGGTCGCGTCCGACGGCGTGAAGAAGCCGCCATAGCAGGTCGTTTGCAGCGCGGGCTCGATGCTGCGGATTTCGTCCGCCGTCACCGGCCGGCGGTCGAGCCCGCCTTGTTGCAGCAGCGTGTTGACGCGCAGGCCCGCCTCGAAGCCGGCCTTGTCGTGATAGACGTGCAGGATGCCGCGGCGTTCGAGATCGAAGGCGATATTCTCGCGCTGTGCGATCGAGAACAGATGCTTGCGCGCCTCGATTGCGAGCCGCGTCGTCTCGATGGTGTTGGCACGATAGCGCCCGATGTGGCCGACGAACTCGCCGATCCAGGAATATTTGTGCCAGCTCGGCTTCGGGTTCATCAGCAGCGGCGCGTCGCTGCGAAGCATCCAGCGCAACCCCTTGAGAATGGTCGCGGCGCTGTTCCACACTTCCGCATTGCTGGCAGAAAGCTGTCCGCCGTTGGCGAACGAAGTTTCCATCGCGGCATAGCGATGCCTGTCGAGGACAGTCACCCGATAGCCGCGTTCGAGCAGGGCATAGGCTGTCGTCACGCCGGTGATGCCGGCGCCAATGATTGCGATGTGAGGCATGGTGGTCTTCAGGCTCCCGTGGGTTAGAGTCGCCGAACCACCGGTGAAACCGGCGTCGGCGCCCCATCTGTCACGGTACCTGAGAGCTTGATCCGCATCGGGCCAGGGCCCGATGGCAGACTATCCCCTTCGGTGGACGTCACGGCCCTTGATGCGGTCGTGTCCGTCTCTCTCCAGATCGTCCTGACGATACAGTCCTTTTGCCTGAGAGTTTCCGGGGCGGTTGCTCCGTCGGCGCCGAAGCAACAACACGAATGTTGTGGCTTCGATCTCTCCCGCATCGTCGCGTTGGACGGCCGGACCGTAGGCGAAGCCTCAAAATTGGACAAGGCTAAATTTCGATCCGGCAGTGCCAACGTGTTGTGCAGTGCAAATCGATGTCAGTCCAGCGTCGCCAGCAGCGCCGCCATCAGGCGGCCGCGCTCGACGAGGCTCTCGATCTCGATATGCTCGTTGAGCGTATGTGCATCGGCGCCGCGAACGCCGAGGCCGTCGAGGGTAGGGATGCCCATCGCACCAGTGAAGTTGCCGTCCGATCCGCCGCCGGCGCTGCCGTGCGGCAGATCGAGGCCCATCGCCGCTGCAAGGCCCTTGGCCTTTTCATAGAGCGCCATGGTGCCGGCATCCGGCTCCCATACCGGGCGGGTGACGCCGCGCGTCACCTTGAAGGTGACGTCGTTGGCGGTGCCCGACAGCGCCAGCATGCGCTCGACGCCGCGGTCGAGATCGGCCTGGCGCTTGGCCATGCTGAGCGCTTCGCCGGTGCAGGTCGTTGCGACGCAATTGACCCATTGCCCGCCATGCACGATGCCGACCGAGAAGGTGCAGTCTTCGGTGGTCATGCCGTCGATCGCAATGATTTGCCGGGCCATTTCGCGGATCGCGGAACGGCCGGAGGACAACGTCGCGCCGGCATGGCTCGGCTTGCCGACAGCTTCCAGATTGAAGCGCGCAATCGCGTAGCGGCCGGTGACGACGCCGTTGTTCGGCCGTCCGGGCTCCGGCACCAGCACGTATTTGTTGCGCGCGGCTTCGGCCTCGATGATGTCGCGCGTCGACGGCGTGCCGACCTCTTCATCGGGCGTGAACAGCACGGTGATCGGCAGCGGCGTCGTAAAGGACGCGCGCGCCAACTGCCGGATCGCCTCGATCGACAGATAGTTGCCGCCCTTCATGTCGAAGATACCGGGCCCGAAGCACTTGTTGCCTTCGCGCCGCCACGCCAGCTTTTCGATGGTGCCGACCGGGTGCACGGTGTCCAGATGGCCGGCGATGAGGATGCCGGGCTGGCCTTGTTTCGGATGGGGAAAACGGGCGCGGACGCAGCCGGCAAAGCCCTGGCGTCCCGCGATGCGTTCGATCGTCGCACCCATGACCGCCATCTCGCGCGCGGCGAGGTCGAGCATGCGCTCGACCGCGGCCGCATCCCATGTCGGGCTCTCGCATTCCACCCAGCTGCGCAGCCCCTGCAGCATCGCTTCGGAATCAAAAGGAAGATTGGCGGGGTTCATGTCTTTTCTCTCTTGTTGTTTGTGCGCGCCGATACGCGTTCGCGTGCCGTACGAAAAGCTCGGAAGACGACTTTGTAAAGTCAAATGCGCTGAACCTGCCGCTCATTCGTTCGTATACGTTCGATCCTGCCGGAAACCGATTGACGCGCATTGCGCTTGATGCAAGTCTCGATTTCACAAGCCATACAGCATGTTAGTTCGCCTAAATAACGAACCGCATGCATAACGAATAAGCCGGCTTTGACCAGTTACACGTCAGGAGAAATTGCATGTTCCCTATCTCGCGTTGGAAGCACCGCACGCTAGCGGCTGCGTTGACGGCGCTCGCGCTGTCGTTCGCGCCGCAGGAATTGTCCTTTGCGCCGCAGGCCATGGCCGCGGGCAAGACCATTACCGCGGTGATGCACTCGGATCTGCGCGTCATCGATCCGATCCTGACCACGGCCTACATCACGCGGGACCATGGCTACATGGTCTACGACACGCTGATCGCGACCGACTCCAACTTCAAGATCCAGCCGCAGATGGCCGACTGGAAGGTGTCCGACGACAAGCTCACTTACACGTTCACGCTGCGCGACGGCCTGAAGTGGCACGATGGAACACCGGTGACCGCCGAAGACTGCGTCGCTTCGCTGAAGCGCTGGGCCAAGGTCGACGGCATGGGCCAGAAGCTGATGGACTTTACCGCGAGCTTAGAGGCCACCGACGCGAAGACGATCACGCTGAAGCTGAAGGAGCCCTACGGCCTGGTGCTGGACTCGATCGGCAAGCCGTCGTCGCGCGTCGCCTTCATGATGCCGAAGCGGTTGGCGGAAACGCCGCCGGACAAGCCGATCCCGGAGCAGATCGGTTCGGGCCCATTCAAATTCGTCCAGGCCGAATTCCAGCCGGGCGTGAAGGCGGTCTATGAGAAGAACAAGGATTACGTGCCGCGCAAGGAGCCGGCGAGTTGGACCGCGGGCGGCAAGGTGGTGAAGGTCGACCGCGTCGAATGGGTTACGATGGCCGACGCCCAGACCGCGATGAATGCGCTGCAATCCGGCGATATCGATTTCCTGGAGAATCCGTCGCTCGACACATTGTCGGTCCTCGAAGCCGACAAGGACCTCAAGATCGAGACGCTGAACAAGGCCGGGTTCCAGACGCTGGGCCGCATGAACTTCCTCTATCCGCCGTTCGACAACGTCAAGGTCCGCCAGGCGGCGCTGCTGGCGGTCAACCAGAAGCAGGTGCTCGACGCCCTGGTCGGCAATCCCAAATATTACACGACCTGCGTCGCCTTCTTCATCTGCGATACGCCGTTTGCGACCGATGTCGGCGGCGAGACGTTGGCGAAGGGCGGCGACATGGCCGCGGCCAAGAAGGCGCTCGCGGAGTCGGGCTATGACGGCACGCCGATCGTGATCATGGCGCCCGGCGATGTCACCACGCTCAAGGCGCAGCCAATCGTCGTCGCCCAGCAGTTGCGTGATGCCGGCTTCAAGGTCGACCTGCAGGCAACCGACTGGCAGACCGTGGTGACCCGCCGCGCCAGCCAGAAGCCCCCGAAAGAAGGCGGCTGGAACATGTTCTTCACCAACTGGGTCAGCGCCGACGTCTCCAACCCGATCGCCAACCTCTCGATCGGCGGCCAGGGCAAGAATGGCGGATGGTTCGGCTGGGCCGAGGATGCCAAGATCGAAAAGCTGAAGGATGCCTTCGTTCGCGCGCCGTCGCTCGACGAGCAGAAGAAGATCGCGGCCGAGATCCAGAAGGAAGCCTACGAGCAGGTCATCTACATTCCGCTCGGGCAGTATCAGGGGCCGAGCGCGTGGCGGAAATCGTTGACCGGTGTGCTCGACGGTCCGGCGACGCCGATCTTCTGGAATATCGACAAGTCCGAGTAGGCTTGCGGCTTGATGCAACACAAACGGCCGGGACCCGTCCCGGCCGTTTTCGTTTCGCGCAGCCGTTCCGCGACGGCGGCTAATCTAATGGCCTGATTTCGCGTTGCTCGTGCTCGACAGGCTCGAAAGCTGGGTCTGTCCGACGCCGGCGCTCTTCACCCAGACCATCGCTCCCGTGGCGAACGCCAACAATCCGTAAAGCACGATCGCGCTGCGAATCCAGCGCCGGTAGATCACGCGCTCGTCGTGCGTCGCATCGAGGAATTTCTGTGCGTTGAGCCCGTTGCTGCAATGGGCTGCGTCGTCGCCGTGCTCGAGGACGGAAGCGCCATGATCGGGCGCGGTATTGCCGACAATCCGATTGCGATCAGCAATCCGATTGCGATCCGCAATCGTCATCGCCTATCTCCAACTCATTGATCTCGAAATGTGGGCCCGCGAAATGTGCGGCCGGAATTTCCAATGCGACGACCCTACACCACGTGACGATCGCGGCATGTGAACCCTGCCACACCCGCAAAACACGATGAGG
This sequence comes from Bradyrhizobium sp. USDA3010, assembly GCF_056429065.1. Lineage (NCBI taxonomy): Bacteria > Pseudomonadati > Pseudomonadota > Alphaproteobacteria > Hyphomicrobiales > Nitrobacteraceae > Bradyrhizobium > Bradyrhizobium sp. USDA3010. The sequence continues at coordinate 73,068 of NZ_JBWJZD010000030.1, forward strand.
TGATGCAGGCATGGTGACGCCTCGGCTGCCTGCTCAAGCCGTGGGCGGGCGCGTGGCATACCAATTTGGATAGCGGCGGCTTTAAGGTTCCCGTCAGTATTGCATCGTAGTCTGACCGCCGACTTGTGTACCTACCGCGACGGGCCCATGGCCGACGACCATAGCAGGCCCGCACCGGCCAGCGCGCAACAGCCAATGCCGACCGAGAAGCGCCGTGCCGGCGCGCGCCGCCGCGTGCTCAAGTCGGGAGCGATCGAGTTCGGCAATGAAGCGATCGCCTGTACGGTCCGAAATGTCTCGCCTCAGGGCGCCTGCATCGAGGTCAACTCGCCGCTGTGGTTTCCCGACCGCTTCACCCTCGGCGTCGACGGCCAGCGGTGGCCGTGCCGCATCGTATGGAAGAAGCAGAAGCGGCTGGGACTGGCGTTCGATTAGGGCTCGATGCCCGGCGCGCCGCGTCGCGCCGATTTGCACGAACAGTTGTCGCCTATTTCACAAACTACCCAAGGTTACCGGGGTATTGTCCGACGGGCCGATATCGGTGCCGCTCCAGGACGCTCTCGCCGTGCGAAGGCGGTGTCCAATATTTCGCAGCTGCGCATTCACCCAGCCTCGGGGAAATTGTGATGACCATCAATGTCAAGGCTTACGCGAACGCCGATGATATCCTGATCGCCTGGCAGCCGGACACCTGGTCGAGCGACTGGGTCGGATTCCAGCTCGAGCGGCGCAACAACATCACGCAGCAGACGACCGTGCTGTCCAACCGCATTCCGCCGAAGCCCGGCGAGAAACCGGTGGCGGACGCCGGCATCTCCTCGACGCAGTCGCCGTTCCGGCGCTGCATCTGGACCGATCACAGCGTCGTCGACACCGACAATGTCTCGTATCGCGTCACCGCGATGAAGAGCGGCGCGAACGGGACGTTCACGCCCGATGCCGCCTCGGTGTCGGCCTGGACGACGCCGGCGATCGCTTCGGGCGATGCGGGCGGCGGCTTGTCGGCCTATTTCAACCGCGGCACCCTGATGTCGCAGATCGTCAGCCGCTTCGTGCAGGGCGATACGTCCGACGACGCGCTGCGCAATTTCGTCAAGAGCCTGTCCGACCCGGCCAATCAGGCGCGGCGCTACCTGTCAGGCGATGCTCTGCACGAGATACTGGCCTTCCTGCACGATGCCGATCTCCGCGGCAGCCAGATCCATGCCGCGATCTACGAGATGAATGACGAGGAGCTGGTCGGCGCGCTGAAACCGTTCGGCAGCCGCGGCAACGTCCTGCTCGGCAATGGCAGTGCGACCAAGCCGAACATCGCGGGCGAGCTCAGTGGCGCCGGCCTGACGGTCAAGCATCGCGATCTGTCGAATGCGGGCAGGTCGTCGCCCAGCGTCCACAACAAGTTCGTGGTCGAGAGCGACGCGCATGGCAACGCGATCCGCGTGCTGACCGGCAGCACCAACTGGACCACCACCGGGCTGTGCACGCAGCTCAACAACGTGCTGATCATCGAGAATGCGGTGATCGCCAAGCGCTACCTCGATCAGTGGGGCAAGCTGGTCGCCGCGGGCAATGCCATGCCGCCGGCACTGAAGACGTCGAATTCCAGTCCGACCAGCGACAGCAACATCTCGGTCTACTTCGCCGCGACCAACGGCGAGGCCGAGTTCAAGCCGGTGCTGGACCTGATCAAGAACGCCAAGGACGGCGCGCTCTTCCTGATGTTCATGCCGGGTCAATCGCCGCTGCTGGATGCGCTGCTGGACCGCGCACAGCAGAACGACATCTATGTCCGCGGCGTGGTGTCGACCATGATGGCCAGCAAGAACGGCGACATCGTTTCGGTCGGCGGGGAGGTCGTCAAATCGGGCGCACCGAAACAATCCTTTCATGACGACGTCCAGCTGCCGCATGGCGTGAGCGCGACCAACGAACCCTCATGGGCCGACGTCGAGTTCAGCGTCCAGCAGATCCGCAACGCGGGGATGATTGCGATCGTTCACTCCAAGACCATCGTGATCGATCCGTTCTCCGACAATTGCGCCGTCATCACCGGGTCGCACAATTTCTCGGTCGCCGCCTCGGAGAAGAATGACGAGAATCTCGTGATCATCCGCGGCAACAAACAGCTTGCCCAGGCCTATGCGCTGCACATCAACGGCGTCTACGACCACTATTCCTGGCGCGGCTATCTCGGCAGCGGCGGCAATCCGGATCGGATCTATTCGCTCGACGGCTGGAAGCCGGGCGGCGGCAAGGAGCAGGAGCTGGATTTCTGGATGGAGGAGCCGGTGCCGCCGCGTCCGACGCGTAGTGGCGGCAGCGCGGCGCAACAGTCCAGTGTGGCTAGCGGGGCGTCGGCGAAGACGGCCGCCAAGAAGACCCCCAAGAAAGCCCCGAAGAAAGCCCCGAAGAAATCGGCCAAGAAAGTTGCCAAGACGTCAGCCAAGAAATCGGCGAAGAAGGCGAAGGCCAGCAAGCCGGCAAAGGCAAAGAAAACCAAGGCCAAGGCGACGAAGAAGGCCAAGGCAAAGAAGGCGAAGGCCAAGAAGTAAGAGTGGTGCGCAACAGACTGGTGCGGGCGGTGGGACTCGAACCCACATGACGTTGCCGTCGAGGGATTTTAAGTCCCTTGCGTCTACCAGTTCCGCCACGTCCGCATCTTGATTTTATTGAGTTTTCGCAATTTAGACCGAGAGGCTTTCCAATATCCCTCGGCGGTTTTCCAAATCTGGTTTCGTTCTGTTCCGGACAAAACCCCCGGCGGGCGCATCTTCTAGCTCTTCGTCGTCAGCCGGGCAAACGCCGGGATAACGTATCGCAGGTGTGAACGGCGCGGTTTGTCCGTTAGTCCGTTCCTGAATTCGTCAACGCGTTGCGAAGCGCCTGGACGCGCTTGTTGAGTGAGATGAGTTCGTCGACCGTCAGGCCGGACCGCTCCAGCAAGGTATCGGTCAGGCAGCCGGTGCGCGACTGCATCGCCTTGCCGCTGTCGGTCAGGTGAACTCCGACCTGCCGTTCATCCTCCACACTGCGCCGGCGCACCACAAAGCCGGCGCTTTCGAGCCGCTTGACCAGCGGCGTGATGGTGCTGGGTTCGAGGGCGAGCCGGTCGGCGATTGCCGAAATCATCTGTCCGTCCTTTTCCCAGAGCACGCTGAGAACGAGGTATTGCGGATAGGTGATGCCGAGGCGGTCGAGCAGGGGCTTGTAGGCACGGTTGATCGCAATGGTCGTCCCGTAAAGAGAGAAGCAAAGCTGGCTGTCCAGCGGAATCGGTCCCGGATTTGGCATGGGAGGGGCCCTTTCGTGGTGGCTTGCCCAATGTACCACGAAAATCGTTATCGCGATAAAAAATATCTGGACAAGCAAATCAGGGCGGTTATACGATGATTATCGCGATAAAGATTATCGCGAAATAAACATCTAGGAGAACTTCAATGTCTGTTGTCACCAAATTGCTCGCCGCCGCAGCGTCGCTGGGCCTCGCCATCGCGACGATCCCCGCCGCCCACGCCCAGTCCGCCCCGGTCAAGTCGATCGTCCTCGTCCATGGCGGTTTCGTCGACGGTTCGGGATGGGAAGGCGTCTACAAGATCCTGAAGAAGGACGGCTACAAGGTCAGCATCGTCCAGAACCCGACCACCACGCTCGCGGACGACGTCGCCGTCACCAAGCGGGCCATCGCCGCCGCCGACGGCAATGTCATTCTGGTCGGTCATTCCTATGGTGGCGTCGTCGTCACCGAAGCGGGCACCGATCCGAAGGTCGCGGGGCTGGTCTACATCACGGCGTTCGCGCCCGACCAGGGTGAATCGGTCGGCAAGCTGATCGCCAATCCGCCGCCCGGCGCGCCGGTGCCGCCGATCCTGCCGCCGAAGGACGGCTTCCTGTCGCTCGATCACGCGAAGTTCGCCGCCGCCTTCGCGGCCGATGTGAAGCCTGACGTCGCGGCATTCATGGCTGACTCGCAGGTGCCGTGGGGTGTCGCTGCCTTGAATGGCGAGGTGTCCGTGCCGGCCTGGAAGAGCAAGCCGAGCTGGTACCTGGTGGCGACCAACGACAAGATGATCCCGGTCGACGCGCAGCGGATGATGGCCAAGCGCGCCGGTGCCAAGACCGTCGATCAGGCCGGCAGCCACGCTGTGTATGTCTCGAAGCCGGAGGCAGTGGCAAAGGTCATCGAGCAGGCCGCCAAGGGCGTCGGCGACAAGCAGAAGTAACGCAGCCGTCCCTGACCGAGTTCCTGATCGGGCTCAAGCGATGCCCGATCAGGCTCCCGGTCGCAGAACGACGCGGTTGCGCGATGATCCGATCACGGCGGTGTAGGCCGCCTTCGTCTCAGCAAGCGGGTAGATCGAGGACGGGATGATCGGATAGGGGCGCAGGAAGCCGCCGGCGAACCCAGGTAGCACGCTGCGCAGCAGTTCTGCGCTTTCGATCGTGGAAAACGCAAGCGTGTCGACGCCGACATACGTGTGCCGTCCGCGATAGAATTCCAGGATGTTGAATTTGACCGTCTGGTTGGTCGTGGCAATCAGGATCTGCCGCCCGGCCTTTGCAAGCGAATGATGCGCATCGTCGAAATAGGGGTCACCGACCGTGTTGAAGACGATATCGGCTCCGTGGCCGTCGGTCAGTTCGCGCACCCGTTCCGCGACGTCGGCCGCCGAGGAATTGATGATCTCGATCGGGGCATTGGCGTGGCCTTCGTAGGGTTCGTCCTTGCGCACCACGCCGATCACCCTGGCGCCTTGCCAGGTCGCAAGCTGGACCGCAGCCTGCCCGACCTTGCCGTTGGCGCCCATGACGAGGACATGTTCACCGGGTCTCGGCGCGCCGGCTCGCCGAAAGCCTTCGATGGCTGTCACGAACGGTACGCCGATCCCTGCAGCCTCATCCATTGAAATTCCGTCCGGCTTTTCGACCAGGGCCGCGGCCTCGACGACGACATGGCTGGCGTGCGTACCGTCGCGGCGGATTCCGAGGTCGCCCGACGAACCGAACACGGCTTTTCCGATCAATGCGTCCGGCCCTTCGACCACCCGCCCGGAAAAATCACGGCCCGGGGTTCTTGGGAACACCGCATAGGGCATCAATCCCGTGGCGGCCTTGACGTCCGACGGGTTGACGCCCGCGGCTTCGATCGCAACCACGACTTCGTGCGGTTGCCGCGTGAGCGAGTGTTTCTCGATGGACGGCGCGATCGCCGCCGCGTCGGCGGCTTTGGCATTGAGCCGCACGCAGGTCGCCTCGACGACGACATCGGTCCCCGATCTGGTGATGGCATTCATAGCCCGCTCCTAAGCCTTGATTGTCTTGGTGGGCGAGGGCAGGCCGACGATCCGCCGGCTGTCCTCGATCGTCGCGATCGCGCCTCCGAGATCCTCGACGATGCGGCGCGCCTTTGTGACCATTTCCGCGTTGGAGGTCGCGAGCTGGCCGCGCGTGAGATAGACCGCATCTTCCAGGCCGATCCGCACGTGACCGCCCGCAAGATAGGATTGTGCAACCGTCGTGAATGCGGCCTTGCCGATGCCGACCGCGGTGAATTCCGCGTCCGGCGGCAGCAGGCCGCGCGCGTACAATACGGTTTCCGGGGCAGGCTGAAAGCCGTAACGAACGCCCATCACGAAGGAACACAGGACTGGCCCTTGCAGGGAGCGGTCGGCCAAGAGATCGCGCATCAAGGCGATATCGCCGGAATCGAACAGTTCGATCTCCGGTTTGACGCCGGCGTCCGCGATCACTTTCGCCATCCGGCGAACGTTCGCCGGCGTATTGATCACGACCTCGCCTCCGGAGTTCATGGTGTTGAGATCGAGCGTGCAAATGTCCGGTCGCAGCACGGCGATGTGCTCGACCCGCTTCTCCGGCGCCATCAGGGTCGTGCCTTCGGCGGCCATCTTCGGATCGTCCTTGGATGGAACAAAGCGTCCGCCCGGTCCGGTCGTGATGTTGAGGATCAACGCGGGGTTGCGCGCGCGGATGCGCTCGACGACGTCGACATAGTGGTCGAGCAGCATCGAGGGACGGCCGGTAAGCGGGTCTCGGACGTGGATGTGGACGATGGCGGCGCCGGCATCGGCGGCGTAGAGACAGGCGTCAGCGATCTGCGCCGGCGTGATGGGAAGGTGAGGGGTCTGCTCGGGTGTCGTCAGGTTGCCGGTCACGGCGCAGGTGATGATGACTTTATCGCGGGGAGATCGCATAGACTTGTTCTTTCAAAGCGAGCGGCCGCCGTCGACCACGAAAGTCGTTCCGGTCGCGAAGCCGAGTTGGGTTGCGCAGGCGAGAATGGCCGAGGCGATGTCCTCCGCGGTCGCGATCCGCTTCAGCGGTGTCGTCGTCGCGGTCTTGGCGTTGAAGTCCGCGCCGCGGCCCGGAACGAAGCCGGTGTCGACCACGCCGGGTGCGACCGCGAGCACGCGCACCTCGGGGGCCAGCACGCGGGCGAGCGATTTCGTCATGACGTCGATGCCGGCCTTGACGGCGCAATAGGCAATCGAGGACCCGATCCCGTTGGTGCCCGCGATCGATGATATCGAAACGATGAGGCCGTCACCGGATGCCTTCAGCAGCGGAGCGAAGGTGCGGATCGCCGCAAACTGTCCGCGCCAGTTGACCGCGAACATCCGGTCAATCAGGTCGTCGTCCAGCGCGTCGAGATCGGCGTGAGGCACCGGCTTGGTAAAGCCGGCGGCGTTGACGAGAATGTCGAGCCGGCCGAAGCGCCGCTCGATCTCGGCGCGCAGTGCCGTCAGGGTTGCCGTCTGCGCGACGTCGGCGATCAACGCGGCGTGGCCGTCTCCAGGCAGGGATTGCGCCACCGTTGCCGCGGCGGCGGCTTCGTCCGGAACGTCGCGGTGGCTGATTGCGATGCGGGCACCGAGTTCTGCGAAGCGCTTGGCGGACACGGCCCCGATGCTGCCGGCGCCGCCGACGACGAGCACGACCTTGTCCTTCATGGATCGATTCATCGTCAGCCTCACTTGATCGGTGGCTTGGGGAGGATCGCTTCACCGTTTTCCATGGTGAAGCGATAGTTCAGCGTGTACCAGGGAGCGCGGACCCCGGGCGCCGGTGGATCGCCGTCGTCATGCCGGCGATAATCGCCGACCAGCGTGCGCGTCACCCCGAACACCACGTCGCTGTCCAGGTGCTCATCGTGGTCGACGAAGACCTGCGTGATCAGCGTCTTGTAGCCGGGCTTGAAGCCCAGGAAGTGCATGTGTGCCGGCCGGTAGGGATGCCTGTTCTGGGCGCGCAGCATGTCGCCAACCGGGCCGTCGGTCGGCACGGGATAGCCGGCGGGCTTGACCGATCTGAATGAGAACCGACCCGAGGCGTCGGTGGTGAACTTGCCGCGCAGGTTCATGTCTGCCTGCGTTTCGTCCTGGTTCTCGTAGAGGCCGACCGGTGAAGATTGCCAGACGTCGACCTCGACATTGGCGAGGGGCTTGCCCGCGATGTCGACGACCTCGCACGCGACGAAGAGTTCGGGGCCGGGTGTCGCAGAACGAACGATCGATGCTCCGTTCTCCGTTCGGGGAGAATTGGCCCGCCAGAACGGGCCCAGCAATGCCGCCGCGGTTTCGGTCGCACCGGCGTTGCCGTTGTTCAGCAGGCAGACCAGCGTCGAGAAGCCGGTCGCATCCGCGAAGAGGATGCCCTCGTTGTGGCTGTCGTGGGTGGCCTGTCCGATCCGGTTCAGGAAATCGATGCCGAGATCGTATTCCGCCTCGGTGAGTTTCACCTCGCGGGCGAAGGCGTGGAGGTTCCTGACGAAGGCTTCCATCACCGTTCGAAGCCGCGCGGTGTCGGTCGACGCCATCGCTCGCAACACGGTCGGCGTCACGTCCTCGAGCTTTTCGATAATGCCGTGAGACATCGGTGGGTTCCCAATCGGTTGATTGCAATCGTTTGCATGAGATATTGCAATCGATTGCAACAAGTCAAGGGAAGCGCTATGCTCATTTCGCAAACGAGCTAAGCAGCAGGAATCGCTGGGTGAATCGACCGGTCACGACAATCAAGCAGATCGCGGACGCCACCGGCGTTCATCCTTCGACGGTGTCACGGGCCCTTGATCCCAAGAAACGGCATTTGGTCGCGGACGACGTCGCCAGGAGGATCTCCGCCCAGGCGGAGGCGCTGGGTTATCAACCCAACCGGCTGGCCGCCAACTTGCGACTGGGGCGATCCGATCTTGTCGGTGTGCTGCTGCCCGACATCACCAATCCGGTGTTCGCTCCGATCCTGGGCGGCATAACGGAGGTTCTCTCTGCGGAAGGCTACGCACCGATCGTCGCGGACGCCGGCAATGTATCGTCGCAGCAGATCTCCTTTGTCGAGAGACTGCTCAGCCAGCGGGTCGACGGCCTGATCCTGGCGACGGTTTCGCAGGATGACGAACTCGTCGGTTTCTGTATCCGTCGCGGCGTTCCCGTGATCCTGGTCAACCGATCGGAAGCGCGCGATCGCGTCTCCTCAGTCGTCTCGGACGACGAAAAGGGAATGCGTCTCGCCGTCGATCATCTCTTCGATATCGGACACCGCCGCATTGCGCATATCGCAGGGCCGCTGTCGACTTCAACCGGCGCGCTGCGGCGTGGCGGCTTCGAGCGCGCGATGGCGCGGCACGGATTGACCGGTGCCGTATGTGAAGCCGCGGGATACACGCGCGAAGGGGGCGCGTTGGCGGCGACGCATCTCGTCGGTGGGCCGCATCAAGTGACTGCGATCGTTGCCGCGAACGACCTGCTGGCGATCGGTGCCCTTGACGCTCTGAAGGACCGGCACCTGCGGTGCCCGGAGGATATCTCGCTCGTCGGTCACAACGACATGCCACTCGTGGATGTCGTCTCGCCGCCCCTCACCACCGTGCGCATCGAGCACCGCGAGATGGGGCGGATCGCTGCCAGGATGCTGATCGAAATGCTCCAGAGCAGGTCGGCCGAGATCCGGCACGTCGTACTTCCTCCCGAGTTGGTCGTCAGGAAGTCCACGCAACCGGCAGCCTAGACATGCGCACGTCTTCAACGCGCTCGTACACTTGTGTCCGCTCCGCGACCTCCATCCTGGGATGCTTGATCAAGCTACTGTCGCAAGGGGGCGGCGCCTGGTATCCATCTTGGCTTAGCCCCGCGCTCCGATATCCGCTGCTACCAGGCGCGCCTTCAAAGACCTAACCTGCGGCTTGCAATTCCATTTGCTTCAGCGGCCGAGCATTGGGATAAGCAGCGCGCCGCCGCGATTGAGCCTCAATCCGGACACCGGCGGCTGCTTTAGGCAATCTCAACACTGTCGGACTAAGCTGAATGTCTGTTCGTCCCTCACGCCGCCCAAATCTGTCGCGCGCGGCAGCCATCGTTGCGCTGCTCGCCTCGGCCGCGGGCGTTTCCGGCTGCGCGCAGATCGGCGACAGCGTGCCGTCGGCATTCGCCGATCCCGCCAAATACGATCTGTATGATTGCAAGCAGCTCGAGACCGAGCGCAAGAATCTCACGTCTCGCGCGACGGATCAGGAAAAGTTGATGGCCAAGGCGGAGACCGGCGTCGGCGGTACCGTGGTCTCCGAGATGGTTTATCGCAACGAGCTGATCTCGATCCACGCCCAGCAGAGGCTTGCGGACCAGGCCTGGCGCGCCAACAAGTGCCATGAGAGCCCGCCGGATACGCCGGCGGCGGCCGCACCCGCGGCGCCTGCGCCGGGGGCAACGGGCCCGCGCGCGCCGCGAGGCCTCGTTCACTGAACAAGCACTTCGCGATGAGCCGATTGCTGATCGCGCCCGCAAGCCGCGTTCACCTGATCTCTCAGGCGCGCCAGTCGTAGATCCAGTCCTGCCGCGCCAGCATGCGCTGCGGACCGATGGCGCGGATCGCGAGATCGCGGGCGATCGCCAAGGGTCCGCTCAAGTGATAGATGCGGCCCTGCTGGCGCGCCATGCGCTGCACCTTCAGCACGCGCCCGCGCCGCATCTCGGCGTAGCGCTTCAACGCGGCGGGAATGCCTGCGGTGTTTTCGCCGGTGCAGTCGGCCAGCGCCTTGGCGAGCACGGCCGCATCCTCGATCGCCATGCCGGCGCCTTGCGCGGCAAACGGCAGCATCGCATGCGCGGCGTCGCCGAGCAGCGTCACCGCGCCTTCGCTCCAGCGGCCGATGTCGGGCAGGGTGAACAGCGCCCATTTGCGCCAGCCATCGACCGCGCCGATCAGCATCCGCGCCGTGGCGGGCCAGCGCGCGGTCGCGAACGCGCCCTTGATCTCGTTGATGTCGCCGGGCGCGCTCCAGCCCGGCCGATTCCAGGTGCCCGACACGATCGCAACCACGTTGACCTGGCGTCCGGCCGAGATCGGATAGGCCACGAGATGCGCGTCCGGCCCCATCCACAGCTGCACGCGTGGCGCGGTATATTCACGCGGCAGCGCGGTCGCATCGAGCGTGCCGCGCCAGGCGATCAGGCCGGAGAATTGCGGCTGCACATCCGGAAACAGATGTCCGCGGACCGACGACCAGATGCCGTCCGCGCCGATCAGCGCAACCGCCAATTCCTCCTGCCGTGCGTTGCCGCGGCGCTGCACCACTGTCAGCCCCTTGGCGTGCTTGGTCACGTCCTCGAACTGGCAGCCGAGCCGCAGATCGATATCGGGATGCTCGTTGACGGCGGCCTGCAACGCGGCCTGCAGATCGGCGCGGTGGATCACCCAATAGGGAGCACCGGCGCGGAACTCGGCGGCCCGGCCGAGCGGCATCCGCGCGATCTCGCCACCGGCGCGCGCGCTCAGGATGTTGACGGATTCCGGCGTGACCGCGCGGCGCGCCAGCGGTTCCTTGAGCCCGAGCTCGACCAGGATGCGGCTGGCATTGGGAGAGAGCTGGATTCCCGCGCCGGCTTCCTCGAGCCGCTCGGCCTTTTCCAGCACGACGACGCGAAAGCCCTGTGCCGCCAGTGCCAGCGACGCCGTCAGTCCTCCGATCCCGGCGCCGGCAACGATGACGGTTCGCGTCAGCGCCACGGAGCGGTCAGGCGACCTTGTCTTTCAGCACGCATTCCGGCGGCCGGGCTTCGCCGGCAGCGAGGTCGGACGCGAAGCGATACAGTGTCGAGCAATACGGGCAGATGATCTCGCTGTCGTTGCCGAGGTCGAGGAACACGTGCGGATGGTCGAACGGAGGGTTGGCGCCCACGCACATGAACTCCTGCGACCCGATCTCGATCACCGAGACACCGGCATCGTTATGGAAGTGCGGGACGACGTGGTCGGACATATTCTCACCCTGGTGGCAACGATGGCAGACGCAATCAACAGCATGCGGCATCGCGAAATGCCGCGCACCATACTGGCGGGAACAGTTGATTCCTAGAGCCCCGATGGCTCATTTGCTCATGCAAATTCGACACAATCTTGTCGTCCCAGAGAAGCCCTTCTTTGGTCGGAGCCGTTGTGTCGCAAAAACGGCACACTATGTCCAAGGCCAACTGAACAAGGCGAATAAAACTAGAGGTTTTCAGCGGAATGAACGGGGTGCGCCTCAGTTTTGCGGTGGCCGGCCTGGCGGCGAGCGTTGCCGTGGGCGCAGCCATTTGGCCGCACGCCCGGGACGCCGGCACGGTGCTGTCAGCGCGGAACGATCCGGCTGCGCTCGCCGATCTCAGGCTCAATTCCGTTCTGCGCAACAACCCGGCGTTGATATCGGACGATATCGAGGCGGCACTCGCCTCCGGAGATGCCGATCTTGCGACCAGCTTTGTCACGCTCGCGAGCGAGAAGAACATCGCGCTCAGTGATGAACTCACAAAGCGCGTCGGCGATGCGCGTGCCAAGCAGTCGTCCACCACGCATTTCGCCAAGGGATTTGCCACCGGTCTCGTGACCGGCAATGCCGACGATGTCGCAAGCCTGTCCGGCACCGTTGCCGGCGATCTGTTCGTGTTCGGTGACGTCAGGGACGTCGTGCGCGAAGGCAAGCACCTCGTGATGGGCGAGGACACCGACCGACTGGTGCTTGGCCTTGCCGCCGCCGGGCTCGCCGTGACTGCGGCCACCTATGTGTCGGTCGGCGGCGCCGCGCCGCTGCGCGCCGGACTGACGCTGGTCAAGGATACGCGCAAGGCCGGACGGCTGAGTGAGGGGATGATCGAATGGGCCGGGCGCTCGACCCGCGAGGTCGTCGATCAGCCGGCGCTGCGTGAGGCGGTCGCGTCCGGCTCGGTGCTGCGGCCGGCGGAAACTGCAACCGCGATCCGCGCGGCATTCCGCGCCGAGAAGGCCGGCGCGCTGGTGCGCGTCGCCAAGGACGTCGGGCGCATCGGCGAGGCGGCCGGGGTCCGTGCCGCGCGGGACACGCTGAAGGTCGCAGAGAACCCGCAGGAGATCGCGCGCGCCGCCCGCATCGCGGACGTGAAGGGCGGCCAGACCCGCGCGATCATCAAGCTGCTCGGCCGCGGCGCGCTGCTGCTCGCGGCCGGCACATTCAATCTCACCATGTGGCTGTTCGGCGCGCTGCTTGCGCTGTTCGGCTTCCTGTCGTCGATCAAGGCCACTACCGAGCGAGCCACGGCGTGGTGGCTCAGACGAAGCAAGGCGCTGCGCATGAAGCGGCAGATGACCGCGCAGGCCGCGCTGGCGAGTATGCCCGCCCAGGGCTAAGGTTGCGGTCGCCGGTCGATCGCCAATCCCAAATCCCAAATCGCAAGAAAAAACGGAATCGAAGATGCCGAGTTTCCACCACGGCGATGTTGAGATTGCCTATATCGACGAAGGCGCGGGCGAGCCGATCGTGCTCGTGCACGGCTTTGCGTCGAGCAAGAACGTCAACTGGATCTATCCGACCTGGGTGTCGGAGCTCGTCAAGGCCGGCCGTCGCGTCATCGCGCTCGACAATCGCGGCCACGGTGAATCCGCCAAGCCCTACGACGCCGCGCAGTACGAGATCGCGACCATGGCAAGCGACGTGATCGCGCTGATGGATCATCTCGGAATCGCGCGCGCAGACATCATGGGCTATTCGCTGGGCTCGCGGATGACGGCGATCCTGGCGCGTGAAAATTCCGATCGGGTGCGTTCGGCGATCCTCGGCGGCATCGGGATCGGGCTGATCGAGGGCGGCGGTCCCGGCGAGGCCGTTGCGCTGGCGCTGGAGGCGCCGTCGCTCGACGATGTCACCGATCCGGTCGGCCGCACCTTCCGCGCCTTCGCCGATCAGACCCGCTCCGACCGCCGCGCGCTCGCCGCCTGCCTGCGCGGCTCGCGCCGCCTGATGACGCGCGAGGAGGCCGCCGGGATCCGCGTGCCGGTCCTGATCGCGGTCGGCAGCAAGGACGAGATCGCGGGCTCGGCGTCAGCGCTCGGCCGGATCATTCCGGGTTCGCAGGTGCTCGACATTCCGAACCGCGATCACATGCGGGCGGTCGGTGACAAGGTCTACAAGACCGGCGTCATCGACTTCCTGTCGCGGCGAAAATAGCTCGTCGGCATCGTTCTCGACATCGTCCTTGGCATCGTTCTTGGCGAAGGCGCGCGTCGCCGCGATCAGCGCCACGAAGGTCGCGACCCACACCATGCGCGCGCCATAGCGGTCATGGGGCCCCGAGATCACGCCACAGACGGCGGCATTGCCGAGCAGAGCGAGCGTCACCGTGCCCGCCAGCAGCGTCAAATCGTCGAGCCGCCGCTGCCACAGCCCACGGCCGAACAGGATCACGACCAGGAGCATCGAGGCCAGCGCGACCGGCACGTGGATGCGGTTGATCGCGGTGAAGTCGAGGGCCCATTGTTGTTGCCGCGCGGCGCGCATCGGCGCGACCTGCTTGGGAATGTAGCGCTCGATAATGCCGTAGGTGTGCGGGATCCAGCCCGAGGAGCCTTCGCCGGTCGCCACATCCATCAGTTGGTCGGCGGTTGCCGTCAGCGCCGCCTTGGCCTGCCATGTCGGATATTCGGCGAGCGAGCGCACCACGATGTGGCCCATTTCGTCATTCAGTCCCTGAAAGCGGCCGAGCGTGTTGAACATGCTGTGACCCCACAGGAAGTCGTCGGCGGTCGGCGGCAACTCGTCGCGATAGGGGCACAGCTTCAGGTTCTCCTTGGCGCAATGATCGCGCAGATATTGCGCGACGATGCCATCCTGCAGCATGCGGCCGAAGGCGACGCCATAGCCGCCGGGTGTCCAGGCAAGCTGTCCCGACAGCGCGAAGTTCGCTGCCAGCAGCATTACGGCGCCGGTGACAACGGTCAGGCTGCCTTGCACGAGCCCCGCGACCGGGACGCGGCGGCCGAGCCACGGACGCAGCATCCAGCCGACGCAGCAGAGCCCGAGCAGCACCGCGAGCGTCGCGCTGTGCGTGGCGGCGGAAAACGCTGTGAATCCGAACAGCACCGCCTTCTCGAGCGTCGAAATCCGCTCGCCGTGCAGGACGAGGATGTAGAGCGCGAGCACCGAAAGGCCGGCAAAGATGTCGGTCAGCAGCATGCTGGCGAGCCAGGGCAGGGCGGTGGTGGCGATCAGTGCGAGGCTGATCGCGAGCAGCCGGACCGGCCGGGCGAGCTCGAGCATGCGCAGGGTCAGTTGCAGGATCCACAGCGACGCCAGGGTCTGGATGCCGAGGTTGAGCCAGAAGCCCGATGCCTCGCCGACATGCAGGTAGATGCCGAACACCGTCGACCGGCTCGGCACCAGATAGCCCTCGTACCAGCGCGCCAGATAGCCGCCGGTATCCCATTGGAGCAGCGGATAGCCGTTCCAGAAGGCAGGTGCGAGCAGGAGGAGGGGAATGGCAATGGTGGCGATCCAGACCGACCGTGCATCGGTCAGGCGCCCACGTAACGTCCGGGTGTTGATGGTATTTCCCCCCTTTTATTGGGGCCGACCATGCCCAAAACCACACTCGGGACGAAATCCGCCAATAGTTGCAGAAGCACGGCTTGATTTCGGCAAAATCCCGACCAATTCCCCTAGACATCGGCCCGGGGGGCGTTCGGCTGGGGTTTACCGTACCGAGCCTTCCCGGGACGCGCTGGGGTCACCGTGCTATAACGCACATCAGAACAACCGAATTGCGAGAGCAGCTATGGCAGTTCATCAGGTCAATCCGCAGGGGGCGAAGCTGGCGGCGCTCGATCCGATCTGGGATCGAATTCGCGGCGAGGCGGAAGACATCCTGCGCCGCGAGCCGGAGCTCGCATCCTTCATTTATGCGACCGTGCTGCATCATGAGCGCCTGGAAGATTCCGTGGTCCATCGCATTGCCGATCGGCTCGACCACGCTGCGCTGTCGGGCGACCTGATCCGCCAGACCTATGGTGAGGCATTGCGCGATGAGCCCGATATCGGCAACGCCTTCCGCGCCGATCTCGTCGCCGTCTATGACCGCGATCCCGCGACCTCGCGCTTCATCGATCCCTTGCTCTACTTCAAGGGCTTCCACGCGCTGCAGACCCATCGTCTCGCGCACTGGCTCTATCAGAAGGGCCGCAAGGATTTTGCCTTCTACCTGCAGAGCCGCTCGTCGGCGGTGTTCCAGACCGACATCAATCCGGCGGCCAGGATCGGCCGCGGCATCTTCCTCGATCACGCCACCGGTTTCGTCTGCGGCGAGACCGCCGTTATCGACGACGATGTCTCGATCCTGCATGGCGTCACGCTCGGCGGTACCGGCAAGGAGAACGAGGATCGCCATCCGAAGATCCGCCACGGCGTGCTGATCGGCGCCGGCGCCAAGATCCTCGGCAATATCGAGATCGGTCATTGCGCGCGGATCGCGGCGGGCTCCGTCGTGGTCAAGCCGGTGCCGCACAACGTCACGGTCGCGGGCGTGCCGGCGAAAATCGTCGGCGAGGCCGGCTGTGCCGAGCCGTCGCGCACCATGGACCAGATGCTCAACGCGATCGGGCTTTGATTTCACTCGCTTTCTGATCGGTACCGCGCTTTAGCGTGTGCGCAACATCACGTCGCCAAAGCCTGAAAAGGCTCTGGCGATCTTTGCCGTCTCGTCCTAAAACTCCCCCGAAAATCATCGACCCGATTGGAGACGGCTGTGGACGTTCAGGAAGTCAGGAAGCTCGACGCGTATCTCAAACGCGTGTTCAGCAATCCCAAGATCCGCGTGGTGCCGCGGCCCAAGAAGGACGACTCGGCCGAGGTTTATATCGGCGAGGAGTTCATCGGCGTGCTGTTCGTCGACGACGAGGACGATGATCGCTCGTTCCAGTTCCAGATGGCGATCCTGGAAGAAGATCTGGGCGAGCAGGGCTGAACGGCCTGGTCTCGGCGCGTCATTGCGAGGAGCTCGCGACAAAATTGCAAAGCAATTTTGCGCTGAAGCGACGAAGCAATCCATATTTCCGCGTTAGCGGCTCGATGGATTGCTTCGCTTCGCTCGCAATGACGGGGAGCTACCCCTTCGCGCTATGCATCTGCGCGGAGAGGCGGTTCATCGCGGTGGCGATGTCGCGCCATTGCGCCAGCCAGCTGCGCGGAAAGCGGAAGGTCAGGTCGGCGCCTTCGATGCGCTGCTCACTCAGGCACATGCCCGGCGTCGACGTATCGCGGGTGCAGCGCGCGATCAGCTGCGGCTCGGTCGCGGTGAACAGGTCCTCGCCGCCATAGGGCGTGCCGTCGCGGAACGCGCGTGCCGTCAGGCCGTCATCGGTGTTCGCACGCTCGTCGAGATAGCTCGGATAGATCGTGCGCAGCCGCATGTCCGGCGCGAGTGAATCGTGATGTGCCGCGATCGACACGAAGATCCTGTCGATCGGCTGCACCTTGTCCTCGACCGTATCGGCGCTGTAGTGCTTCGGCGCGGCAGGCGCCTCCAGCGACGGATAGAGGAAGCTCAGATCGACGCGCTCCTGCGGCCCGGAGTGGCGCTGGATTTTCATGCGCACGGCCATGGTCGGCACGTTGAACAGCGTGCCGCCGACGCTCACCGGCAGCCGCGACGGATCGCTCGGCGGGACGGTGGTATAGGTCGGCCACAGCAGATAGGCGACGAGCGCAATCGCACCGGCCGCGATGACTGCCGAGGCGATGATCGGAACGAGATGCGCGCGCGGATTGCGGCGGGTGTCGCGGGCGAGATGCTGGGCGGTCGAGAGAAGCGTCATGAGCGAGGCAAACAGCAGGTCGGGAGTGGCCGAATCACCTGCCGAATATGCCACGTGACGCGGAATTTCCGTACGATTCCAATGGAATCCCGCAGCGAATGGTCATGCGCAAACGCCGTGCCGGGCGCCCCCGGTTAACCCTTCCTTAAGGATGATGTGGCGGCCCGCCGCCAATTCTGCGAAGCAGGGTGAGTGGCCTGTTGCGTAGCGGAAGTTCCGATGTCGCCTGATACCTTGAATTCCCTGTTCTCGCTCTTCATCGGCTTCGCGCTCGCCGGCGCATTGGCCAGCGGTTATCAGGCGATGGCGGAGCGTCCGGCCGGCTTCGGCCTGCTGCAGGAGGGCGTGGCGCCGAGGACCTTCGCCGCCGTTCCGTTTCTCGTCTTCGCCGCACCCTTCATCATCATGCGCAACACGCTGCGCGGTGCGCGCATCGAGCGCCGCCGTTTCGAGTTCGTGATGATGGCAACCGTCATCTCCGGCTTCTGGAGCCTGATGTCCGGCACCTTCTTCGTGATGACGCTGCGCGCTGCGGGCGTGATCGGGTGATCCGCGCTGGATCCTGATCCGTGTCCGGATCATGATCGCGCTTGCTTGAAACCATGTCGGCCGCTGTGCCAAGGTCGTCCTGACGAGAGCCTCGGTTCTGATCAATCAGAACCGAAAACGCTGCAGGGAGACCTTCATGGCGATCTACGAACTCGACGGGCAGGGGCCCGATCTTCCCGCCGACGGCAGCTACTTCATTGCCGACAATGCCGTCGTGATCGGCAAGGTGCGCCTCAAATCCGCGGCGAGCGTCTGGTTCGGCGCCGTGCTGCGCGGCGACAATGAGTGGATCGAGATCGGCGAAGGCTCCAACGTTCAGGACAATTCGACCCTGCATGTCGATCCCGGCTTTCCCCTGACCATCGGCAACAACGTCACGATCGGCCACAACGCGATCGTGCACGGCTGCACGCTGGAAGACGGCGTGCTGATCGGGATGGGATCGATCGTGATGAACGGCGCGCGCATCCGGCGCGGCAGTGTCGTCGGCGCTGGCTCCGTCATCACCGAGGGCAAGGAGTTTCCGGAAAATTCCCTGATCATCGGCGCGCCCGCGCGCGTGGTGCGTACGCTGGACGCCGCGCAGGCGGAGGCGTTGTCGCGGCCGGCGAAGTCCTATGCGATCCGTGGCCCGCAGTACAAAGCCGGACTGAAGAAGATCGGCTAAGCCCTTCAGCGCTTCCGGCCCTGCTTGCGTGCGCCCTTCGCTATCGCCGGGCCTGGCCTTGCCGCCTCCCGCGGTCTCGCTGCTTCCTGCAGTCTTGCGCTCTTGCGCAGCGCATCCTTCAGGTCGATCGGAATACCGTGCTTCTTGAGGAGGTCGGCGAAGGCCTCGTCCGCGAGCTCCTGCAGCGTCGCCATCCGGTCGCGCCCAAGCTGCTTCAGCTTGTCGAAAGTGTCGTCGTCAAACTCGATCAGCTTGCGCAAATTGCATTGCTCCCAAACTGTATTGCCCCAGCGCCTGTGGGAACCGGCGTTTTGCGGACCCGTTGATGTCCGCAAGGGAGAATTGCCATGCGCAAATTATCCGTCACCGTCGCGTCAGCGACAATCGCGATTATGCTGGCACCCACGGTTACCATCGCCCAAGGCACTGGGAGCGGTATTGGGAGCAGCAGCCCCTCGTCAGCCAGCCCGACGTCGCCGCAAGTCGCGTCACCGCCGCCCGGCACCAACAGCGCCGGCACGGCGCAATCCTCCGGCCGGCTGAACGCCGGTGAGGGCGTCACCACCGGTTCGGCGTCGAGCGAAAGTTTCGACAAGGCAATCGCCGACGAGAACAGGTCGGTCGACCACCGGCTCAAAGGCATCTGCCGCGGCTGCTAACTTTTGACGGCCGCGCTTGATGAACGCGGGTCGCGCAGAAGTGAGCGCGACATCGGCGCGCGGTCGAAGCCGCGGTCTTACATTGGGTTAGCATACGCGGGACGCGGCGGAGGAGGCTTGCAAAGAAAAGCCTTGGAAAGAGGAGTAACGGGTGATGTTGCGTAAAACGATGATTGCCTTGCTGGCGACGGCCACGGTCGGCCTGTTCACGGTCGATGCCGCGTCGGCTCGAGGTGGTTTTGGCGGTGGCGGTTTCCACGGCGGTGGCGGTTTCCACGGCGGTGGTGGCTTCCACGGTGGTGGGGGCTTTGGCGGCTTCCACGGTGGCGGCGGCGCTTTCCGCGCCATGGGCGCGGGCGGTGGCTTCCGGTCGGCTGCGATCGGTGGCGGTTGGCACGGCGGCGGCTGGCATGGTGGCGGCTGGCACGGCGGAGGCTGGCATCGGCGCGGCTGGGGCTATCCGTTCGCGGCGGCCGCGATCGGCTTTGGCCTGGGCTACGGCGCCTACGATTACTATGACGGCTACTACGGCAACCCGTACTACGCCGGTTACGGCTACGATGACGGGTATGGTTACGGTGACGGCGGCTGTTATGTCGTGCGCCGTCGCATGCTGACGCCGTATGGCTGGCAGGTGCGACCGGTGCAGGTTTGCAACTGAGATATCTGCTGACGCATGGCCGGTCCATCGGATCGCCATGCTGATGATCTTGGAATGATCGGCGCGGCCTCGGTGTCTTGATGCCGGGGCCGTCGCGCATTGGTACGCTGCTTGCAGCGCATTAGGGCAGTCTGTGTGTGAACGCGTCCCGAAAACAAACGGTCCGGCTGCGATTGGAGCCGGGCCTCAGAGGATATCAGAGATGCTGACCATTCCTGATCTGACATTGCTGTTCATGGTTGTTGTTTCGGGCCTCGCCATCGCATTTGTCTACATGCTCCATGAGCTCGAGCCGAAGCTTGCACGGCTGCGGCAGCGAAGCGATCGCATCCTGCGCGACCGAACCAAGTAGGCGGTAACGCGGATCGCTGCGGCTTCAGCGGCAGCGATGTCGCGCGTGCAGAGCCGTCACCCGAGCATGCCGTGTTTCCGGGGTGGGCAGTCCAGAGACCGGGATTCGCGGTCCCAAAAAAACAAGGCCGTCGACGTAGTATACCGTCAACGACCTTGCCAGCCCCGGATATTGAAATCGGCTCACGCCATCCGGTGGTTTAAGGATGACTCGGATTCGAAGTCGGCTATGTGAACCAGTTCACAAAGTTCCGGATTAATTCACGCTAACGGGCACTCATACGGGGCTGCCGCCGGCAGGCCTGAGCCGAAAAATTCCACCTTAGGTCCTGATGTTGTTCGGGATTTGGCGCATTTTGATGGCCGCGCTGGTGACGGCGCCCGGCGCCTTCGGTCGTCAGCCGCCGCGCGGTCTTTGGCGCTTCCGATTGGCGCTCCGGGTGGCCTTCGACCGCTTGCGGGGCTCGGGCTCGGCGGCCGGCTCATTGGCCTGCGCACTCGCGAGCGACTGGCGCAGGCCCTCGACCTGCTCACTCAGTGCGGCGACCTGGTCGGAGAGCTTCTTGGCGTCGGCCTGCTGCGCGGCGAACTGCTTGCGCATGCTCAGCAGCTGGTCCTGCACCTCCTGCAACTGGTCGATGGATTCCTGCTGGGTCACCTCCATCCCCTTGGTCTTTTCAACCAGGGCCTCGGAGACCTGCGCGGTCCGCGCCTGCAACTGACGGACGGCGACCATCCGGTCGGTCTCCGGCACGTTGCCGCTGAAGGCGCGCCACAGCGCGATCGAGCCGATCCCGAACAGCACGAGCACCAGCGCCACGGCGCCGATCGCGATCGGCTGCACGCCGATCAGGCTGCTGGCCTGTGCATTCCGGGGGGCAAGTTCGACCATGCGACCAGAACCGGACATCAATTGAAAGGTCCCGAATAGCACAACCGCGATGCGGGCAAAACCCCCGGGGATTCAAGCAGGTGGCGCGGGGAGTGCAAAACTCGCCGCAGATTCCGGGGCTGCCGCCTCAAAACGGGACTGTCCGGCGCGCGTCCGGTGGCTCAGCCTCTGGGCGCGATCAGGCCGACCCTCATGTCCTTCGCCAGATAGATGCACGCGCCGTCGGCGAGCACGCGGCCGTCGGCAATGCCCAGCACCAGCCGGCCGCGCCTGATCTGACGCATGTCGACCTCGTAGCGCACGAGCCTGACGTCCGGCGTGATGTGGCCCCTGAACTTGACGATGCGGTCCATCATCAGCATCGGCGGCGCCGGCAGCTGCGCATTGCCGGGGCCGAAATAGCCGCCCGCGCTCGAGCGCAGCAGATCCGGCCTGCTGTAGGACGATTGCGGCGTGTGAAAATCATGCGGGTTGAACAAGATGGCCACCGACCTTGGGGTTATAGTTGAACATTAGAAGCGGCTGCGCCGCGCGGCTTTTGGCTTCACCGGCGGGGACTTCGCAGTCAGGCGCAGCGCCGCGGCCATGAAGGCCCAGATGTCGCCGGTCAGCCTTGCCGGATCCGGCCGCCGGTCGGCGGTGAGCGCGCCGATCAGCGCCTGGCGGATGCCGCCGATCATCAGCGCAATGGTGAGGTGAGGGTCGAGGTCACCGGGTACGATCCCGTCGCGCTGCGCGGCCTCCAGCATGCGCGCACCGGCTGCAAGCTGGCGGCTGGTGAAGGCGGTCTCGACATCAAGCACTTCGGCCGCCCGGCTCAGCGGTCCGATCACCAGGGGCGCAAACGGGTGCTCATAGTGAAAGGCGACATAGGCGACGATCCGTTGCTTCTCCCGGTCCGCCCAGTTGCTGGCGGACAGCCTGGCACCGCTGAAGGCCGCCTCATCCAGATCCTGATAGAAGTCTTCGACCACGGCGGCGATCAGGCCGGCCTTCGATCCAAAGTGGTGATAGGCGAGCCCGACCGAGACCTGCGCCCGTCTCGCGACGGCCTGCATCTCGAGATGCCCTTGGCCTTCGATCAGCTCCTCTTGGGCTGCGGCGAGCAGCCGATCGCGTGTCCCCTGGCCCGTCGCGCCCATCGTTTGTCCATGGCTAAATTGAATTCAATTCAATCGGGCGGATGCTGGGATGTCAAGTCGGGGGCGCCGGCTGGCCGAGCGTGCCGGTGCAGGGGATGCGATGGCGTTTGCGATCAAGACCGAGATTGGGGAACCGCGGGCGAAGGCGTTCATCTTCACCGCGCAGAAGACCATGTACGGCGGCAAGCTGATCGCGACCGACGACATCGTGTTTGTGTTCGCGAGCGAGAACGAGGGCGGCAACGGCCTGATCGCACGGGCAGTGGTGACCTCAGCCGAACCGGTGCCGCGCAAGCTGGATGTCGCCAGGCAAACGCCGCGTATCAGCATCGCGGTCAGGCGTGTTGCGCTGGTGAAGCGGCCGCTGGGACGCGACGCGCTCAAGCGCTTCAACGATTGGGACGACGGCCGGCCCGAGACCGAGCTCAACTTCAAGTTCTATCGCCAGGCCACCAACAAGATCGTCGGCATCACGGACGAGACGGCGGCGTTCCTCGATCGGTTCTTCTGATCGGCGGCCACCGTGTCCCTCAAAAAGTTGCGGCCAGGCTTTGGGGGAAGCCTGGCCGCGCGCGAACCGGTCTGGGACGGGGAGGGGTGGGGATGTGACCGGGTCGCGAACTCGATTCCTCGTTGCCGCTCAGCGCGAGCTTGCGGTCGAAACTGCGGGGCGGTTGTCGCCGAGCGAGACCCACACATTGGGATCGCTCTGCGATTGCCGCTTGACGAAGCGGTAGCCGGTCTCCGTCCAGGCGACGATGCTCTCGTTCTGGTTGTCGAGCACGAATTCGCCCTTGTCGGTCTTCACCGTCAGCACCGCGTGGCCTTCGCCCTTCTTGTCGCGGACCACCGTGATCAACAGCGCCTCGCGCGGCCAGCCGGCATCCATCAGCATCTTGCGCTTCAGGAGCACGTAGTCCTCGCAGTCGCCGTAGCCGTCTGATGGCAACGACCATTTCTCGATCACGCCCCAATGATCCATGTCGGTCATCGGCTTGATGGATTCGTTGACCCACTTGTTGACCCGCACGAGGTCGCGCCAGGCGGTCTGCGACAACACGATGTCGCGTGGTTGCGTCTTGCCGCCGCGGCACTCGGCGGGATTGTCGGCGCAGAATTCGACCCAGCCGATCGGCGAACGCGCAACGTCACCCAGGCTGGCGTAGACCACGTCGCCGGCCTTGGCCGACACGCACGTCGCAAACAGAATGGCGGCAACCGCCAAACCTTTCCCCTGTCCCCTGAACCCAAACATCGTGGCCCCCGTTCTTCTTGTTGGGACCACGTTTCGCACAAAGCTTTTGCGCCGCCGCTAAGTGCGCGAAGTAGATTTGACGCGAATACTGGTAAAAGCTGCGGCGAATTCGATCTTTACTTGAATCGAATTCGCGTAAAATTTGAAACATCTGCAATTGATTCAAATTTTATCTATTAACGCGGCAAACGCTGCGCCTGCACGGTTTGTTTCCTCAAACGCTCCGGCTGTTAACCGCCGATTTTGCTGCGCCAAACGCGCCGAAGGCGGCCACCGGTGTACCGGAGGCCGCCTTCGCGGGCTGAAAACGGGGGTCTTGAGCGGTTGTTCGCTTTACCTCGCGGTAACGCTCTCTTCGAGCGTTTCCGCCGACTGCTCGTGGACGAACTCGAGCGCGAAGCCTTCCTCGAGATTTCGCACCACGCGGGCCTGCACCCTGCCGAGCATCACCAGCGACTTCAGCGGCGGGCGGTTCTCCGCGGCGATCGCAGCACCGGACAGCGAAAGGTCGATGATGCGGCAGGTCATCCGCGAGCCGTCTTCCTGGGTGAGCAGGGCGATCGGGTTGCGCGGCACGATACGGTCGTGGCGGCGATCCTCGGGCAGATTGAGGATGTCGCGGTTGGCGAGCCAGGTGAGCTGGGCGGCGAGCTTGTCGCGCTTGCGCGCGGTGGCGCCGATCGTCATCGCAAAGCCGTTGTCGATGATGCGGGTGATGCGGCCCTCGACCCTGCCGATATGGTCGAGATAGGCGATCACGCGGTCGCCGACATTGCCGATGCCGGGCGCCAACAGCGCGAGGCCGCCCGGGGACATGTTGATAATCTGGCAGGGAAACTCGCGCCGGTCGGGCAGCATGTAGCGGCCGAGCAGGTGCACCTTGACGCGCTGGAAGCGTCGCCGCTCCTCGGCAACGGGGACGGCGGTAGTTTTCTTTTGTGCAAACGACATCACAACAAACCCGGCCACCGTCCATTCGGAGCCCCGACGACCCTAAGGCTGATAGGGTTAACGGGGCGTTACGGTTGTGAAAGGGAACCCGGACACGGAGCGAGAGCGGCAAGCGAAGTCCGCACGGGCCGTACCCAGGGGCGTTAGGCACATTCAGATGCCGCGTCAGGTTCTCCGAACCATCGCGCCGCGGCTTGGGCAGTCTCCTCCAGATCCGGCGCGATGTCTGTGGCCCAAGCCACAAAGCCATCGGGACGCACCAGCACCGCGCACAAGCCCAGCCGATCCCCGGCATCGCTCGTGACATAATTGATCCGCCCACACCAGCGATCGGCCAGCGCGCGCAGAGGAGCGTGCCGCTCGAAGTCGAGCAGCAGGCCGCGCCCATCTCTGAGCAGTTCGCCGAGCCTCGTTCCGCAGGCGAGCTCGAAGTCGGGCGCGCTACGGCCGACCAGCGGATGGCCGCCGCCGAGATCGTAGCGCAGCGAAACGCCCCACACGCGTTCGGCAAAATATGTCGCGCCGTCGGGCGTCGCGATCAGATCGCGGATGATGGCTTCGAGCGCGCGCGAGCTGCGGCTCGGCCGCATCAGCGCAACCTGCGCCCGTGACCAGTCGAGGATCTGCGCGCCCACCGGATGCCGTTCGCTGCAATAGCTGTCGAGCAGGCCGGCCGGCGCGTCACCGCGGATCGTGGCGGCGAGCTTCCAGCCGAGGTTCATCGCATCGCCAAGCCCGAGGTTGAGCCCCTGGCCGCCCAGCGGGGAATGGATGTGCGCGGCGTCGCCCGCGAGCAGCACGCGTCCCTTCCGGTAGGCCGTCGCCTGACAGGCGCGATCCGTCCAGGTGGTGGCAAGCTGGAGGGCCGTCAACGTCACGTCGGTGCCGGAGACGCGGCGCAGCACCGCCTGCACATGCTCGCGCGTGATTGCTCGGGTGCGGTGGAAGGCGCCGCCGTCGAAATCGACCATCGCGATGGTGCCGGGGCGCGTGTACGTATACACGCCGGTCGGCGTGTAGTGGCGGCCCGGACGGAGCGTATCCGGATCGGCAATCTCGACCTCGACCGAATAGCCGGTGAACTCGGGATCGGTGCCGACAAACTCAAAGCCGCCGCTCTTGCGCACAATGCTGCGGCCGCCGTCGCAACCGACCAGCCAGCGTCCATGAAACGTCTCGCCGCCGGCGCGAACGATCACGCCGTCATCCGACTGATCGAACGCCTCGACGGCCGCGCCGCGCCTGATCTCGACGCCCATCGCGATTGCACACGCGGCGAGCGCGGATTCGAGCGTCTCCATGTCGACCGCCATGCTGGTGCCGGCCGGACCCGGCAGCCGATAGGACCATTTCGAACTGTCGATCTCGTCGTGATAAAACTGGATGCCGGCGAAATGGCCGGCCGGGCGGCGCGGCTGCCGCATCCAATGCGCGCCGTTCGATGCATTGCGGCCCAAGCTATCATTCGCGCGCTGCGGCATCGCGATCTCGTTCAGCATCCCGCGGCGATAAACGGCCTCGATGCTGGGCGCCGAGAGGCCGCGCATGCCGAACGGCAGCCGCTTCAACGGCGAGCGCGGGTCCGTGGCCTGCTCCAGCACCGGCACCGAGCACCCGGCAAGCCGCAGCTCGCAGGCAAGCAGCAGGCCGACCGGGCCGGCGCCGGCGATTACGACATCATGGGGAAGGGGGTGGTGGTTCTGCATGAACTGCTCCTTTGTCGATGTTCGACCGGAGCGGTTCGTCGGGTTGAGAACCACACGGACGAACAATGGACGCTTGGGTAGCGTCCGGTGTTCGTCGTGGGGATCTCATGCACGAGGCGGGAGACCAGAGCTTTCGATTCCGAAGGGACTTCGTTTCGAAAGGACTTGGGCTTACCAAACCAAGTCTGCCTTTTCCGACACGGGCGATATAGCGGCATCGCGACCGCTCGGCAATGGCGATCCATGCGTGCAGGTTATGGGAACAACGCTGGGCCGCGATGTTCCGGTGCGACCGCATCGGCGCTATCAGGACCGCCGACGCGGCGGGCTACTTGGCTTCCTACTTGGCTTCAGCGTCCATGGCCGGTTCGACCGGCTCCGCCGGTGGCTCAACAGTCACGGCCTTTAGCACCTTGCGCTTCGCCGCGCGGATCTCGAGCTGCAAGGGCGGCTGATAGGAGCCGGCTGGCGGCTCGAACATGAAGCCATGGTGGCCATCGCCCTTGTTGAGCTTGAGCAGATCCTTGCGGAACTGATCGGCGACGACTTCGGCCACATGATCGCCGTTGAAATAGATATCGATCGTGACCCGTTTGTCGGGGTGCTGGTCGTACAGGGCCCAGCCGGCGATCCGGTTCTCGTTGAAGACGTCGACATGGCCGGTGACCTCGCCCGAGAGGCTCTCGATGCCGGCTTCGATCACCTCGAGGTCGCTCTTGTAGATCGATCGCGTGACGTCGAAGCTGAAATGCGCGGTATCGACACATTGGTCGAGCAGGTTCTGCCGATGCTCCTTCATTCGTTGCAGCGTGTCCAGCTCGCCCAGCTTGACGTACATGCCGACGATACCTTCGATACCAGGATTCATGGTGTCGTTCCCCGCAATGCTACAAGCCTGTTGGCCCTCAGTTGCGTTCACAATCAACGGCTCTTTGCGATGCTTCCTTGCGGAAAAATACTCCCGTCAAGACTTGAAGCGCGTCGTCCCGCCAGGGCCTGTCATGAAGGCCTTCATGACAGGCGTTCATGACATCCCGATCGTCCTGACCTAAAGTCGGTGCGGCCGAACCCGGCCCAATGACAAGGACAGGGAGAGCGAACCGATGGAGCAGATCCGCGTCTGCACGCATGACGGACCTGGAGCCAAGCCTGTAATCCGGACCGTGCCATGGCCGGATGTCGGCAAAAAGGCGGCCTTGATCAAGGTCGGCGCCTGCGGCGTTTGCGGAACGGACCTGCACATCCTGAAGGGACACTGGCCGAAGCCGCTGCCATGGCCGTTCACGCTCGGCCACGAGCTCGGCGGCGTGATCGTCGAATGCGGCCCGGAATTCACCGAAGACTTCATGAGCAAGCCGCTGCAGGTGGGATCGAAGGTGATGATCCCGCCCTTGATGCCGTGCGGCCGCTGCTATTACTGCATCCATTATCCCGAGAGCGCCAACAAGTGCCTGACGCCGGTGTATTACGGCCGCTATCTCGGCTTCGACAAGGCGCCGCACATGTGGGGCGGCTGGGCCGAATATGTCTACGTCGATCTCGACATGCTGCCCGGCACCAAGATCTACAAATTGCCCGACGACATGTCGCTGCGGCTGGGCGCACTCTCGGAGCCGTTGACCTCCTGCATTCGCGCCTTCAACCGCGCCACCCGTGCCGGCGGCTTCAGCTGGGGCGACACCGTGGTGATCCAGGGCTCCGGGCCGATCGGCATCCTCGCGGTCGCGGCCGCGCAGGAGATGGGAGCAGGGCGCGTGATCTGCGTCGGCGCGCCGGAGACGCCGCGGCTGGCGCTGGCGCGCGAGTTCGGCGCCGAGGCGACCGTCGATATCGAGCAGCTGAAGACGCCGGAGCAGCGCATCAAGGCGGTGCGCGATATCGTCGGCGGCTTCGGTGCCGACCTCGTGATGGATTGCTCGGGCCATCCGACCGCCGGCCCAGAGGGCATCGAGATGCTGCGCGACGGCGGCACCTATGTCGAGATGGGGCAGTTCACCGACGCCGGCTCGATCAATACGTCGTGGCACCGCATCTGCACCAAGGACCTCAACGTGCTCGGCTCCTGGGGCTTTACCGGCAACGACCTGCCGCTCGGCGTCGACATGCTCTACCGCACGCGCAACAAATATCCGTGGCTCGACATGCAGACGATCTATCCGTTCACCGAGGACGGCGTCGCGCGCGCGGTGGCGGACGCGATGGCGATGAAGACGGTGAAGTCGACCATCGTGCCGTGGCCGGAGCTGGTCGGATGAGGCAGGCCCATGGAAGCGTCGCTATTCCTGTTGCAGTGCTCCCAAGGAATGCCGACCGCGGCGCCGCCGGGGATGGCCGTGATATCGCTCGCCGGGACGGCGGCCCGGCGCTAACATCCGCCCATGCAATCGAACCGTGTGCCGCCGAGCGCAACGTTTGCGTGGGGAAACCTGTCCGAGGACTTCGCGCTGTTCCGCACGCTCAGCGCGGAGCAGCGGCTGATCGCCTTTGGCGCGATGACCCGGCGCGACCTCGTGCGTGGCGAGCTGCTGGTGGAGCAGGGCGGCGCCTCGGATTCATTGTTCCTGGTGCTGCACGGCGCGCTCGCGGTGCACCGGACCGATCATCCAGAGCCGATTGCGGAGCTTCGCGCCGGCGAGCTGGTCGGCGAGATCGGCTTCTTCGCCAACATCCCGCGCACGGCCAACGTGATCGCGATCCGCGATTCCAGCGTGCTGGTGTTGACGCGGGCGGCCTATGCGAGGCTGGTGCAGGAAGCGCCCGGCATCGTCGAGGCGCTGCTTGCCGCGCTCGCGCAGCGCTTTGCCATCCAGACTGCGCGGCTGTTGCCCGTCCGCGCGTCACCAAAGGCGCGCACCGTCGCGCTGATTGCGGGCGGAAGGGAGCTGGTGCCGGCTGCCTTCGAACAAAGGCTGCGCCTGAGCCTTGCCGCCGCAGGCGCCGAGATCGTCGATCTCGCGCGCGTTCAGGCGATGTTTCCCGGCCGCGCGCTGGATTCCTCCGAGGTTGCCGACTGGCTCAACCGGATCGAGTATGACGCGCCGCTGGTGGCTTATTTCGGTGGTGAGGAAGCATCCGAATGGGCGCGCAAGACCATTCGCCAGGCAGACCTCGTGGTGTTCGCCTGCCGCGGTGATGCTCCGCCGCCGGTTCTCACCGAGATCGAGAGCTTCGCCTGCGGAGTGCATCCGGCGTCGGCGCGGCGCCTGGTTCGTGTTCATGATATCAGGCAACACGAGGTCAGCGGCACCGCGGCGTGGCTGGCGCGGCTGCCTTGCTTCATGCATCATCATGTCGCGCTCGAGGACCAGATCGACATCGAGAGTCTGGTGCGCTTCCTGTGCGGTCGCGCCATCGGGTTTGTCGCCGGCGGCGGCGGCAGCCTCGGCACCGCCCATGTCGGCGTCTACAAGGCGTTTCGCGAGCGCGGCACAATGTTCGACATCTTTGTCGGCACCAGCGTCGGTTCGGCGATGGCGGCGGGCTTTGCCAAGAACTACGACGCCGAGCATCTCGAGCGCGGCACCCATGAGATATTCGTCTCCAGCCGCAGCTTCCGCCGCCCGACCTGGCCGCGCTACGCGCTGCTGGACCACAAGGCCTTCGATCGGGCGCTCGCCGATCAGTACGGAGACAACTGCCGGATCGAGGATTGCTGGCGGCCGTTCGCGGCGGTCGCGACCAATCTGTCGACGCACAGTCTCGAATTGATCAGGACCGGCCTGCTCTGGCAGGCGGTGCGGGCATCGAGCGCCATCCCCGGCCTGCTGCCGCCGTTCTATACCAAGGACGGCTCGATGCTGGTCGACGGATGCCTCGTCGACAACGTTCCGCTGGCGCAAATGCATCAGATGAAGAGCGGACCGAACCTGGTGGTGCATTTCGGCGAGCCGGCGACCGAGATGTTCGACGTCGACTATGCCGCGCTGCCGGGAAGGTTCGAGCTGCTCGCGTCGCTGCTGACGCCATTCCGGCGGAAGGCGCTTCCGGCCGCGCCCAGCGCCGTCAACGTGTTGTGGCGAAGCCTCGTCGCGCATCAGCGCTACGATACGCTGCCGACCACGCCGCTCGACCTGGTGATGCGCCCGCCGACGCCTGAAGGCATCGACGTCACCGATTTCGATCGCCATCAGGAAATCTTCGAATCCTCGTACCGCTGGGCGCAGGAGACCATTGCCGCCTCGGAGGCGGCGCATCATCCGGCCATTGCAGCCATCGTTGCGTCGGCCAAGGGTGGGGACAAGGCTGCGGGCATCGTCGCAGAGAACAGTGCGGATCAGACGACGACGGTGACCGCGCCCATTTCCCATCAGGCCCGCGTCGGCTGAACGTCTTGCAGGCCGCGCCGAACTCGACCATCGTGCCGGACTGAAATCCGGAGAACACGATGCCTTTCGATTTGATTCTGCGCGGCGGACGGGTGGTCGACCCGTCGCAAAAGCTCGATGCGGTGACGGATGTCGCCTTTGCCGGCGGCAAGGTCGCGGCGGTCGGCCGGGAGCTGAAGGCCGATCCCGCGACCGAGGTCCGCGATGTCTCCGGGCTGATCGTCTCGCCGGGGATCATCGACCTGCACACCCATGTCTATTGGGGCGGCACCTCGCTCGGCATCGATGCGGAGGAATTTTGCCGCAATTCCGGCGTCACCACCTCGGTCGACACCGGCAGCGCCGGTCCCGGCAATTTCGCCGGCTTCCGCAAGCACGTGATCGAGCCGAGCCAGGTCCGCATCCTCGCCTATCTGCATGTCTCGCATGCCGGCATCTTCGGCTTCTCCGACCGCGTGATGGTCGGCGAGAGCGAGGAATTGCGGCTGATGAATCCGGTCGACGCCGCGCGCGTGGCGGACGAGAACCGCGACCTCATCGTCGGCATCAAGGTGCGGGTCGGACTGCACGCCTCGGGCACCTCGGGGCTGGTGCCGCTCGAGATCGCGCTCGAGGTTGCGGAGCAGGTCGGCATGCCCTTGATGGCGCATATCGATCACCCGCCGCCGAGCTATGAGGAGGTGCTCGCGCGCCTGCGCCCGGGCGATGTGCTGACCCATGCGTTCCGACCGTTCCCCAACACGCCCGCGACCGCGCAGGGCACGGTGAAGAGGAGCGTGCTGGAAGCGCGCGAGCGCGGCGTGCTGTTCGACATCGGCCACGGCAAGGGCTCGTTCGCCTTCAAGACCGCGCGCGCGATGCTCGCCAACGGCTTCTATCCCGACACCATCTCTTCCGACATCCACCAGCTCTGCATCGACGGTCCAGCCTTCGACCAGGTGACGACGATGTCGAAATTCCTTTGCATGGGGATGTCGCTGCCGGACGTGATCGCGGCGTCCACCGTCAATGCTGCGATGGCGTTGCGGCGCCCCGAGCTCGGCAGCCTCAAGCCGGGCAGCGTCGGCGACGCCACGCTGCTCGCGATCAGGCAAGGGCAGTTCGACTATGTCGACGTGGTCGGCGAACACCTGACCGGCGATCGCAAGATCGCATCCGAAGGCGTCGTGATCGGCGGCCGCTGGTGGCATCCGCTATAGCGCGGTTCCTCACAAGACCCGCGAGCGCTTTGCCCTCAAGAAGGCGACATTGATGCCGGTCTGAATGTTGGGCCCGCAACCGGAAGCCCGGCGGACCTGTTCGACCACTTCACTGCCGCTGCTTCTGACGGTCTCAGCACGGCGGATATGGATAGTAACCGCAGCGTCGGCCGTAATAGTACGCTCCAGTAGCCGCTGCTCCGACGGCAGCCGCACCTGCCGCAGCTCCGTAGTACGCGCGCCGATGCACTCGCCTGTTAACCCCCGCGACGCTGCCAGGTGTGAGCGGGCGACCGACACGAGCGTCAGCTTTGTCCACGGAGATAACGACAGTCCCCGCAGGCGACAAGTGAAGCGAAACGGGAGATAAACACAACATCGCTGCCCCGAGGGCCGCGCCGACTACCGTTAGCGTTTTCATGCTCTTCTCCTGATCGGGTTCTGTGCCGCCTTCTGAGGCGGCTTTACTTTGGCTTGAGTGTTTCCACACTGACCCGGGTTCCTCGATGGTGCTCTTGATCCATGTCAAGCTATTCCGGTTCTTCCCCAACGCGAGCTTGGCGCCATGCCCGTGCACTCCATGCCTTGATACGAATATCCGGCCTAATTAAGTGCAGCCGCTACGTCGGCGCTTGGAGTTGTCCCTGAAGCCATGCATTCGTTCTGAGGGAGTTCAGCGGATCGATTTGTTCGACCGCAGTCGGATGGACGTGATCGGACGCAGAGCATTCGCACGTCCGGATGTCGAGGCCCATAGGGCCGGATGTAACCCGCGCCCACATGGTTCTTGTTTGGCACACGGCGCAAGTTGGTCGACGGCTGATCATGGATGCTTCGCCTTCGTTCAGACGGGAGCGTCACAGAACTCTCAGTCGGTAGATACCGAGGAGCGCAGCATGGAACTTTCACAATACCACCCGCTGTTCCGTTTTGCTCACATCCGGAATTAGTTCACGCATCGTTAGCGAACTACGCTGCTTCCGGATTCAAATTGGGACAAATGCCTTGAAGCGAGAACCGCCGAGTGTGGCCGTAGCAACGGTCAGCCATGGATATCACTTCATCCAGATCGAACACACCAGCGACAACTTACGCTCTGGTCCTTCCGAATCTCGGGAGGGGCCGGTGCGATGCCCGGCGCGTCGGTGCAATTGGCTCTGAAGAGTTTAGTCGCCCCTAACGACGCGGCGGTTGGCGTTGGCCCGTGACGCTTGAGGCGCGATTTTATCGTTTTACAGTTCGCGCTTGATCTCGGGCTTGTCGTACAAGACTGCGTTCAGCAATGAACTGTTGACCTCGATCTTTCCATTGTAGCTGATGAAGCCGAGCTTGCGGAATCTGTTCATGAAGAAGCTGACGCGGGATCGCGTCGTTCCAATCATTTCGGCCAATGTCTCCTGGCTGATATTCGGACTGATCGGTTGAGGGTTGCCCTCCTTGCCGAAATTCGCCAGCAGGAGCAGCAGGCGCGCCAACCGTTTTTCACTGGAGTTGAAGAGCTGATCGATCAGGTCCTCTTCAATCCGGCTGTTGCGGGTCAGCAGATAGGCTATGAACAGCTCCGAAAACTTGGGTTCATCGTGCAATGCCGCGACCATGGCGGTCTTCGTTATCGCGGTCACCAGGCATTCCTCCATCGCTGTCGTCGTCGCGATGCGCAGCGAATGGCCGTTCATGCAGCCTTCGCCAAAGAACTGGCCGGCCTCCAAAATGCCGACCACGGCTTCCTTGCCTTGCTCGGATATGACAACAACCTTGACCCGGCCTTTCTGGATATAGAAAACCGAATTTGCCACGTCGCCCTGCGCAAAGACGATCTCATCCTTGCGAAACTCAAGGATGGTCTTCCCTTCGCCTACCTTGGCGAGAAACTCCTTTGGATCAAATATTGCGTGGTTGATCTTTTCTGGCATGTCCCGTTTCGTCCGCGCGTGGTGGGACGCTTAGCATACCATTCAGCCGCCGACGTTCGAAGTGAAAGTACCGCACAAGGAGGCTCTTCGCAGCCCGGATGAGCGAGGGAATACCCGGCTGCCGATAAGCTAATCGAACGCTCAGCAGACCAAGCCCGACCCGGACCCAACAGGTCGCAGACACCGCCTGGAGTGGCGGCTAGATCGCAACTGCAAAGCTTCCAGTCGTCTTGCATTCCGGGCACTCGAAGGTACGCACTTCATGACCGGGTTCAACAGGCTCGATGCAAGCCAACCGCATAGGCTTGCCGCACCTGGAGCACGGAAGAATTCCGATCTCCGCGCGGCTGTATAGTGGATTTGGCTGGATAGATGACATCATGCATCCCCTGCATTGGGCGGGAGCATTACCGATCTCTCTGTCGCCGATGACTGCCTATTGCGGACGGCGATGGAGCTAGTCTTGCCCGACGCGACAATTCAGGCTGGTCAATATTGACCACTATTGAAAATTTCGTTCAGCAAGACGGCCCCAATGTGGGGGACACTGAGGCCGTCTAAGCAGGATGCCTTGGGCAGGAAGGCGATCCATGCAGCGTTAAGACTCCCGAACAACACTTGTTCCGGGTCATTATATTGTGGGACAGAATCTGCGCCCACAGCATGCAATATCCGAGTTGGGTCAAACTGAGACCTCGCACCGGCTGAGCGGCACTTCCGGTCTTCATTAGGAAGCGGACATCGTCACGGCCGTCCGGCATGTCTCAAGAGGGCCAATGTGCGACATAGCCTCTTATCGATTGCGTGAAGCCTAAGCCGTCACAAGCGTTTCCGTTGCTGCGGGACATCCGATGACGCTATTCCCCTTCAAGGAAGTGTCCCAGGGCCTTTAACGGGCGCAACCTATCAGAAATGATCTTCAGGATGGCCAGCATCGGGACGGCCAGGATCGCCCCAAGCGCGCCCCACATCCAGAACCAGAACACCAGCGACAAGATGATCAACACCGGGTTCAGGGTGAAGCGCCGCGCAAGCAACATGGGCGTCAGTGTTTCGCCCTCCACCAGGTGAATTCCAAGGTAGATGGCCGGTGGCAGCAAGGCCCACCATAAGCTTTCGAAGCTCAGCAATCCGACCAACACGAAGATGCAGAACCCGAATAGCGGCCCTATTATCGGAATGTAGTTGAGCAGGAAGGCTGTGGTGCCCCACAACAAGGGATCTCCCAGGCCGCAAAGATACATCGCGGCCGCCGTCGTGACGCCCACCGCGGCATTCATGGCCGTGATCGTCACCAGATAGCCCGATATGTCCTCCTGGATTTGCTGAGAGATATCGACGGCTTGCCGCTTGTTGCTGAACGTCGGCAAGATTTCGACAACGCGTCGAAGGAATATGTTGCCGGCCACCAAAAGAAAATAGAGCACCAAAACGGTCGTAAACAGGCCATCGAGGACGGAGCGCGTCCCCGCGAAAAGTGCGCCCGTTATGCCAAGGTCGCGGCGAACCGAAACGATCGAACCCCGGCCGGGGGGAGCGTCTGCCGCCTGCTCGGCCTGTTGGATTATCTTTTGCAAAGCCTGGATTGGCCCTTTTATAACCTCCAAGTGTGCCTCCAGCCGCGGTATGCCCTCCGGCAGCCGCTCAGCCCAGGTCGCGGCCGGTACCGATAAGGCCGCCACGAGACCTACAAGTGCTCCAATGACCAGGAAGACGGTCAAGAGCGCTCCGACCGCGCGAGGCACATGCACATGCCCCAACAGACGGACAGCGGGTTGAAGAAGGAGATTCAATACGAGGGCGAGCACGACGGGAAGGATGATCGAGCTCGCCACGTAGAGCGCCGCCAAGGCCGCCAGCGCGAATAAACCACCGAGAAAGAACGTGCGCGGATCGGACGGCAGCGGCATCTCCGTCTCGTCGGCGACC
Organism: Bradyrhizobium sp. USDA3010; assembly: GCF_056429065.1. Classification (NCBI taxonomy): domain Bacteria; kingdom Pseudomonadati; phylum Pseudomonadota; class Alphaproteobacteria; order Hyphomicrobiales; family Nitrobacteraceae; genus Bradyrhizobium; species Bradyrhizobium sp. USDA3010. The sequence goes on from NZ_JBWJZD010000030.1 coordinate 108,373, forward strand.
TCCGTCACCGCGGCATTTGGCTCTGACGGCGCATTGTCCGGTGCGGGCGTCAATGAGGGACGCTCCGGTGGTCGTTTGGCGGCAACCATTGGGGTTATCCTTCCGAACGAAAGCCGGGTATAGGAAGCAACGACCTCGGCGCGCTTCGGGTGCGGCGTGCCCGCATAAATTACGTGGCCGCAAACGTCGCGTGCGTAACCGAAACTTTCGTTCCCAAAGCCCCGCTCACTGTCACCACTTGAGCATCAAGCTGTTTTGCCAGCGCTTTTACCACTCCGGTACCAAGCCCCGTTTTCGGTTGAGCGAACACGCCATCCGGCTTGCCGGAACCATTGTCGGAGACCGCAAGCTGCCAATCTGTTCCTGACACATCGTAGGCTACTGTGATCTCGCCGCCCTTTGTCGTTTCGTCGAACGCATGCTTGAGGGAATTGATGACGAGCTCGGTGACAATTAGACCAATGCTCTCGGCGCTGCGGCTGGAGGAAATTCCGCCGTTGCCGCTGACTTTGATCGAAATCGGCCGATTGTCGCCGATCATTGAGCGCGACAGGGCCGTGCAGAGCGTCGCAAGATAAGGGCCCATTTCCACCGACCCCCTAGTAACCGATCCGTGCAAGTGTTTTTGAACCGCCGCAACTGAAATGACCCGGTTATGAGCATCTTGCAGATGACGCCGGGTCTCTTCCGACTCCACTGCTCTTGCCTTCAACATGATGATGCTGGCGATGATTTGCAGGCTGTTGGTGACCCGATGCTCCAACTCCTGCAGAAGCATCTCTTTCTGTCGTATCAATTCATCCTTTTCATTTTCGAGGATGCGTTTTTCAGTAACGTCCTCAATACCAAGCAAGATTGTGGAGTGTGAACCGGTCTCGTAGAAAACCTTACGGGCATTCAAGAGCATCGTACGCCGACCGATGTTCGGGAAGTCATGCTCGACTTCATAGTTTTCCATCGCTCCCTGCTCGGGAACGATTTTTCCGAGCAGCACGCGAAGCTTCGGAATGTCCCATTGACCATCTCCAAGGTCATAGAGGAGCTTGTCCTGAGTGTCGTCGGCATTGACGTTGAACGTCAGATAGAAGGATCGGCTCGCGGCAACGACCCGAAGAGACTGATCGAGCACAATGAGTGGTTCTCGTACCGTATCGACGATGGCGTGCGCGAGTGTCCAAGCATCCTGGACCTCGGTGAACTGCTTTCTGAACATGGTGGCGGCCTCACGGGGCGGGGGGAGCCGAGCCAACCCAACTCTCCAGTCTCGGCGCGCCCAAACCGCCGCCCAACTTCAACCTTATACCCACTATGTTCGGTGGGCGACACAATTCGACGCCACCTCGGGGAATGCGATCCCCCATGGCCCAAAATCCGTCCTCCCAAACCTGAAAAAGGCAAGCCGCTGCTTGTTCGAAAAACGCTTAATGTCCCTTCTGGGTCAAACTCGGACGTCCGAACGCGCAATCGTGACGTCCGCTTCACCCCCGACACCGGACTTTCGATAGCTAACGCAGCACTCCTGAAAAGGGCCAATAAGTGACATGAGCAAAACGGGCCGCCAACTTAGTCGACCTTCGACTTCAGTCAGATGGTGCATATTGCCCAGAAGGTCCAAGATGTTCGCACGCGAGGGGCGATCATCATAACCGCAGGTGTCTTGGCGTTGGCTCTCGCTATGTCGCGAGGGCATGGGACTGATGCGGATATCCTGCCCATGCAACCGCTGCCTCCGGTGATCGCGCCTGACAAATAGTGATCCCGCCAACTGAGGCGGTCGGAGAGGTTTCAAAATGCAGCCGAAGATCAAAGAGCGTATCTGTCCGGCCTGTAATGGAACGGGCTTCCCGCCTATTACGCAGCCGATAGAGCAGGGGCACAAAATCTATCCGGTCAAATGCAAGGCCTGCGACGGCAAGGGCAAGATCACGGAAGACAACTATCCGGGCGATTCCGGAACAATACTGACTCAGCCTAGATAAAGTTACGCCGCCCGTTTGAAATAAGTACGGACGGCGTTTCCCTAGCCCCGAGAGGGTACGAACAAAATCCCGGATGTTGCACTTTCGAGTGCGACGACCTCTTTACTTGCGGAGCCTGTCCTTCTGTATCGCGGCGGAACTTCTGTCGGTCTGTCTGCTCCAGAAGTAATTCAGGACCGCCTTGATTGTCGTATCGCTCTTGTTTGCCCACCGCCTACGAAAATTGACGATCCTGCTCGCGGCATGGAAATGGTATCGGCCCCTCATGTCGGCGCTCGCAAACCCGGCGACCGCAGCCAGTCGCTCAACTGTGAGCCGGTTTCGGCCAGGCGTGCCTTGCGGATAAGGCGGGAGCGCTCAACGCCCGGAGGTGTCCCCCGGGCCTCCTTGCGGAGCCGCTCTGCCTGGATGCCAAGACGTTGTTCAAGTGTTTGAGTGTGTATGAGATGTCGCTTCATGGACATGGCACGCTCCATTCCGTTAGAGGAAGGCGGGAGCGCGATCGGGCGTTCTCATCACCGATATAAGCCACAGGTTTGGGCGGTGATGGACTCACTCTGTACCTGTCTAGAGTGAATAGCGAGCTGTTTATTTCAGGCCTATTGTCGCAACTCGCGGAACGAATGTCGCCCAAAGAAACTGATGGGCCGGAACGTCTGCTGGGGCTCTACGGTAGAGCCGTCAACTGACGCGACCTTACTCCGGGCGATCTGCCATCGCCTTATCGACTTCCACAGCCGGATCCCTAAAGTGGGCAGCGAGGCGTTCGCATAGTTCTCGCTTCTTCTGGTCTGTAGCGCTTCTGGCAATCCGGTCGGCATGGTCGGCCTCGGCGCGTAGTTTCTTTGCGCTAGCCTTCAAATCCTCCACAGGGCGTTACCTCGGCGGCTGTAGCTCGGAAGATCGCAGCCACTCGCTCACGTGCGAGCCGGTCTCAGTCTGTCGGGCTTTCTTCAAGAATGGTTTCCCGATCAGGCCCAGGTGAGAGCGCGACAGCCTGTTGACGGAGGCGTCCCGCTTCGTCAGCTAGACGTTCTTCCGAGGCTGCGTTTGCTTGACACGGCGACGCTTCTGCATGTGGGGCTCCGTTCCGTTAAGCAGGACGGGAGCGCGTCGTTGCGTTCCATCGCCGATTGCCGTTGCTGATATGCGGCGATGGCTATCAACTCGTGGCGCAGGAGCTGGGTTTCCGTTTGAATTCCGTGTGCAAGAGGTCGCCAACTGAGGCGGGCCTTATTTGCTGATGTGTTCGAAATTGAACATCCGGAACTGCCAAGACATGAACATACTCGAATCATGGCCTCAAAAAAGAAACCGCTTAGCCCGGAAGAGTTTGCTTCCTTGCTTATAGTCGGCAACACATCTGCCGTAACCAGTCCTCCAGCAGTGATCCCGGCCGAACATAGCGCCCGACTGATCGCAATGGGTTACATGGTCGAACTATCGGGCCGGCTGCGAATGACCACGCAGGGCCGAATGCAAATATATGCGGGACAACTCATCACGGAGGTGGGCTCACAACGCCACCAAGCTGAATGAATGCCTGGTGGCGTTGCGCTAGCCCCGGATAGAGCAATCCTCCGGTGTTGCTAGATCAGCACACGGCTTAGCTCTCGTCTGAGCAAGATTGCTCACTTTTCATTTTTAGATGGATGATCTTAGTCCGGGAGATGCCAGCCACTCAGTCATATGGGCGGAGGCTTCATCGTGCCGTTCTCCGCAGCCGCGACTCTCGTTCTGAACCTGGTGGAAGTTGGTTGGCGCGCCCTCGCAGGTCTTTGGCTTCCTCGGCAAGGCGCGCTTCAAGAGAATGAATCTGCTTAACCCGACGTCGTTGTCTCTGCATGGCTCCTCTTTGGAACCCTTGAGGAATCGGAACCGTTAGAATGGTTGGGTGCCTTCCGCTGCTGGGGCGTGCCCGATCCGGGCGGTCCCGGCTTTCAGCCCCCAAGCCCGGCCGGGACCGCTCACTTAAGGTCTCTGTCCGTAGCCCTCAACGTGAGGCGGCTTGGCTTCTCAGTACGGCCGCTTCAATGGGCCTAAGATCAGTCTCATTGTTTCGGGCGATTTTGGTGGATCTGGACCGTCACAATCAATGCAGCGGAACTCACGACCGCCCGTCTGCGCTAGCAGCCATCTCATGGGCTCGCTGCATTTCCTGCAGAGAGGTGGGGGCGTATTTTTCGGCATGAATGCTCTCGCGGTATCGGCGGGAGCACAAAACTCTCAGTCACCGATGGATGCCGAGGGCGGTCGATGATCCAGGCACTAGCCCGTCTTATTCATGATTGCCGGGCGGGGCAGCTGGAACATTTCCGGTCGGGGTGAAGGCGCGCGCGAACGCTTCGGCTTTTTCGCCGCTTTTCGACCCGACTTCGTGAACGCGTTGGAGGAC
>NZ_JBWJZD010000031.1:0-98124 GCF_056429065.1 Bradyrhizobium sp. USDA3010
AGTGAGATCGCATAGGCAGCCGCCTTGTCCATGTTCGATCTAGGCGCAAACGAGGATCGATGTAGTATTTAGGACTCGCCAGGGGGCAAAGCGTTCCTGCGGGCAGGTGTCCGGATGGATCGCGGGACCGATCGAAAAGGCTTACGGGCTCAACAATGCCATTCTCGACAATTGTCACGTCCGCGTCAGCTTTGCGACCAATGACGAGCGGACTGCGCTACGCGCCGCGAGCGCGTCCCGTTCGGCCTGTTAACCTGGGCCTGAGATCTCACTGCTCATCTGAGATGCCAATGAATCACCGACTCCCGTTCCGCATCGAGAACGCCGCAACGAAATCGCAACGAATAGGGTGAAACGACTGTGAACGAAACGGGACGGAAGTGGCTGCTACAGCAAGAAAAATTAACGATTTAGCCAATGTTCGCTGCGTTCGGGACGCAGGGAATTGTCTGCTTCAAACGGCCACGATCAGCGAATGTCGGTATCGGTGGTTGCGGCTCCGGGATTTGAACCTGCTCGGTAGCTTTCGAAGCCGTAGTTAGATCGCGCACAAAAGGTGGCATCTGGCGGACTTTCGAGGCGCCCACCGTGCCGGTTACGCTGCGCGTCGATAAGAAAACAGGGCCTCCGAAATAATGGGTCTAGCGATGTAGCGGTCTCCCGCTACCAAGGGCCCGATTTCGTGCGCAGAACGGCAATTTTCCACGAATAGGTGGCGCCACCTCCGGGCTGCGCACGCTGCTACTTCAGCATCGCCGCGACGTTGTCCTTTGTCACGACGTCGAGACCGGTGTGGATGATCTCCGGCACCTTCTGGCCCTTCTTGATGGCAAGCAGCGTATCCATCGCTTTCTCGCCCATCTCGAACGGACGCTGGCCGATCAGTGCGTTGACATAGCCCTCGTTCAGAAGTTCAAGCTGCATCTTGAGGGTATCGGCCACGACGAGCGTGAACTTGCCGGCGTCGAGGTCCTTCTTGCTCTTGCTGGCGAACGCCTTGAAGCCTTCCGGGGCGAACATCGGCCAGCCGCCGACCGGGATGATCGCCGCGAGATCGGGAACAGCGGTGCGCAGATCGGTCATCTGCTGAACACCCAGCGCGGGGTCGTCGTTGCAGAACGTCGGCGAGCCCCCGACTTCGGTCCACTTCGAGCCTTTGAGCGCTTCCCGGACGCCATCGACGCGTTCGGCCAGGTTCTTCGCACCCGGCCCGCCGGAGACCATCGCGTACTTGCCGCCATCGGGCCGGAGCTTCAGCAACTGCTTGCCGAGCGCGACGCCGAACTCCTTGTTGTCGGTGCCGATATAGCCAATCCGCTTCGAGCCCGGCGCGTCCGCGTCAAACGTGATGACGGGAATGCCGGCCGCATTTGCCGCCTCGATCGACTTGGTCATGGCCGCGACATCGGCGACCGAGATGGCCAAGCCGTCCACCTTCTGGGTGATGAAATCCTGGATGATCTGCGCTTGCGTCGCCGGCTCGTGCTCGACGGGACCCTTGTAGATGCATTCGATGTTGCCGAGTTCCTTGGCGCGCTTCTGGCAACCGTCGCGCGCGAAATCGAAGAACGGATTGTTCATCGCCTTGGGCACGATCACGAATTTGTAGCTCTCGGCAAAGCCGGGTGTCGCCATCATGGCGAGGACCGCAGCGGCAAGAAGTGCCTTCTTCATTGTTTCCCTCCACATTTTGTGCCTATCTCTTGAAATTAGCGGCTCCCGAAGGCGGATAGGCGGACATTGTGATCCTCCAGGACGAACTCTTCAGGCCATGCGCGAGCGAAGACGATCGACCAGCACCGCTGCGATGATGATCACGCCCACCAAGGTCTGCTGCCAGTAGGAGTTGATCTGCGCGAGCACGAGGCCGTTGCGGATCACCTCGAGCAGCACGCAGCCGACGATCGCCCCGAGCGGGCCGCCGGCGCCGCCGGCGAGATTGGCGCCGCCGATGACGGCGGCTGCAATCACGTTGAGCTCGTAGGACGTCGCCATGTTTGCCGGCGCAGATCCCAGCCAGCCGGAGATGATGATGCCCTGCAGACCCGCGGCGAGCGCGCAGATCACATAGATCTCGATCTTCACCCGCACGACCGGAATGCCGGTCAGCGCGGCCGCCTTCTCGTTGCCGCCGACGGCAAAGACGTGGCGGCCGAAACCGGTGTGATGCAGCACGATCGCCATCGCCACCGCAAGAACCACGAGATAGATGAACGGCGCCGGCATGCCGAATACGACGCCGGATGTCAGCGCGTAGAGATAATCGGCTTCGGGGCCGCTGGGAAAACTGCCGCGGCCGTTGGAGACGACGTAACCGAGGCCGCGCACGATCGAAAGCATGCCGAGCGTGGTGACGAAAGGCGACAGCCCGAGCACCGCAATGCAGAAGCCATTGACGAGACCGACGATCAGCGCGACGCCGAGTCCTGCCAGGATCGAGACGAGCAGGATCAAGCCGGGCAGATTGGCGATTACGGTCTTGCCGTCGTCGGCCAGATGCACGAACCACTCCGCGCCGGGCATGCCGGGTGTCGAGATATGCGTCATGACCATCGAGGTGATCATCGCGGAAAAGCACATCACCGAGCCCACCGAGAGATCGATGCCGCCGGTGATGATGACGAAGGTCACGCCGAGCGTGGCGATGGCGATGAAGGAAAAGTTCTTCGCCACATTCTGCATATTGCCTTCGGTGAGGAAGTAGGGGCTGGCGAAGTTCATCACCACGAACAGCGCCACCAGCGCGAGCAGGACGTACCCAGTCTGCGAGGCAAAGAAGCCGCTCTGCCACCATTTGGTCTTGCCGACATTGCTGAAGGTGATGGGAGATTCCAGGGGCGTGGCCATTACGCAGCCTCTCTCGCTCCCGTGATGAGGGAGGTGACTTCCTCGGGGCTAGTGTCGCCGATCGCCTTGTCGGCACGTTTTTCGCCTCGGCGCATCACGACGACGCGGTCGCAGACCGCGAACACGTCGGGCATGCGGTGCGAGATCAGCATCACCGCGACTCCCTGTTCCTTCAGGCGATGGATCAGGCTCAGCACCTGCTCGACCTGGCGGACCGAGATCGCGGCCGTCGGCTCGTCCATCATCACGAGCTTGGCATTGGACAGCCGAGTCCGTGCGATCGCGACCGCCTGACGCTGGCCGCCCGACATCTGCTTGACGAGATCGTGCGGTCGGGTCTCCGACCGCAGCTCGCCGAACAGCTCCAGCGCGCGGGCTGCCATCGCCTTGTGGTCGAGAAACGCGAACGGACCAAGCTTGCGCTTGAGCTCACGGCCGAGGAAGACATTGGCCGCTGCCGTGAGATTGTCGGCGAGCGCGAGGTCCTGATAGACCACTTCGATTCCGACCGCGCGGGCATCGATCGGCCGGGCGAAACGAACCGGGTTGCCGTCAAAGCGGATCTCGCCGTGACTTGGCGGGAAGTTGCCGGCGATGATCTTGACGAGCGTCGACTTGCCGGCGCCGTTGTCTCCCATCAGGCCGACCACCTCGCCGGGAGAAACGCACAGGTCGACGCCATGCAACGCGCGAATGGCGCCGAACTCCTTGCCGATGCCCTTCAACTCCAGGACGGCCAGCCCGGCGTCGTGAGGGGTTACCATGGCTGGCCTCGCTCGGGCATGCTGGCAAACCCCCTCCGGCTCAGAAGTGCACCAGCGTGCGCAGACCAAGGACCCAGGCATTCTCGGTCTTGATGCCGGCGGCATTATAGCCGCGCCCGCCGGGATTGATCACGTACTGGGCGTCGAACTTGAGGTTCATCCAGCCAGTCGCCTGCCAGCCGTACCAGGCTTCGATCGGAACTTCGTTTCCGCCCGCATTCAGGGTGAGCGCAGCCGAATTCACGTGGGTCGTGCCTACCGCGAAGCCGACTTCGTCTTCCGGGCGCCAGGAGAACGTTCCGGTGTGCCGGAAGCCCAGGGCGACCTGGTAGTCCTGATACGACGTCCGGTGATCGGCGACCGTCGTGTTGAGGAACATGTACCAACCCTGTGCCTTTGCACCCTCAACGGTCAGCCGCTGCAGGATCGACTCATAGACGCCATAGCGGCCGCGTTGATCGCCCAGATTCTGGTCCGAGACGCCGCCGATGCCCGGGGCGATCGCGATGATACCCGGAAGGCCACCGTCAATCGTCGACGCGCTGTCATACCAGCCGCCGAATCGCCAGGTCCCGTTCAGGGGACCGCTCGGCGCCCAGACCACCTCGACCGGCACCAGCACGCCGGAGGCCCGGCTCGAGCCGGGGACGCCCGGCAGGAAGTAGGTCGCGGAGTCCGACGTCGTCAGATAGTTCGGATTGGCGTCGTAGACGCCGACCGAAAGCTGCCATTCCTTGGCGAAGTTGTAATGTGCGACACCGGCCCATTGGCTCACCGGCCAGTTGTAGATGTAGCCACCCTGGATGTTGCCGGGCTGGCCGCCGCAGAACGTCAGGTTGATGAACTCGCACAGGCCGAAGAAGAAGTCGGAGCCGACCGGAAGACGGCCGCCCTTGAGTTCAAGGCGGTCATCGAACAGTTTCTGCGAGTAATAGAGTTCGGTGAGGCGCAGAATATTGCCGCGGCCGAACACTTCGTTGGTCAGCTGCAAGGCCGGAATGCCTGCCTCGTCGTTCAGATTGTGCCCGAAGCGGTCGACCAGCGTGAGGCCGACCAGGCCGCCCTGGATGCCGGCAAGCTTTGCCATGTCGAACTTGGCTTGAAAGAACAGCTGTCCGGCTTGGGTCGCGGTGTTCCTGTTTCCACCCGACAGATTGCCGACGGCTTCGTCGCCCAGCGTCAGGGCCAGCGAGATGCCCCGCTCCTTCAGCTGCGTTCTGCCGAGATCGCCGAACAGATATGGTCTTGTCCAGAAATCATCGGTCTCAGCGTAAGGAATGGGCGGAGCTTTCGTTAAGAGATCGGCCGCATGCGCGCCGCCGCCGAACATAGATAACAAAGCGATCCCCACGCCGCATGCCCGCGCGGTGTTTACAGACCTATGCAACATTTTCTGCACTCCCAGCGTCCCCGGCTTTGTCCATTTTTGTCTCACGTCCCTGCCCAAAGCCCTTCGGCCTGGAACGTGCCCCGTCAATCAATGTATCGATCCGTCAACTTGAGATAGAAACTGCGCGCACACCAAAGCCTTTCACGACGGTGGTGAGGGTCTGTCCGCGGCCCCACCGGGTTCGGCGTGCAGGGTCAACGTGGACGCGAGCGTCGTATGCTTGATCAGTCTTGCGCATTGAACTCTCTTCCCCTTGTTCCTCTACCGAAGTCGCCGCGGCCATATTCCCGATCGTGGTTCTTCGCAGTCGAGTCACGCTTGATCGCCCGCGCTCGTCGGCAGCGCCGTCGCGCCGTGCGCAGATGCGTTTTGCAGAATTGTGGGTTCCTTTGCTCGAGGCGCCGTGCGGGCGAGGCCGGCCAGCGCCGCCTTGCGCCGCCGGCGGGCCTGCAATTGCTGATCCGCCAGAACGCCGATCAAAATCACGGTCCCCATCACCGCGAAGTTCAGGGAGTTCGGAATGCCGAGGATGTTCACGAGGTTCTGCAGCACCTGCAACAGCGCTGTGCCCAGCACGATGCCGAGAATCGAGCCCTCGCCGCCGCGCAGGCTGCAGCCGCCGAGGACGGCAGCCGCGATCGCATAGAGTTCGTAGAAATTGCCGAAGGAACTCGGAGAGACCGAGTTGGTGTAGAAGACGAACATCACGGTCGAAACGCCGGCGAGGCCGCCGCTGATGACATAAGCGGTCGCGATCACGATATTGGTGTTGATACCGGAGAAGCGCGCCGCTTCCTCGTTCTTGCCCACGGCATAAAGCCAGCGTCCGTAGACCGAACGATGCAGCAGCACGCCGAGGATCAGCGCCAGCATGATCAGGAAGATGAAGGTGTTCGGAATGCCCGCGACATTGCCGGAGGCGATGTTGCCCAGCGTGCTGGCCTCGTCACCATAGCCGAAGCCGCGTGTCGAATCGCTGGTGTAATAGCGCGCGGCGCCGCGATAGATGAGCAACCCGCACAGCGTCACGATGAAGGGCTGCATTTTCAGCCGGGTGATCAGGAAACCCTGGATGCCGCCCAGCGCCAGCCCGCCCATCAGGACAAGCAACAGCGCGAACGGCCAGGGTACTTGATACGTTGTCAGCAAGTCGATGAAGACGACGCCGAGCAGCGCGAACATCGAGCCGAGCGAAAGATCGATGCCGCCGGTGATGATGACGAGACCTTCGCCCAGTGCGAACACACCGAACAGGCCGATCAGATTGGCCATGTTCAGCAAGTTCACGAACGACAGGAAGGCCGGATTGATCGCGCCGGTGATGGCGGAGATCACCGCCAGCAGCAAGAACAGGCCGAGTTCCTTCTTCATCATGGCGCAGCGGTCTCCAGGGTTTCGAGCGCCTGGCCGACCGCCAGCCTTAACACGTTGTATTCGCTGAACTGGTCGCGCTCGAGCACGCCGCTGACACTGCCTTCATGCATCACTGCGACGCGGTCGGAGACGCCGATGACCTCTTCCATGTCGGAGGAGATCATCACGATCGCAACGCCCCGGTCGGCGAGGCTGCGCATCAGCGCGTAGATCTCGCTCTTGGCGCCGACATCGATGCCGCGGGTCGGCTCGTCGAAGAACATCACGCGCGGCTGCATCGAAAGCCACTTGCCCAGCACCACTTTCTGCTGGTTGCCGCCGGAGAGCGTTACGGCTTCGATGTCGATGCTCGGCGCCTTGATCGACAGGCTCCTGGCCTGGTCTTTCGCGATTCTGCGTTCGGCCGCGCCGTTGACCAGCCACATCCGCGCATGATCCAGCAGGCTCGCGAGCGTCACGTTCTCGCGGATCGGCAGCTCCAGCACCAGCCCGGATTTCTTGCGATCCTCCGGCACCAGATAGATCCCTTGCCTGATCGCGTCGCGCGGCGAGGCGACGCCGACCGGCGCGTTGTCGATCCTGATCTCGCCCCCCAACAGCGGGTCAACGCCGAACACCGCGCGGGCAAGGGAGGTGCGGCCGGCGCCGACGAGTCCGGCGAGGCCGAGGATCTCGCCGCGCCGCACGGAAAGGTCAATCTGCCGGTCGGGAAAGGCGGTCGTCACGACGCCGGCGATATCGCAGCCGCCCGGCTGCGGCGAGCGTGCCGGCGGTGTATACAGCGCCTTCAGGTCGCGGCCGATCATCAGGCGGATCATTGCGGCATGGCTCAGCTCGTCCCGCGCCAGTTCGCCCACGGTGCGCCCGTCGCGTAGCACCACGACACGATCGGCGCAGCCGATGATCTCGCCCAGCCGGTGCGAGATGTAGATCACCGAGATGCCGTGGGCCTTCAGGTCGGCGATCACCTCCAGCAACCGCTCCGTCTCCGAAATCGTCAGGCTGGAGGTCGGCTCGTCCATGATGATCACGCGGGCGTCGATCGAGAGCGCCTTGGCGATCTCCACCATCTGGCGCTCCGCAATCGACAAATTCTCGACCAGCGTGCCCGGCGTGAAGTCGGCGCCCAGCCGTTCCAGCAGCGGCATCACGCGGGCATGCATCTCCGCATTGTCCACCAGCTTCAGCAGGCTGCCGGTAAGCTTCTCGCGTCCGATGAAGACATTCGCGGCGACGTCGAGATTCTCGAACAGGTTCAGCTCCTGGTGCACAAAGGCGATGCCGGCGAGGGTCGCCTCGTTCACCGTCATCCTTGCGTGGTCGTTGCCGCCGATGCGGATCACGCCCGCGCTCGGTGCGATCACGCCGGCCAGCACGCGCATCAGCGTCGACTTGCCGGCGCCGTTCTCGCCGATCAGGCCCAGCACCTCGCCGCGGCAGACGCGCAGATTGACGTCGTCGAGCGCCCTGACGCCGGGATAGGTCTTGCTGATACCGCTGAGTTCGAGCAGCGTCTCCGGCATTCGGCTTGTCCTCCTGCATCCCGCCCGGCGGCCTGTGGCGGCCGGGCGGTGAAGCCGACTGAAGTTACTTCTTCAGCAGTTCCTTCAGCTGTCCGGCGAACTCGGCGACGTTGGTCTTGCTGATCACCTTGGTCGGCACGATCAGTTTGCTGTCCTTCGGAATCCAGGACTTGTCGCCGTTCAGCGTCTTGATGATGTTGGTGGCGGAGAGATAGCCGAACTCGTAGGGCTGCTGCACGACCGTGGATTCGATCGTGCCGTCGGAAATGCCCCGCAGCGTCCGCTGGTCCTCGTCGAAGCCGACGATCTTCACCTTTCCGGCCTTGCCCGCGGCCTTCACCGCATCATAGATCAGCGGGGTCTCGTAGCTCCACAGGCCGGAGAGCAGCGCGATGTCTGGATATTTGACGAGCACGTTCTCCATGTTCGCCTTGGCCTTGGCAAAGTCCACCTGGTCGGTGAACACGTCGACCAGTTCGACCTTGGTGCCGGCGATTGATTCCTTGATGCCCTGTACGCGCTCGCGGGCATTGTCGGCGTCCATCGTTCCGACGAACAGCGCGATCTTGCCGCCGTTCGGCAGCGCCTTCTTGATCTCCTCGCCGGCCTGCCGCCCAGCCGCGACGTTGTCGGTGCCGATATAGGCGAGACGGTTGCTCTGCGGCGCGTCGCTGTCCGTCGTGATCAGCACGGTCTTGGCCGCGACCTTGTTCAGTTCTTCGGTTGCATGCGGCGCATCGTCGACCGAGATCGAGATGCCGGCGACACCGCGCACCAAGAGGTCGTCCAACTCGCGCCGCTGGCCGGCCGCGGTGCCTTCGTTGGTGACGATCAGCTCGATATTGTATTCCGGGTGCTCCTTCTGCGCCTTCTCGAGCCCGCGGCCCGCGATGGTCCAGAAGTCGGCCGCGACATTGGTTACCAGGGCGATGGTCTTTTTCTGCTGCGCCTGTGCTATCCCTGTGGCCATCGCGAGCGCGGCTGCGCCCGCCAATAGTGGCACGATCAATCGTTTCATTGAGTCATTCATATGCACCTCCCTGTCGACACCCCTGGTGAGGGGTTTTCACGCTCGGCGCTTTTCACGCCTTATTTTATTCACGTAACTAATAAATTAGCGCGGCAAAATGTCCAGTCAAGGATGTTGTCGCCCGTATCTTCAAGCAATAATAGTGTTGCGGTGATGTATTGTTGCCACTACCGGCGCCTTTTGACCATTATATGAGTTGCTCGCGTTGAATAACTTCATTAAGCGAATTAAAAAAGCCGATATGAATGAACAGCCCGAACCGCTGAGACGCGCTTCGAGTTTGGCCCGCGGATCGAACCGCGGCCGGCTCGTCGAAGTTTTGCGGCGTCAGGGGCCATTGCCGCGCGTCGAGCTGGCACGCAGCACGGGGCTGAGCTTCCCGGCCATATCGGCCATCACGTCGAAACTGATGGCGGAAGACCTGCTGTGCGAAGCAGTGACAGAGACGGCGACGGTGTGGCCCGACGATACCGACGAAGAGGATACGGACGGCCTGAACGGCCGCCGCCGCGGCCGGCCGGCGGTCTTGCTGACCCTGAACCCCGAGTTTGGCCGCATCATTGCGGTCTCGCTGCGCATGAATCTGATCGAGACATTGATCGCCGATTTCAGCGGCTCCGCCCTGGCGCAGTCGCGACTTGAACTGACTACACGCGCGCTCGATGCAGCCGCGTTGTGCGATCTCGTGATCGCGCAGATCGACGCCATGATTGATGCGACGGCCACGCCGCGAGATCGGCTGCTCGGAATCGGGATTGCGTTGCAGGGCATCGTTGACTCCGACACCGGCCGGCATCTGTGGAGCCCGGCGCTGTCGATCACCGACGTCGATCTGGCGACGCCGGTCCGCCAGGCATTCGGCGTCGAAGTCGTGATGGCGAACGATGCGGTTGCGGTTGCGCTGGCCCTCGCAGCCGCCGAGCCGGCGCTGGCGCAGGGCCTCACGGCCACGATCATGGTGGGCCACGGCGTCGGCATGGGCGTCGTTGTCGACGGTGAAGCGCGCGACGGTGCCGGCGCAGGCAGTGAGATCGGCCATGTCAAGCTGGCGCCGAACGGTCCGCAATGCCGCTGCGGTCAGCGCGGCTGCATCGAGGCCCATCTCGCCGACTATGCGCTCTACCGCGACGCGCGTACCTTTCTCGACCTGCCGCCGGCGGTATCGCAACAGCCGTCCGAGGCGCAGATGGCTCTGCTGCGCGCGCGGGCGCGCGCCGGCGATCCTCGTCTCGAGCAGTTATTCCGGCAGGCAGGCCACGCGCTTGCCGATGCGGTCGCCACGACGATATCGGTGCTGCGCCCGCATCACATCATCCTCGCGGGTCCGGGCCTGCAGGCATTCGACATGATGCGCAGTGCCTATGAGGAGCGGCTCGAGCGGGCAGTGTTGCCGTGGCTGCTCAAGTCCACCGCGATCCATGTGCGTCCAAGCGAGGCGGCGACGATTGTCGACGGCATGGTGCGGCGGACGCTGCGGGTCGTGGACCGAAACCACATGGAGACGACCGAGTGAACCTCGGGAGCCGTGGCTCTTGGCTGGAGCCGCAGCAACGCAACCGACGCGCTTCAGGCGCCAAAGCGAGAGAATGCCAATGCAGGGTGCCATCTATCCAAGCCTCAAGGACCGGACCGTCCTGGTAACCGGTGGCGGTTCAGGCATCGGCGAGGCCATCGTCCGCCAGTTTATCAGCCAGGGCGCGCGGGTCGGATTCATTGATATCGATGTGACGTCCTCGGAGCAGCTGCTGTCCGATTTGGGAGCGCATGCCCGCGTGCACTTCGAGCACGCCGACCTGCGCGACATCGCCGCACTGCGGCGCGCGGTTGCCGGCATCCGTGAGGCGCTCGGGCCGATCACCATCCTGGTCAACAATGCGGCGCGCGACGACCGTCACGCGATCGAGGACGTGACGCCGGAATTCTGGGACGAGCGGATCGCCGTCAACCTGAAGCATCAGTTCTTCAGTGCCCAGGCGGTCGCACCCGACATGAAACAGGCGGGGGGCGGTTCGATCGTCAACATCGGCTCGGTGAGCTGGGTGATCGGTCAGGGCAACATGCCCTGCTACACCACGGCCAAATCAGCGGTTCAGGGCCTCACCCGGGCGCTGGCCCGCGATCTCGGGCCGCACAACGTGCGGGTCAACTCCATCCTGCCGGGATGGATCATGACCCGGCGGCAGCAGGATCTGTGGTTGACGCCCGAAGGTGTGGCCGAGCTGATGCAGCGCCAATGCCTGAAGCGCAAGCTCGTGCCCGATGACATCGCCCGTGTCGTCCTCTTCTTCGCCGCCGACGACAGCGGCGCCTGCACCAACCAGAGCCATATCGTCGACGGCGGCTGGGTCTAGCGACACCGCCCGCCGGCTCGTTGCTATGTCTTGGCAGCTGTCTGATGCGAACGTATCAGATTGTCGGCCCACGCATCGGCAATGTGGGGAAGGGTCAGATCCTGCTTGCCATCGAGCAGAAGTTCGAGCACGCGTGGCGGGGTCAAAGGAAGTGCCTGGACGCGCTTGCCCGTGGCGTTGGCAACCGCGCATGCGACGGCCGCTCCGACATTCAGGATCGGCACCTCGCCGGCACCTTTGGTGCCGAGCGGTCCGATCGACGGCGCACCCTCGTAGAGGCTGATCTCCACCGGCACGACATCGAGCGCCAGCGGCACGCGATAGGTCTCGAAACCGTTCTGGCAGACGCGACCGTTGCTGCCGATCGTGACTTCCTCGTGCAACGCATAACCCAGCCCCTGCACGACACCGCCCTGGATCTGGCCATGGATGGCGCGCGGGTTCAGCGCGCGGCCGACATCCTGCACCACGCGATAGCTGAGCACCTCGACATGTCCGGTTTCCGGATCGACGGCGACCTCGCAGTCGTGGACGGCGAAGACGGGAATGTCGATCGCGTCGATGAAATGTCCGGCCACGCAGCCCGGCATCGCCGGTACGCCGGCGCCGGTGAAGGCGCCGGTGCCGGACACTGGGCCAGCCAGTGCCTGGGCGCGGGTTGCGACCTCCGTGACCGTACGGCCGGAGCCTGGCGCGCCGGCGATCTCGATCCGCCCGTCGCGCATCACGAGATCATCGGGCGCAGCCTCGATCATCTCCGAGGCGACCTTCAAGAGCTTCGTGCGCACCTCCTGCGCTGCCGACAGACTGGCCGCGCCGAGCGAAACCGTGGTACGGCCGCCGCCGACGCCGACGTCATAACCGGCCGCATCCGTATCGGCGGCGCGGACGATCACATGCTCGGGTGCAATGCCGAGCGTGCCGGCCACGATCTGCGGCAGGCTCTGCATCATCGAGCCGGATCCAATCTCCACACCCGACGTGACCAGCGTCGCCGTGCCGTCGGCATTCATGTTCACCGTCGCGGCCGATGGGCCGACGAAGACGAACCAGGTGCCGACGGTGGTCGCGCGTCCATAGAGCCGGCCGTCGGTGCGCGCCGGCGGCGGCGCTGCCGCATCGCGCAGCGTATCCATCCGCTCGAGCATCGGGCCGAGCACATTGCCTTCGAACACCTGGCCGGTGGCGCCGAGATCCTTGTCGCCAAGCACGTTGCGGCGACGGAAGGCAAGCGGATCCATTCCGATCCTCGCCGCGATTTCGTCGGTGTGCCGCTCGAGCGCAAAGGTGTTGTAGACCCCGTTGCAACAGCGGAACGCGCCGTTCGGCGCCGTGTTGGTATAGACCGCGCGCGAGACCATGCGGACGCTTCCAAGCCTGTAGTTTCCGCCGAGCGTGTGCGCGGTCATGGTGGTCAGGAATATCTGTTCGCCGCCATAGGCGCCGCAGTCCATCAGGACGACCGCCTCGCGCCCCACGATATCTCCCGCGCGCGTCACCGCCGAGCGGATGCGGATATCAGCGTTCTCGCGGAACAGGCAGGTCAGCATCTCCTCCTCGCGTGAATTGACGAGGCGCACCGGCCGGCCGCTGGCGCGGGCGAGCAGGGCGGCGAAGGGCTCAACGGCCAGATCGAACTTCAGACCGAAGCCGCCGCCGACCGGCGGCACCGTGACGCGGACCTGCGACGCCGGCACGCCGAGCAGGCGCGCGGTCGCATTGCGGACACTCCAGGGAACTTGCGTTGACGTCTCGATGTGAAAGCGTCCGTCCTCGTAGCTTGCGACGACTGCGCGCGGCTCGAAGGCCACGTGATTCTGCCGGCCGACGCGAAAGCAGCTTTCGACGATCTCAACGTCGGGCCGGGCAAAGGCGGCATCGACGTCGCCGCGAACGACGGTCGCCTCCCAGGCGACGTTGCCGCCGCGCGCGCTGCCTTCGAGCAAGACCTCATAGCTGCGCCAGTCCGGATGAACCAGCGGCGCATCCGATGCCAGCGCATCCGCCATGGTCAAGACTGCGGGGAGCGGCTCGATCTCCACGTCGATCGCCGCGAGTGCGGCCTGCGCCTGCGCCAATGTGGCGGCTGCGACCGCGGCGATCGGCTCGCCGTCGTAGCGGATGACGTCGCGGGCGAAGAGCGGGTGATCGGCGATGCCGATCCCGATCATGCCGGGCGCATCGGCCGCCGTCACGATCGCACGCACGCCCGGCATGCGGGCCGCCCTGGAGGTATCGAGGCGAACGATCCGCCCCGCCGGCACGCCGGCGCGCAGCACCGCGGCATGCAGCATGCCCGGCAGATACCGGTCGATAGTGTAGCGGGTGCGGCCACGCAGCTTGTCGGCAGCGTCACGCCGGCGCAAATCCATCGTTGCGGAAACGTCTGACATCCTTGCGCCTCCCGATCATGCCGTGGCCAAGGCGAGCAGGGTCGCCTCGACGATGCGTTCATAGCCCGTGCAGCGGCAGATATTTCCGGTCAGCGCCGCCCGGATGTCGTCACGGGTGGCATCCGGCCGGGTCGTCAGGAGATGCGTCAGGCTCACCACCATGCCGGGAAAGCACATGCCGCACTGGACGGCATCGCTGGCCTCGAGCGCGGCCTGGATGCGGTTCAGCGTTCCCTGAGGTGCAAGGCCTTCGACGGTGTGAATCTCGCGGCCATCGGCCAGCGCAGCGGGCAGCAGGCACGACGGCGTGGGCTCGCCGTCGACCAGCACCATGCAGGCGCCGCAAAAGCCCTCGCGACAGACAGGCTTCGCGCCGGTCAGATGCATCTCTTCGCGCAGGATATCGACCAGCGGGGTGGCAGGATCGGCCGCAGAGGAGAGCCGATCGCCGTTGACGGTCAGGCTGAATCCCATGTCATCTCCGCGCGTTCATGAACCAAGTGCAGCGATCGCGGCGCGGCGGACGAGGCCGGGTAGCACGCTGACCCGATACCAGCCCGGCGCATCGACGCTGTCGCGGCCGACGAACTCGTCGGTCAGTTCGGCCGCGGTTCGTGCCGCCGCTGCGGCGTCGAGCAGACGTCCGAGAAGCGCCGCTTCAAGCCGTGGCCATCGCCGCGCGCTCGGTTCGACCGACCCGACCGCAATCCGCGCCGCCTGGACGCGGTTCGCCGCATCGACGCTGAGCGATAGGCTGACGATGGCGACCGGATAATCGCCCGATCGGCGCAGTGGCAGGCGGGCATGGGCCGTCTTGCGCTCCGCCCGAGGCACGATGATCCGTGTCACCAGGCGGCCGGGTGCGAGCGTTGATCGGACCGCGAGGAAATCCGCGAGGCCGATCCGCTCGCGACCGTCGCGGCCCGAGATCTCGACATCGGCATCGAGACAGAGCAGCGCCGGCACGCAATCCGCCGCGGCGAATTCCGACGCCGCGAGATTGCCGCCGATCGTCGCCATCGCGCGGATCGCGGGGTTGGCGGAGCCTCCGGCGGCGGCTGCGAGGCCGGCAAATTCCGGAAGGCCGGCCAAAGCTGCCGCAAGTGCCGCGTGCGTGACCGCCGCGCCGATCTCGATGGCATCGCTGCCGATCCGGACCGCGGTCAGCTCGGCGATCCTTCCGATGGCGACATAGTGGTTCCTGAGCGGTTCGTGCCGGATCGGCGATCGCATGATCCATGTGCCGCCGGCCAAAGAGGCACCAGCGGCACCATATTCGCTCAACGCGTCGAGTGCGGCGGCGAGCGAAGGCGCGACATAGATCGATGCCGGCGCATCGCGCGCTGAGACTGGGCTATTCTGGATGGGAAAGCCTGACATCATTGGCGCCGCTCCTGCCGCAGGCGATCCAGCAGCACGCCGATGATGACGATCGCGCCGAGCACGACCATCTGGACGTACCCGTCGATCCGGGTGAGGTTCATGCCGTTGGAGAGAATGGTGATGAACAGGGCGCCGAGCACGGCGGTGCCGACGCCGCCGCGCCCGCCTGCCAGGCTCGTTCCGCCGACCACGGCGCCGGCGATCGCCTGCAGCGACAGCGCGCCGCCGAGGTTCGGTTCGCCCGATCCGGTCCGCGCAGTCATCATGATCGCACCGAGCGCGGCAAGTCCCGAGCACAGCACATAGGTCGCGACCAGGATGCGCTTGACCGGCAGGCCGGCGACCGCCGCGGCACGCGGGTTGGTGCCGATCAGATAGAGCGACCGGCCGAACACGGTGCGCGCCAGCAGCAAATGAAGCGCGATGCCGACCGCGAGGGTGATCACAATCGCCGCCGGCGCGCCGAAGATGCTGCCGCTGTAGAAGATCTGCGAGAACGGTGCCGGCACGCCTTGTACCGGCCGTCCGGCCGAAAGGGTGGTCGCAATCCCGATCGCGATATTGTAGCTGCCGAGGGTCGCGACGAAGGGATTGACCCCGAGCAGCGCGACGACGACGCCATTGAAGAGGCCGCACGCGATGCCGAGGGCGAAGCCGGCGCCGAGCCCGGCGAGCAGCACGGCGCCCGCGCCGTGGCCAGACGCCGTGGCGCCGGCCATCGCGAGCGCGCTGCCGACGCTGACCATCGATACCGTCGGGCCCAGTGCAAGGTCGAAGCCGCGCGTCAGGATGACCACGGTCTGCGCCATCGCGAACAGCGCCAGATAGCTGGTCTGCTGTGCGATGTTGAGCAGATTGGCCGGCGACAGCACCCCGCGGTCGACCGCGGCGAAGCCGAGCAACAGCACTGCCAGCGCGACTGGCAGGACCGCGCTCCAGAGCCGGCGGCCGAGCGTCAGCTTCGGGCGGTCGGTGTCCTTGGCGGCAACGGTCAATTCGAGGTCAGACACGCGGCTTGCTCCGTCGGCTGAGTTCGTCGAGCGCCACGGCTGCGACCATGATGACGCCGAGGAAGACCGGCTGGAGCCGCGAGTCGACGTGCAGGAGGTTGAGTGCGTTGCCAAGAATGGTCAGGAACAGCGCGCTGATGGCGACAATCTCGATGCGTCCGACGCCACCGCGCAAGCTGACGCCGCCGATGACGGCGGCGGCAATCGACTGCAGCATCATCCGGTCGCCGCCAAAGCTTGCCTGGCCGGAGCCGACCTGTGCCGTCAGCAGAATGCCGGTCAAGGCCGCAAGGACGCTCGATACGACGTAGGTGCCAACGATATGGCGCTGGATCGTCACGCCCGACACCACGGCGGCATCGACATTGCCGCCGATCGCGTAAGCGTAGCGGCCGAACAGCGTGCGCCGCTGTGCAAACACCATCACCAGGATCACGATCAGCGCGACGTGGGCGGCGGTCGGCAGACCGAATGCCTGGGCGCGTCCGAAGCCTTTCACGAATATTTCGGGCATGCCGTAAACGGGGATGCCGTTAGTGATCATGAGGCCGACACCGGCTGTGGCGGACATCGTGCCCAGGGTCACCACGAAGCCGGAGACCTTGAGCTTTGCCACGCAGAAGCCGTTGACGAGCCCGACCGCGACGCCGCAACCGAGCCCGGCCGCGACCCCGCTTGCGATGATGAGGACGTTGGAGCCGGGAAATACGGCTGCGGTGGCTGCCATGGTCTTGGCCGTGACGACGCTCGCCAGGGCGACCATCGCGCCAACCGAAAGATCGAAGCCGCCCGCGATGATGACCAGCGCCTGGCCGCAGGCGACGATTGCCAGCAGCGAGGCGTTGCGCAGGATGTTGAGGACGTTGATGATGCCGTAGAACTGCGCGTCGACCGCCGACATGCCGGCCACGAGCATCACAAGCAGGGCCGGCAGCAACCCGATCCGGCCTGCGATCGACCGGAGGCTGACCAAGCCCCGTGGCGCTGCGGCGACCATCGCCGTGTTCATGCGACCTCCGCGGCGAGATGATCGCGGAAGAAGCTCGAAAGCACATTCTGCTCGGTCTTTGCGGCGCCTGTCAGCTCGGCGGCGATGCGGCCCTGATGCATGACGTAGAGCCGGTTCGACAGCGCCAGCACCTCGGGCAATTCGGACGACACCACGATCACGGCGGCGCCGGCCTCGACGAGGCGCTTCATGAACTCGTAGACCTCGAGCTTGGCGCCGACGTCGATGCCGACGCTCGGCTCGTCGAACAGGAACACGGTCAGCTCGCGCGTCAGCGCGCGTCCCAGCATCACTTTCTGACGGTTGCCGCCCGACAGGGCGCCGGCGCTCCGTTCGATGTTCGGCGGCCTCAGCTGCAGCTGCTCCATGATGCCCGCGATCGTCACGCGTTCGGCGGCCTGCCGTAAGACGCCGAAGCGGGCGAAGGCGGGCAGGTCGAGCCCGGTCATCGACGTGTTCTCGCGGATCGGACGGGACAGCGCGAGCCCTTCGGCGATCCGGTTGGCGGGGAAGTAGGCGACGCCGCGCTTGAGGCTTTGTCTTGGGGTTGGAAATTCGTAAGGCGCGCCGTCGATCCGGATCGCGCCCGCTGACGCGCGCTCGATGCCGTAGATCGCGCGGATCAGCTCCGACTTGCCGCAGCCGACGAGGCCCGCGATGCCGGTGATCTCGCCGGCCCGGGCGTGGAAATTGACCTCCCGGACACTGCCGTCGGCGAGCGTCAGGTTCTCTGCGTCGACCATCACCTTGTCCGGCCGATGGGCGATGGCGGGAAACAGCAGGTCGATCGTCCGGCCGGTCATCAGCTCCACGAGTTCGCCGTCCGTCGACCTCGCGGCGTCGAGGGTCCGGATGTGACGGCCGTCGCGCAGCACCGTCACACGGTCGGCAAGGGCGCGGATTTCGCGCATGCGGTGCGAGACGTAGATCAGCCCGACATTCTGGCTCTTCAGGCGCGCGATCAGCTCGAACAGCCGCCCGGTTTCGCGTTCGGTCAACGACGCGGTCGGCTCGTCGAGGATCAAGAGACGGACGCGGCCGAGCAGGGCCTTGGCGATCTCGGCCATCTGCTGATGCGCGCGCGACAGGTCGTCGATCCGTTGCGCGGGATCGAGGTCGAAGCCGAGCTCGTCGATCAATGCCCTGGCGCGCTTGCGCATCTCGCGTGCGCGCAACACGCCGCCGTGGGTGATTTCGCGACCGAGGAACAGATTCTCTTCCACGGTGAGGCTCGGGATCAGCGAGAATTCCTGGAACACCGGACTGATGCCGATCTCGCGCGCCCGCTGCGGCGTCAGATGGTGGATCTCCTCGCCGCCGAAATGGAACGTGCCTTCGTCGGGAGGAAACGTACCGGATACAACATTGATCAGGGTCGACTTGCCGGCGCCGTTCTCGCCGAACAGGATGTGAAGCTCGCCGGCACGGACATCGAGGTCGACGCGGTCGAGCGCACGGACGCCGGTGAATCGCTTCGATATCCCCCGCAACTGAAGCAAGGGCTCGGGCGGCCTCGGGTCGATCTCGACGTTCATCCGCTTCTCCGTGAGCAGGCAGGCGGGAGCACGGTTCCCGCCTCGACCGTTCAGGCCGACTTACTCGGCCATGCTTACTTGGCCTTGACCGAATAGACCGGCGTCCAGCTTGCGGGCGCCAGCACGAGATCCATCTGCAACTTCGGTGCGGAGGTCTTGTCGATCACCGTGGCCACCGGCTGCACAAGGCTCATGACCGGCTTCTTCTCGATCAGACGCACCGCCTGGTCGATCGCGATCGCGCCTTCGCCGACGGGATATTGGGTTGCGAAGGCGAGGATATCGCCGCGGTTCAGCGCGTCGAGCATGGCCTGGTTTTCGTAGGACGACACGATCTTCAGGTCGCTTCGGCCGGCCTCCGCGACGGCGCCGATGGCAGCTTCGGCGGTGGGGGCGGTGCCCCAGACCACGTTCATGCCGGGATAAGCCTGCAATGCGTCCTGGATCAACTGGAGTTGCACAGCAACGCCGGAGTCGCCGAACTTCTCGGCCAGAATCTTCGCGTTCGAGTTCTTGGCGATGGCCTTCTTGAACCCTTCATTGAACGATTCCGCCCAGCCCGAGCCGGCCGGGCCGGGGAACGTCACGATGTTGAGCTTGTCGCCGGGCTTGGTCTGCGCCAGCAGGCCGTCCCCGGTGACCTCGCCCATGGCGACGAAATCGACATAGTTGGCAGCGGGCAGTGCGTTCGGCGGCAGCGGATTGGTGACGCCGACCACCGGCACGCCCTTGGCCTTGGCTTCCTCGAACTTCTTGCTGAGACCCGCGCCGGAGATCGCGCCGACGATGATCGCGTCCGGTCCGCTCGCCATGCAGTCATCGAATTGCGAAAGCTGCTTGGGCAGATTTTCGTAACCGCCGGCCTCGTAGAGGTTCATGTTGACGTTCATCGCCTCGGCCTGTTTCACGATGCCGTACGCGACGGCGACCCAGAAGCTGTCCTTCATGTGCGGAAACAGCACGCACAGCCTGTAGGGCTTCTCGGCCTTCGCCAGCGGCGTGTAGTCCGCCGGCTTCGGCGTCCCGGATGACGCGTCGTAGACCTTCATTGGAAACCACGGTGTCTCGGACCCTGCCGCCGCCGGCGTGGCGGTGCTGGCAAGAGCGAGAGCCGCGGCGATGCCGAGCACGGAGCGGATCGGCCACAGTCGGTTGGAAGAAAGGCACGTCGTGATCGTCATAGCGCTATCCTCATGGTTGAATGAAAGTGCGGGCGATGCGGGGAGGCGACGGCTTCGAATCCTCTTTGGTGCATGGACCACGCCGGCTGCCGGCGGCGCGGCTGCCGCTGACGATCAGCCCACTTTCCACATCGCGACCGAGCGACGCTCGAATGCTTCGCGGAACTGGCGGGTGGATTCGGGAAGCAGCGCGCCGGTGCCCCAGTCGAGGATCACCGCGTGCTTTCGGATCACATCAAACGCGTTGATCTCTCCACTACGGTAGCGCTGCGCCACCATCTCCGGATCGAGACGGGCATTGGCGACCCGCTCGGAGCGGATCTTGGTCCGGAGCGCCGCGGTCGCGACCCTGTCGATTTCGTAGTTGCAGAGCTCGGCGTCGATGGTGTGCACCACGACGCCATAATCCTTGGCGGCACGCTCGACCGAGACATAGTCATCCTTGATGTCCTCGATGACGAGGTTCGGATCGCGCTCCAACGGATCGCCGAACCCGCCGCCGCCGGCGGTCGGACGCGAAAAGACGTCGCCTTCGCCGATCGGCACGTCCGAGAAGATCGAGCCCAATCGCTCCTCGTCGGCGCTGCCGGCGCGCTTCAAGGTCAGGCCGTGCGGCATCGACGGCAGGCCACCCTCGATGCCCCACACGATGGCGCGCTCGCGGTCGCAGATATAGGAGATCACGGTCTTCTCGGCCTGCAGCATCCGCGACGTCTTCACGACGCCCGCGCCGCCGCGCCATTTGCCGGGGCCGGGCGAGTCCTTGAGGATCTCGCATTCGGTGGTCAGGATCGGGTTGGCGCGCTCCTGGCCTTCGACCGGCTGCGACATCAGCCCGGTGCCGAAGCAGGCGGTCGTGACATTGCTGCCGTCCTTGCCGTTGCGGCCGCCCCAGCCGCCGGGCAGCCAGTCGTAGAACATGAAGATCGGCTTGTCGGCGCTGCGGGCGTCGAGACCGCCGGTGAGCAGATATTCGAGATTGAAGGCGCAGGCGAGCGCGCGCTCCGGCATCAGCTTCGACCACATTTCGTAGATCGAGTTCATGATCTTCTCGAACGGCATCAGGAAGCCGGTGACCGCGATCGGCCATTTGGCATCGACGATCGAGCCTTCGGGGGCGATGATGTCAAAGCAGCGGTAAAAGCCGGAATTGAGCGGCAGATCGGGGAAGAAGGTCTTCATGCCGGCGGCAACAGCGGAAAAGGTCGCGCCGAACGCCGAGTTGTAGATCGAGCCGATGGTCGGATGGCTGCCGGTGAAGTCGTAGATCGCGCGGTCACCCTTGATCGTCATCTTGATGCGGATCGGGATCATGCCTTCGCCGCCGGCCGGATCGCGGTCGATGTAGTCGACGGTCTCCCACTCGCCGTCG
Organism: Bradyrhizobium sp. USDA3010; assembly: GCF_056429065.1. Taxonomy (NCBI): domain Bacteria; kingdom Pseudomonadati; phylum Pseudomonadota; class Alphaproteobacteria; order Hyphomicrobiales; family Nitrobacteraceae; genus Bradyrhizobium; species Bradyrhizobium sp. USDA3010. The sequence continues at coordinate 21,163 of NZ_JBWJZD010000031.1, forward strand.
GGGAGCGCTGCGATGCGCTGGCGTGCCGAGCGTTCGACATAGTCCTGCACGGCGGCAAGCCCGGTCTCGACCGTATCGCGGCCGTATTTGCCGACCAGACGCAGGATCTCGCGTTCGCAGACGGCGGTTGCTTCGGCCTGCGCCTGGATGTCGCCGATGATCGAGGCCGGATCGCGCGTGTTGGACGCGATCAGATGCGCGACGTCCTTGCGCAAGCCGTTCTTGTCGAACAGGCGGACCGGCGTGATGCGCAGGCCCTCGCGGAACATCTCGCGGGCGGCGACGTCGAACGACCCCGGCACGCTGCCGCCGACGTCCGACCAGTGCCCGTTGGACTGGCTGAAGGCGATGATCTTGCCGTCGGCGAAGATCGGACGGATCAGCCGCACGTCGGAAAAATGCGTGCCGCCGGCATAGGGATCGTTGATCGCAAAGACGTCGCCCTCATGCATGTCGCCTTCGAAATGGCGCATCACGTCCTTGCAGGTGAAATGCAGCGTGCCGACGTGGACGGCGATATCCTGGTTGCCTTGCGCCGCGCATTCGCCATTGGCGTCGTGCAGCGCGCTCGAGAAGTCGCGGTTGTAGATGACGAAGGAGTAGCAGGTCCGCAGCACCTGTTCGCCCATCTGGTCGACGCTGGTGATGAAGGAATTCTTCAGAACCTCGAAGGTTACGGGGTCGAGCGGGAGAGCTCCGGCCATGGTTCACTCCTTCACGCGGATGATGATGTTGAGATATTTGTCGACCTCGGCGGCGGCGCCGGGCGGCACGACGGTGGTCGCATCGAGCTGCTCGATGATCGCGGGGCCTTGAAAGGAGAAGCCGCAGGGCAGGTCGTCGCGCTGATAGACGGGCGTATCGAGCCCGCTGCCCTCGAACCAGACCCTGCGGCGGCCAACCGGCTCGGGGCTAGCGCCGGTCGGCTTGTGAACGGCAAACTCGGCCTTGGGAACCACTCCGACCGCCTTCAGATTGAGGCGGAAGAAGCTGACCGGCGCGCTGTCGCGGCGAAAATTGTATTCGCGCTGGTGCTCGGCGTGGAAGCTTTGCACCAGGTCGGCGATCGCGCCGATCGGCTGCGGCGCGTTCACGGCGAGCGAACGCCACTGGCCGCGGTACATCATGTCGATCGACCGCTGCAGCACGATATCGTTCTGCGCGACGCCCTCATGGGTCAGCCGCGCGAGCGCGGCCTTCTCAAGCTCGGCGAACTGCGCCTCGATCTCGTCGGCGTCGGCGTCGGCCGCGTCGACCATGCAGCTCTGCGAGAAATCGTGCTGCATGTCGACGAGCAGGCAGCCGAGCGCGGAGGTCACGCCGGGATTGGGCGGTACGATCACGACAGGAATCGACAGCTCGCGCGCGACGTCGACGCCATGCAGGGCGCCGGCGCCGCCGAACGCCACCAGTGCAAAGTCGCGCGGGTCGTAGCCGCGACTGATCGAGATCAGCCGCACCGCATCCGACATGTTGGCATTGGCGACCTTGACGATCGCGTCTGCGGCCTCGTGCAGGCCGAGGCCGAAGGGCTTGGCGACGCCGCTCTCGACGGCTTTCCGCGCCAGCTCGGGGTCGAGCTTCACCTTGCCGCCGGCAAGGTCGGTGCCGAGCCGACCGAGCGTGACATTGGCGTCGGTATTGGTCGGCTGGGTGTTGCCGTTGCCGTAGCAGGCAGGTCCCGGGTGGGCGCCGGCCGATTGCGGGCCGTTGCGCAGGGAGCCGGCGGGATCGGTCCAGGCCAGCGAGCCGCCGCCGGCGCCGATGGTGAGCACCTCGATCGAGGCGAAGCGGATCGGATAGCCGAATTCGATGTGCCAGTCCTTGGTGACGCGCGAGCGGCCCTCATAGGCAAGCGACACGTCGGTGGACGTGCCCCCCATGTCGAGGCCGATCGAATTGGGAAAACCGCACAGGCCGGCGATATAGCGGCTGGCGATGGCGCCGGCGGCGATGCCGGAGCCGGCGAGGCGCGCCGCGAAGTCCTTGACGCTCGCCGGTGTCATCACGCCGCCGCCGGTGTGCAGCAGCAGGAGATCGCGCGTGTAGCCCTCGTGCGCCAGGCGTTCGCCGAGCCGGCTCGTGTAATTGACGACCACCGGACTCACGACGGCGTTGGCAACCGTGGTCGAGAACCGCTCATGCTCGAAGATCTCGGGAAGCACCTGCGAGGAGATCGACACCGGAATGCCGGGCATCTCCGCCAGCAGGATGTCGCGCATCACGCGCTCATTGGCGCCGTTGAGATAGGCGTTCATGAAGCAGACCGCGACCGCGGCGACGCCGCGACGCTTGAGGATACGGGCGACGTCGCGCGCGGCCTCGACGTCGAGCGGTTCGATCACGTTGCCGCCGGCATCGACGCGCTCGGGCACGGTCAGGCGATCGCGCCGCGGCACGTAGGGCGGGACAACGTCCTTGTAGGTGTCCCAGAGGTCTTCCTTGTTGGCGCGCCTGATCTCGATGACGTCGCGGAACCCCTTGGTCGTGACCACGGCGGTGCGGGGCAGGCGGCGTGTGATCAGCGCGTTGGTGGCAACTGTCGTGCCGTGCGAGAACAGCGCCACCCTGGAAAGATCGATTCCGGCCTTGGACACGCCGCCCATGATGCCTTCGATCGGATCGCGCGTGGAGGAGGTCTTCTCGATGCGGATGAGACCTGTCGTTTCGTCCATAATGCAGATGTCGGTGAACGTGCCCCCGACATCGACAGCCACACGAAGGTCCTGCACCATGCGTCTTCCTTTCGAACAAGCGTTTCGCCGATCTTAGGCAGAGCGGCGGCCCGGGTTCTTGACGCTGAGCGCAGGAAGACTTGTGCGAGAGAGCGAACCGCATCGCGGGCCATGCGTGCCCGGACCGGCGGCGGGCTGCCCAGGAAGCGGTCAGCCAAACGGTCAGATGGGTGCGGTCGCGATGCCCTGTTCAGGCGTTGGCGGCGCGCGAGGTGGCGCGCGCCTCGCTCGGGGTGCAGCCGAACCGGCCGCGATAGTTGCGGCTGAATTGCGCCTGGTCGGCAAAGCCCCATTGGTAGGCGATTTCGGAGATGCTCTTGCGGCAGCTCGCGTCGCGCAGCAGGGCGTCGCACATCGATAGCCGCTGGTTGCGGATGTAGGCGCAGACGGTCAGGCCCTCACCCTCGAAGATCTGGTGCAGATAGCGCAGCGAAATGCCGCAGCCGTCGGCGACCATCTGTGGCGTGAGCCGCATGTCGTCGAGGCGGGCACGGATGAACTGCTCGCAGCGCAGCAGGTGACCGTTGCGCACCGAGGACGAGTGGCCGGTCAGCACGCGGTCGTCGGATTCGATGGCCATCGCAAGCAGCTCGATGAGGTGCTTGCCCATCATCGCGCGCGCCGTCTCGTCCATTTCCTCGATCCGCTCACTGGAGAGGCGCAGCGTGTCGACAAACAGCGCGCCGACGCTACGGCTGGCGTCGAATTGCAGCGTGGCGAGGCGCTCGGGCCGCGAAATCCGGCTGCGCAGCACCGCGCTCGGGATCTTCAGACACCACAGTGCCGTCGGATCCTGATGGCTGAACTCGTAGGGGAGGTGGCTGCGCTCGATCAGGAACGCGCCCGGCCGGCAGTGCACGACCTTGCCGTCCTGCTCGAAACGGATTTCGGCAAGTTCGGGCACCGTGATCAGGAAGGATTCCTCGCGCTCGTTCAGGAGGTGCCGTTCATGGCGCTTGTACAGCAGGCCGTTGGCGATGTTTCTCGAGACCGAGAGGGGACCCATCGACCAGGCGCCGAGGCGCGCATTGAAGTCGCGGGTGCTCGGAAAGCGCAGGTCGAGCGAGTAATAAGTCTTCGAGACGACCTCCTGCCAGTACTGGCGGCGGGTCTGCAACGGGATGTCGTTGGTCGTGTAGGTGACTTGCATGTCTCACTCCCCGCCGCCGGCCGTGCCTCCGGTCGTCGTGTCCCCGGCCAAAGTTTGGCGAGGACTGCCGGACGGCGTCAAGTCGAATAAAACGGAAACAGATATTCTAGATTTCGATCGCCTCCTCGGCCTGGTGCCGGTGATCCATGCTGAGAGGAGGCCGGGCCGGCCCCACGCCTGCAACCGCAAAGCGCATGAAATCGCGGAACGCCATCGCGGCTTCCGACGGCCTGGTGTCGCGCCGCCAGGCAAGACCGATGTCCATGCTGGGCACCTCGTCCTCGATGACACGGGTCTCGATCCGCTGTCCCTCCAGCGACCAGGGCCGGTAGATCAGGTCGGAAAGAATGGCGATGCCCATACCGCCCGCGACCATTGAGCGCACGGCTTCGACCGAGGAGGTGCGGAAGATAGTGTTCGGTTCGAGCGAGGCGTTGCTCCAGTAGCGCATCGAGGTGTGCTTGGCCTCGTCGACGGTGAGCATGACGTAAGGATAGGTCGCGATCTCAGCGAGATGGACCCGCTCGGCACGGGTCAGCGGATGCTCGGGCGCAAGCCACAGGCGGCGCGGCGATCGCAGCAGCGTCTCGCTGGTGAGCTTGGCGTTGTCGCGCAGGTTCGAAACCAGCATCACCGCGAGATCGAGCGCGCCGTCGACGAGCGCGCGTTCAAGCACGTCACGCGGGGCCTCGAACAGCTCGATCGTGATACCGGGAAAGCTCGCCTGGAAGCGCTTCTGGTGACGCGGCAGGAAATAGCCCGACACGGTGTAGGTGACGCCGATGCGGACCGTCCCGAACAGCGGTCCCGCTGATATCTGCGTGTTCCGCACCGCTTCGGCGACGGCGGCGAGGATCTGACGGCCCTGCGACAGGAAGCGGCTGCCTTCCATGGTGACGGTCACGCCGTTCGGCGCGCGCTCCAGGAGGCGGGCGCAGACGGTCGCTTCGAGCTGCTGAATGGCCGCGGTGACCGCGGATTGCGAGACGTTGAGGTCGATCGCCGCCTGGCTGATGCGCCCGGTCTCGGCGGCGGCGACGAAGTAGCGGATCTGTTTCAGAGAAACGGACATCGCGGTTGTTCCGATGTTGCCTAACTCATGAGCGGTGTTTCTCAGCCCGGCTGCATTCGTTGCAACTCTCGTGCCGACAGGTGCAGAGCTCGAGGTGACGTCGAGATCGGGCGCGAGAGGCCGCAACCGACGGCCCTGAAGCCTGGAATACGCGCGGTCACCCCGATTGGTGGCCGCGGTCTTTGGCGGATAGGGAGCGGCCGCCGGCGGCTACGCCAGCGCGTTGTGCAGCTTGCCCAGCAATTCCAACCGGCTCTTGCGGGCCGCAAGCGCCTGGTTCATGTCGACCTTGACGAACTTCACCGGCGTGTTGGGTTGCAGCTGGCCGATCAGATCCATGTCCGCGGCGATCACGGTCCCGACCATGAAGTAGCCGCCGCCGGAGACTGCATCACGATGCAGCACGATCGGCTCGGTGCCGCCGGGAACCTGGATCGAGCCGTAGGGATAGCAGGCATCGGTGATGTTGGACGGGTCGGAGCCGGCGCCGAACGGCGGTTCGCGCGGAACGAATTCGAGCGGCTTGCCGCCCCTGAAGCGGTAGCCGATCCGGTCGGCTTCCGGCGCGACCTTCCAGGTGTCGGAGAAGAAGCCGTTGCCGGCCGCCTCGGTGATGCGGTGCCAGTAGAGACCGGGCATGGCGCGCAGTTCCGTCGGCATTCCCGCCGGTTGCCCGCGCAAATCCCTGGCGACGGTCCGTCCATCCTTGCCCGTCGCGGCGGTACTGCCGATTGGCAGTTCGTCGCCGGCCTCGAGCTTGCGGCCCTTGAAGCCGCCGAGCGCGCCAAGCGCGTAGGTCGAGCGCGAGCCGAGGACGACGGGCACGTCGATGCCGCCGGCGACCGCGATGTAGCCGCGCGCACCCTGCTTGAGGAAGTCAAAGGAGAGTATCTGGCCGCGCTTCACCCTGAAGCTGGTCCAGGTTTCGCGCGGCTCGCCGTCGAGTTTCGGCGGTAGCTCCGCGCCGGTGATCGCGACGGTCGCGTCCGCGGTGAATTCGAGCTCGGGTCCCATGAACACGGCCTCGAGCACGGCAGCGCCGGCGTCGTTGCCGACCAGCAAATTGGCTGCGACCAGCGCGTGACGGTCCATGCCGCCGGAGAGCGGGATGCCGATATGATAATAGCCCGGACGTCCGAGGTCCTGGACGGTGGTCGCAAGACCCGGCTTCAAAACCTTAACGGCCATGGAGAACTCCATCGAGCTTGGCGTTGTAGGCATCAACGTCGCGGTTGAACTCGGTCAGCGAGAACGAGACGTCGCGGATCACAGGCGCAAAGCGGCCGGCGTCGACGTCGGCGACTGCCGCGTCATAGGCCGCCCGGTCGATCGGCTTCCATTTCACGATGTCGCCCGGTTTGAACAGGCACATGAAGTCGCGCAAATAGCTGATGTTCTGGTTGGGATCATAGATCGGCATCGGCGTGATGCCGAACATCTGATAGCCGCCGGCGCCGCGCACCGAGTAGATGCAGCTGAAGCAGCCGCCATGTCCGACAGTGAGCTTCGGCGTGTCGGTGCGCGGGCGCAGATATTTCGGCGCCTGAAGCTGCCGCTTGCGCTCGACCATCTGGTAGAGGAAGGGCAGGCCGGCGACGAAGCCGACCATCGAGACGAACCAAGGCGCGCTGGAATGCGCCTTGATGAAGGCGTCGACACTATCGAGGCCGTTGATGCGCGCGGCGTATTCGAGATCGGTCCCGTTCGGATCCTGATGACGCTCGCGGAAGCGCATCAACGTCTCGTGCGTCCAGGGGTCGTTGTACAGCACGGGAATCTCGATGATCCGCGTCTTGATCACCGGCTCCGATTTCTCGGATGCGGAATCCAGCCGCTTCAGCTCGGTCAGCAGATCGTCGGGCTTGATCTGATCAGGATCGAACTTGACTTGATAGGACGCATTTGCCGGACAGATTTCCGTGACGCCCTTGATCTTGGCGTCGCGCACCGCATTGGTGATGAAGAGGCTCTTGAAAAAGGCCTCGAGCGACATCGCTTCGCCGACCTCGGCGAAAATGTGCTCGTCGCCGCCGAAGGAAAATCGGGTTTGCATGACTAGCGGCCTCCTGTTGCTGACGGGGCGGATTCTCTTGCCATCATGGCGCGACCTTCACGGCCGATGGCGGCTGAGCGGTGGCAAGGCCGGCGGCATGGGACTCCAGCCACGGTTCGAGCCAAGCCGTATGGAAGCGTCCGGCCTTGACGTCGACGTCGCGCGCCAGCGCCTGGTGCAGGGGCTTTGTCGTGAAAATGCCCTCGACGCTGAGCTCGGCAAGCGCGCGCTCGAGCCGTCTGATGGCGCTTGGCCGATCCTTGTCGTGCACGATCAGCTTGCCGAGCAGACTGTCGTAGAACGGAGGCACCGTGTAGCCCTGATAGAGCATGCTGTCGAAACGCACGCCATCGCCGCCGGGCACACTGAGCGCGCTCACCGTACCCGGATTGGGCATGAAATTCCTGGCGGGGTCCTCGGCGTTGATGCGGACCTCGATCGAATGGCCGCTGACGCGCACCGCGTCCTGCTGGATGCGCAACGGCTCACCGCCGGCGATCCGTATCATCTCGCACACGAGGTCGATGCCGGTGACCATTTCGGTGACGGGATGCTCGACCTGGATGCGGGTGTTCATCTCGAGGAAGTAGAATTCGCCGGTCCTGTCGTCGTAGAGATATTCCAGCGTTCCGGCGCCACGGTAGTTGACCGCCTTGGCCAGCGCCACGGCGGACGTGCAGAGCTTTTCACGCACCGCCTGGGTGAGTGAGGGCGAGGGGGCTTCTTCCCAGACCTTCTGGCGGCGCCGCTGCAACGAGCATTCGCGCTCGAAGCAATGGATCACGTCGCGTCCATCGCCGAGCACCTGGACCTCGATGTGCCGTGCGCCCTCGATCAGCTTCTCGACGTAGAGCCCGCCGTCGCCGAAGGCCGCGAGCGCCTCGGCCTGCGCCTGCGGCATCAGGTGATGAAATTCCTCGGTGGACCGCGCGATGCGAATGCCGCGTCCGCCGCCGCCGGCGGCGGCCTTGATCATGACAGGGAAACCGGTTTTCTCGACCAGCGCGAAGGCAGCGTCCGCCGACTCCAGCCGCCCCTGGCTGCCGGGGACGGTCGGTACGCCGGCCGAGGCGGCGGCCTCGCGCGCCGCGACCTTGTCGCCCATCAGCCGGATCGATTGCGCGGTCGGGCCGACGAAGATCAATCCGGCCGCTTCGACCGCGGCCGCGAACTCCGCATTCTCGGCCAGGAAGCCGTATCCGGGATGAATGGCGTCGGCACCGGTGCTCTGCGCAGCAGCGAGGATGACCGCCTGGTTGAGGTAGGATTTTGACGCCTGCGGCGGACCGATATCGACCGACTCGTCGGCTGATCTCACCGCGAGCGAATCCTTGTCGGCCTTGCTGTAGACCTGGACCGTCGCAATGCCGAGATCGCGCGCTGCGCGGATGATGCGCACCGCGATCTCGCCGCGGTTGGCTATGAGGAGCTTCTTGATCGCCATGGCTGGTCGGGGGCTCAAACGTCGATTTCGGCGATCGGCTGGCCGGCCATCACGGCATCCTCGTTCTCGGCCAGGAAGCGAACGATCTTGCCGGCGGCGCCGGCCTTCACCTCGTTGAACGATTTCATCACCTCGATGAGTCCGATCGTGTCGCTCTCCGCGACGACGTCGCCGTCGTTCTTGTAGACCGGCTTGTCGGGGGCGGGCTTGCGGTAAAAGATGCCCGGGAGCGGCGAGAAGATCTGCTGCGTTGCCATGGTTTCCTCGTGGATCGTTGGTTTTTTGCCGCGACGGCTCAGCGTGCGGTGAGATAGGGACGAACCGCTTCGCGGACGGCCTCCGCGATGGCGACGGCGTTCGGCGTGTCGGAGTGAATGCAGATCGAATCAGCGCCGACCACGATGTCGTTTCCGGCCACCGTACGCGTCTTGCCCTCGTTGACGGCTCTCGCGCATCGGGTGGCGGCGTCGGCCGGGTCCTTCGCCTCGTGCTCGCGGGTGATGATCAGGCTGCCGTCGGCATTGTAGTCGAGGTCGGCGTAGTATTCGGCGACGAAGGCGTGGCCGCGGCGCTCATAGACCTGCTGGTGCAGCGTTCCCTTCATGCCGAGCAGCGGCACCTTGTAGACATCGGCGGCGTCAGCCACAGCTTCGGCGATGTCCTCGTTGCGCGACGCCATGCCGTAGAGCGCACCGTGCGGCTTGATATGATTAAGCGCCATGCCTTCGGCATCCAGGAACGCCTTGAGGGCGCCGATCTGGTAGAGCAGGCAGTTGGTCAACTCCTCGCGGCCGATCTTCATCTCCCGGCGGCCAAATCCCTGCAGATCGGGCAACGAGGGATGCGCGCCGACCTTGACGCCGAATTGCTTGGCGAGCTGCACGGTCTTGCGCATGTGGTTGAAGTCGGAGGCATGAAAGCCGCAGGCGACGTTGGCGACGTCGATATGGGGCATCAATGCCTTGTCGTCGCCCATCTTGTAGAGGCCGTAGGCCTCGCCCATGTCGCAGTTGATCACGACCATCTCCTGAGTTCCTTCCAACTGGCTTTGCATACGACCGTCGCGGCCGCCCCGGGGTGCGTCTGGCGCACCCGGAGCGGCGCGTTGCCGGGTTACTTGGACACCAGATAATCGAGCGGGATCTTTTCCGAGATCGTCCACTGGTCGATCACCTTCGGCTTGCCGGCCTCGGTGTCGACGATCAGGTAACGGCCCTGGTTCTGGTGGTGGATGTCCTTGGTGAAGGTGCGCGGCCCGAACAGCGTGGACTCGTCTTTCATCTTCTCGAGCTCGGCGACGACGGCTGCCGCATCGGTCGATTTGGCGCGTTCGACCGCCTTGGCCCAGACATCGATCAGGACGTAGCCCGGATAGACGTACTGGCTGGACGGGTCGCCGCCCGTGACTTCCTTGTACTTCTTGTTGAACTCGTTGACCTTCGGGTTCGGATCGTCGCCGTAGACCGAGCCCTGCACGGGAACATAGAAGTTCGACAGATCCGGAACGGCGTTGATCCAGTAGCTGCCGTCGACGCCCGAGCCGTTGAGGATCATCGACTTGATGCCGGCGGCGCGGATCTGCTTGATGGCGGAGACGGCGCCCGGCATCATCGTGCAGAGCATGATGGCGTCGGGTTCCTTCGGCAGGCTCTTGATCCGCGTGATCTGCGAAGCGATCGAGGCATCGTCGTTCTTGAAGGTGTCGCTGCCGACCAGCTTGGCCTCCTTCAGGCGCGGCAGCATCCAGTCGAAGCCGTCGCAAATGCCCTTGTTGTAGACGGTCCAGCTGTCGAGCAGCCGATAGAAGCTGCGCGCGTTCTTCTTGGTGTACGCCCATTCCGACATGGTTGCGCCCTGCACCGGTGCCAGCACCGAGGCCGAGAACGAGAACGGGCCGACGCCGGGGATGCCGGCCTTGACCGATTCCGCGCAGAGGAAGAAGGAAACCTTGCCGGCGGCCTGCGCCTGCAGCGCCGCGGGCGCGCCGAAATCGTAGTCACACGAGACGATCACGAGGTCGGCGCCCTGGTCGAGTACCGCAAGACCGGCTTTGGCGCCTTCGGCCTGATCGGTCTTGGTGTCGGCAAACACCGGCTTGATCTTCTTGCCGAGCAGACCGCCGGCCTTGTTGATCTCATCGATCCGGATCAGCGCCGCGTCCTGCGCCGGCTTGTCATAGGCTTGCATGAATCCGGATGCCGCGGTCGCAAAACCAACGACGATCTCGTCGGCCGCCTGGGCCGGTGTGAACCAGAGCGCGGATGCTCCGGCCAGAATGCCGAGTAATGTCGTAAAGCGCATATGCCACTCCTCCAATTTTACAAACGAGCGTCAGTGCAGTTCCTTCAGTGCGGTCTGGACCGGCCGGGTCAGGCGCCGCTGCAACGGCCATCGGCGCCAGGAGAACTCCCGGTTGCGGGTCAATCCCGTCGGCAGGTACATCAGGATCACGATGGTGATGATGCCGATCGCGATCTCCTGGACGCCGTTCGGCAGGCCGACGGTGTGCCCCCCCAGGCTGATGCCCCTTTCGAGATCACGGAACAGCTCGATCAGCACCGATATCGCGACCACGCCCGAGACCGCGCCGCTGAGGCTGTACATGCCGCCGACCACGAGCATCGACAGCGTGATGAAGGTGGTCCGCAGATAGAATGCGCCGGGATTGACGATGCTCAGGAAGTGCGCGTACAGCGCGCCGGCGAGCCCGATGATGAAGGCGCTGACGACGAAGGCGATCAGCCGTTCGCGGACGATGTCGATGCCGGAGGCGCTGGCGGCGACCGCTTCGTCGCGCGTGGCGCGCAGCGCGAGCCCCGAGCGCGAGATCGAATAGAGATAGGCGATCGCGATGGCCACGGCGCCGCCGATCCATGCGGTCCAGACGTTCATGGTGGGCGGAATGCCGACGATCGAACCCTGTCCGCCCGTCACCGAATCCCAGTTCGAATAGACATTGTTGATGACGCCGAGCAGGCCGAAGGTCGCAATCGAGGCGGCAATGCCCGACAGGCGCATGATGACGCGCCCGACGATCAGCGCGAACAACGCTGCAAACAGGCCGGAGATCGGCGTCGCCACCCACATCGGCAGTTGCGCATGGAGCAGCCACGCCGGCAGGCCCTTGAGCGTGATCGACTTCATGACGGGCGGAATGGTGAGCCAGGCGGTCATGTAGGCGCCGAGGCACATGAAGCTGATATGGCCGAACGACAGCAGGCCCGAATTGCCGACGAAGACGTAGAGGCCGACCACCACCATGATGTTGATGAACATCTCGACCACGGTGCGATTGAAGGCCCGGCTGCCGAACTGATAGGAGAGGGCGGCCATGATGAGCAGCGCCACGATCAGCACGATCGGCGTGATGATCGTTTGCCGGATGACGGACGGCCGCTGCGACATCGATTCAGACCCTCTGCTTGGCGGATTTCGGTGCGAACAGACCCTGCGGCCGCACCAGGAGGACGACGATGACGGCGCCGTAGACGAACGCGTCCCGGAACACGCGGGCGTCGTGCGGCAAGGTCGCCTGGAACACGACGCTGGCCGCACCGATCAGGAAGCCGGCGGCAACGGCGCCGGGTATGCTGCCGAGGCCGCCGATCACGGTCGCGATGAACGCGATCAGCATCACATTGGCGCCCATGCCGATGTCGGCGGTGCCGGAATTGGTCGCCAGGATCAGGCCGATCGCCGCCGCCAGCATGCCGCTGATGGCGAAGGCCAGCAGGATCACGCCGTTGGCGCGGACCCCGAGCATGCGCGCCATGGTGAAATTATCGGCCGCCGCGCGCATCTCGAGCCCATAGCGCGTGCGCTTCAGGAACAGGACGAGGATCACAAGCACGGCTAGCGTGATGATGATCGTCACCACCTGAAGCATCGGGATGTGGGCGCCGAGGACTTCGACCGGCAGGCCGAGGCTCGGCCACAGCGTGATCGACTTCGGCCGGCTGGAAAACAGCATCAGCAGGAGATGCCGGATGACGAAGCCGAGCGCGAAGGACGCGATCATCATTGTTGCCGGATTGGCGTTGCGGAAGCGGCGGAACACGACGACCTCCGACAGGATCGACAGCCCGGCGCCGATCAGCAGCAGCAGCGGGATCAAAAGATAGAACGGCAGCTGGCCGGCAAATATGATCGCCGCCGCATCGATCGACGGCCACAGCATGGCGAAGACGCAAAAGGCGATGAAGTCGCCGTGGGCGAAGTTGACGAGCCGCATGACGCCGAAGATCAGGGCGATGCCGAGCGCGCCCAGCGCATAGAGGCTGCCGAGGCTCAGCGCGTCGAAGATGATCTGGAGCAGCTCGCGCATCTCAGTGATCTCCGAAGCCGAAATAGGTCTGCTTCAGGCGATCATCCCGGACCATGTCGGCCGCGGGGCCCTCGAGCACGATGCGCCCGCCGCGGATCAGGACCATCCGCCCGCCCGTCATCATGGCGCGCGTCGAGCTCTGCTCGACGATCAGCAGCGTGAGCTTGCGCTGGGCCCGCAGCCGCAGCAGGATCTCGTAGACCTGGTCGATGATCTTCGGCGCGAGGCCCAGCGAGGGCTCGTCGATCGCCATGATGCGGGGCGCTGCCATCAGCGCGCGGCCGATGACCAGCATCTGCTGCTGGCCGCCGGACAGGATGCCCGCCGGGCTGTGGCGACGCTCGGCCAGCATCGGGAATTCCTGGTAGACCCGATCCAGGTCGCCGGCGATTGTCTTGCGATCGGCGCGCATGCCGGTGCCGACCTTCAGGTTCTCCTCGATCGTCAGCGCGCCGAAGACGTTGCGTCCTTCCGGCACCAGCGAAAACCCGCGCCGGGCGATGTCTTCGGGCGCGGCACCGGTGATCCTTGCGCCGTCGATCATGATGGAGCCGGAGCCCGGCGGTACGACGCCTGCGATGGCGTTGAGCAGCGTCGACTTGCCGGCACCGTTCGGGCCGGTCACGAACAGGATTTCGCCTTCGTCGACCGTCAATGTCACGCCGCGGAGTGCCGTGAGGCGCCCGTAGCTGACCGTGATGTCGTCGACGACGAGTGCGGTCATGATGCCACGGCCGCTTCGGCTGCGACCGATGGAACCAATTCGTCGCGCTGCGTGCCCATATAGGCATGCCGCACGGCATCGCTGTTGCGGATCTGGGCGGGCGGTCCGACTTCGATGATCTCGCCGGAATCGAGCACGAAGATGCGCTCGCAGAGCTCCAGCACGAGGCCGATATTGTGCTCGATCAGCAGCACGCCGACATTGAGCTCGGATGCGATCCTGCGGATGATGGCGGCGAGCTCGTGGCTCTCATGCTCCGACATGCCTGCCGCCGGTTCGTCGAGCAGCAGATATCGCGGCGTGCCCATGATGGCGCGGCCGATGGCAACGCGGCGCTCGTCCGTATAGGGCAGCGCGCCGGCAATGCTGTTGGCGAGATGCGAAATGCCGAGCCAGGCCATCACCCGCTCGGCCTCGCTGATGGCGTCGGGACGGCCTTGACCAAGGCCGACGCCGGTCACTTCCAGGTTGTCCATGACAGGCAGGTCGCGGAAAAGCCGGCCTGACTGGAATGTCCTTGCCACGCCTTTGCGTCGCAGCATGTGCGCTGCAATGCCGTTGAGTGGTTCGCCTTCCAGCTCCACAGTGCCCGCGCCGACCGGCTGGAAACCGGTCAATACATTGATAAGAGTGGTTTTGCCGGCTCCATTGGGGCCAATCAGTCCGGCGATATGTCCCCGCGGCACGGCCAGCGTAACGTCGGACAGCGCTTTCAGGCCTTCGAATTGGACGCTGACACCGCGCGCGACCAATTCCAAACCTTCGGACATCATCTCAACGCCTTCTCACCCGGAACCGACGGATTGATCTTTCCGTTCCGTCGCGGGATTGTAAAATTCGAAATATCGTTCGCTGATATCGGAAATTTTTATGTCTCTGACATTCCGTCAGGTTCGGCACTTCATCGCGACGGCGGAAAGCGGACGCGTTTCCGCGGCCGCGGCAGCTCTGAACGTGACGCAATCGGCGGTCACGTCGTCGATCAAGGCCCTCGAGGCCGAACTCGGCCGCAAATTGTTCGACCGCCATTCCAACGGCGTGACGCTGACTTTTGACGGCCACGAATTCTTGCAGCGCGCCCGCGCGATCGAGGCGAGCGTGTCGGATGCGACGCGGGGGCCGCATCGCTGGGGGACACAGGTCGACGGCACCGTGGACGTGGCCGTGAGCTATACCGTTGCCGGATATTTCCTGCCGCCGTTGCTGACGCGGTTCTGGCGGTCCTTCCCGGGCATCACGGTCCGGCTGCACGAGTTTCAACGTGATGCGATCGAGCAGAGCCTGATCAGCGGCAGCGTCGATGCGGCCATCATGCTGATCGCGAACCTGCATGACCGGCACTCCATTCGCTCGCGGCTGCTGTTGCGCTCGGCGCGTCGCTTGTGGACATGCGTCAATCATCCGCTGCTGCGCAAGGACAACATCAAGCTGACCGACCTCGCGAGCGAGCCTTATCTGATGTTGACCGTCGACGAAGCCGAACGCTCCGCAATGCGCTACTGGCAACATACGGCGCACGTGCCCAACGTCATCTTCCGCACCCTGTCGGTGGAGGCCGTCCGCAGCATGGTCGCGACCGGGATGGGGATCACCATCCTGTCGGACATGGTCTACCGTCCCTGGTCGCTCGAGGGACATCGCATCGAGCTCAAGACGCTTGATGACGACGTCCATACCATGGATGTCGGGCTTGCCTGGAAGGGCAACGCGACGCTCTCACCGGCGGCCCGCGCCTTCTGCGAGTTCGTCGCCCACTCCCATCCCGGATCGGAGCCGTTCAAGCTCGACTAGCGGCCCGGAGAGGCGCCATTCCAACTCAGCCATGGAATTATTCGACCGGATGGTCAATAAATGCTGGTTCGGACGCGGCCCGGCGCAAGCAGGGCGGTGGTCCCGGAATTTTGCCGTCATTTGATTCACATCTCTGGACGAGAGCCGAATACCCGGCCGAGGGAACCGAAAGACATGGCCCGATCGCGTGCCAAGGACTACGACGACAAGCGCCTCTCGATGCTGCATCGCTCGGCCGAGCTGTTTGCCGCATCGGGCTATGTCGGCACGTCGATGAACACGATCGCGGATGCGTGCGGTGTCTCGAAGGCGTTGCTCTATCACTATTATCCCGACAAGGAGGCGATCCTGTTCGATATCCTGTCCTCGCATCTCGAGAAGCTGGTGGCGGCGGTCCGGAAGGCGAGCGCGCAGGCCGGCGATCCGGTCGAGCGCTTCAGGACGATCGTTGCGACCCTGCTCGAGCTCTACCTGCATGCCGACGCCGAGCATCAGGTCCAGATTGCTAGTCTCAAGCTGCTGCCGAAGGACAAGCAGCAGCCGCTGCTTGCGAGCGAGCGGATCCTGGTCGCGATCATGTCGGATGCGCTCGCCGCGGCCGTGCCGGTGGCGAAGCAGAAGCGCGTCCTCAAGCCGCTGACAATGAGCGTCTTCGGCATGCTGAACTGGCATTATATGTGGTTTCGCGAGGGCGGGCCGATGACCCGCGCCGAATATGCCGACTTCGTCGCGCAATTGGTGTTGGCGGGTGCCGCGGATGCGGCCGTCAGTCGGCCACGCAGCAAGGCAAAGCCCGCCGGCGGAAGCCGGCAGGCGGCGTTGCTCTGAGTTGCGCGTTACGTCCGCATCGCGTTCATCGTCAGAAGTTCATATGTCGCCGCGGTCTCGCCGGTCCCGGTCGTGATCTCGACGTCCCAGCGCACCTCGCCATACTGTTTGTTGCGCGGCGTCTTCTCCTTCGCGGTCAGCCGCACCTGGATCTGTTCGCCTGGCTGGACCGGTTTGACGAAGCGCAGGCTGTCGAGGCCGTAATTCGCCAGCACCGGCCCGTAGTCGGGATCGACGAACAGGCCGGCCGCAAACGACAGCAGCAGATAGCCATGCGCGACGCGGCCTGGGAAGAACGGATGCCCCTTGGTCGCTTCCTCGTCCATATGGGCGTAGAAGGTGTCGCCCGTGAAATGCGCGAAGTGCTCGATGTCATCGAGCGTGATCTGCCGCGCCTTCGAGACCAGCGTGCGGCCGATCTCGAGATCGTCATAGTGATAGCGGAACGGGTGCAGGTCGCCCTCGAGCACCGGGCTGCCCTTGAACCAGCGGCCGGTGACGCCGCTCAGCAGGCGAGGTGAGCCCTGCAACGCGGTGCGCTGCATGTAGTGGTGGAGACTGCGGACGCCGCCGAGTTCCTCGCCGCCGCCGGCGCGACCGGGTCCGCCGTGAACCATCTGCGGCATCGGCGAGCCGTGTCCGGTGTGCTCGGCCGCGCAGTCGCGATCGATGATCGCGACACGGCCGTGAAAGCTGCCGATGCCGAACGCAAGTTCGGTCGCGGCCGGGATGTCGTGGGTGTAGACCGATGCGACCAGGCTGCCGCCACCGCGATTGGTCAGCGCGATGGCCTGGTCGAGATCGTCATAGCCCATCACGGTGCAGACCGGCCCGAACGCCTCGATCTCGTGGACCGCGGTTGCGGCGAGCGGCTTCGCGCAATGCAGCAGCAGCGGCGGAATGAACGCGCCGCGCTTCGCGTCGGCGTCGACCAGCTGGAAGCTGTCGGGATCGCCGGCCACCAATTCGGCCTCGGTGTGAAGCCTCGCCACGTGAGCAAGCACATCGCTGCGCTGGGCAAGGCCGACCAGCGGTCCCATCCTGACCTTCTCGTTCTCGGGATTGCCGATCGTGACCTTGGCGAGACGCCCGCGCAGCGCCGTGATGACGGCGTCGATCTGCGCTGCTGGCGCCAATGCGCGGCGGATCGCGGTGCATTTCTGCCCGGCCTTGACCGTCATCTCCTTTGCCACCTCCTTGATGAAGAGGTCGAACTCCGGGCTTCCCGGCACGGCGTCCGGCGCCAGGATCGCGGCGTTGAGCGAATCCCGCTCGGCGATGAACCTAACCGCTTCGCGCGCGATGACTGGATGCCGCTGTAGTTTCTGCGAGGTGTCGGCCGAGCCGGTAAAGGACACTACATCCTGGCAGGTGAGATGGTCGAACAGGTCGCCGGTCGATCCGACGATGAACTGCAGCACTCCTTCCGGCAGTGCTCCGGATTCGGTGATCATCCGCGCCAGCTCGTAGGCGACATAGGAGGTGACGGTCGCGGGCTTGGTGATGACGGGAACGCCGGCGAGCAATGCGGGCGCCAGCTTCTCCAGCATGCCCCAGCACGGGAAGTTGAATGCGTTGATATGCACGGCAACGCCGTGCAACGGCGTGACGATGTGCTGACCGGCGAATGCGCCGCCCTTGGAGAGCCCCTCGACGTTGCCGTCGAGCAGGTATCTGGTGTTCGGAAGCTCGCGTCGTCCCTTGCTGGCATATGCGAACAGCGTACCGATGCCGCCATCGACGTCGATCATGGCGTCGGTGCGGGTTGCTCCCGCATGCAGCGACAGTCTGTAGAGCCGGTCCTTGTGCTGGCTCAGATAGTCGGCCAGCGTCTTCAGCAGGCCCGCACGCTGATGGAACGACAGCTTGCGGAGATTCTTGCCACCGACCGTGCGGCCATAGGCCAGGATCTCGCGCATGTCGAGATCGCTCCTGGTCGTGAGCGCTACGACATCGCCGGTCACGGCACTGTGAATCTCGGCGCCCGGTTCGCCCGGGCCGGACCATTTTCCACGGACGAAGCTGTCGAGTTTCATGACGGTGTCTGCCGTCCGTGCGCCGCTGGATTGAGGCTGTGTCATCGAAATCGAACCCTTTGACCTGTGATCTATGTTGCGTCTTGCTTTGGCGGCGGAATGTTCAATTCTGCGTCCAGACGCGTCCGACGAACCGCGGCGCGCGTTTCTCGAGAAAGGCCGTGACTCCTTCAGCGAAATCCGGCGTCCGCCCGGCGCGGCCCTGGAAATCGCGCTCGAGGTCGAGCTGCGCGTCGAGCGTGTTGGTCTCGGACGCATCGAGCGCCTGCTTGATCAGTGCCAGGCCATCCGTGGGTTGAGTCGCGAGGTTGGCGGCGAGGGTGTGAGCCTCGGTCATCAGATCCGCATCCTCAACCATCTTCCAGATCATGCCCCATGACTGCGCCTGTTCTGCGGAGACAGGCTCGGCCAGCAGGGTCAAGGCACGCGCCCGGGCAGGTCCGACCAGCCGCGGCAGGAACCAGGTGCCACCGGAATCCGGGACCAGGCCGAGCTTTGCGAAGGCCTGAATGAACTTGGCCGACCGTGCGGCGATCACGATGTCGCAGGCAAAGGCGACGTTGGCGCCGGCGCCGGCCGCGACGCCGTTGACCGCGCACACGACCGGCATCGGGATGCTGCGCAGCTTGCGCACCAGCGGGTTGTAGAATTTTTCAATTCGCACGGAGAGATCCGGCGTCTCCCCCGGCGTGAACACGCCGTCCGAAAGATCCTGGCCGGCGCAGAATCCGCGTCCGGCCCCGGTCAGGATCAGCGCGCGGCAGGATTTGTCCTGCTCGGCGTCCGTCAATGCGGCCAGCAAGGCGGTGTGCAGTTCGGCGCTGAATGAATTCAGGCGATCGGGCCTGTTGAGCGTCAGGACGCGATATCCGTCGCGGATATCGGTCAACACCAAATCGCTGACCATGATTACCTCCCGTTGCGGCTTCTGATGACCGAGGGTCGCGTGACCTGCGACCGGATTACTATTGACCGTCCGGTCAGTCAATTATAATTATCGCGCTCCAATGCGGACGGCGTCTTCGGGTTTATCGAGCGAGGATAATTCTATCCCCGGTCGGGACTTCGCGCACGACGTCAGATGAGCTTCGCGCACGCGGCACTAAACTGTGTATTCGCGCAGCTCATGCGCGACGCTTGACAGTTGTCAGATCGAGGCATCGGCGGAACCCGCGAAAGGTTCGCCTTTGCAGCCGCGCTGCATGACCCCCATGCTCCGCGATGCGCCGCCACAAATCAGCCGTATATGAACGGCGACCTCCGCCGCCATGAGGGCGAGCCGATGACAATGCAGTCGGGCGATATCACAGGGTTTCGGTTCTCGACCGCGCATTTCGGCGAGCGGGACCGCTTGCCGATCTTTCGCGAGCAGATCGGGCGGATGATCGTCAAGCTCGATCCGGAGCCGCTCGACGACAGCGCGTTTCATGCCGAAGCCAATGTGCGCGAATTGTCCGGGCTCGGCATCGGATCCTGGGCGTGCAGCAATCTCAAGATCGCAAGACCGCGCGAACTGCTCGACGGCACCGACGACCTGGTGCTGACGATCATCACCAGCGGCAACACCCGTGCCTCGCAGCGCGGCCGCGATATCGAGCTCGGCCCGGGCCAGGCCGTGCTGCAGTCGAGCGCGGAAGCCGCCAACATGGTGGTCCCGGTGTCACCGAGTCGCTTCGTCGGTCTCCGGCTGCCGCGCAAGGCGCTCGCGTCGCTGGTCAACGATCCTGAAGACATGCTGATCCGCCCTTTGCCGGCGAACACCGAGGCGATGCGCCTCTTGGCGCTTTACATCAGGGAGCTCGATGACAGCTACCAGCTTTCGACTCCCGAGTTGCGCGGCGCCGTCGTCAAGCACCTGCTCGATCTCGGCGCGCTGATCATCGGTGCCAACCGGGATGCGGCGGTTGCCGCGGAAGACGGCGGACTGGCGGCTGCCCGGCTTGCCGCGGTCAAGGCCGACATTAGTGACAATCTCAGCTATGGCGACCTCACGCTGCCCGCGGTGGCCGCCCGCCTGAAGCTCACGCCGCGCCATATCCAGCGGCTGTTCGAGAGCGCGGGTTCGACATTCTCGGAATTTGTGCTCGGCCAGCGCCTGGCGCGCGCGTATCATCTGCTGACCGATCCGCGCCACAGCCGCAGCGCCATCGGCACGATTGCGTTCGAAGTCGGGTTCGGCGATCTGTCCTACTTCAACCGCACCTTCCGCCGGCACTACGGCGTGACGCCGTCGGATATTCGCGCGGTGCCGCGGCGTTCCTGACCGATCGTCTGAAGTCCCCCTTGTACGGCCCGACCGCTCCTTACGGCTCTCCGCAACCGGGCACCCGCCGGATCTGCTCGATCAGCCGCCGGTGATGCTCTGCGGACAGCGCTCGCTCATTCGCGCACATCAGCATCGCGACGCATGCTGCCTCCGGTTTGGAGGGCCAGGCGATGGTGCCGTCGACCGCGCCGTCGCATTTGAGGTAGGCATTCTTCGCATCCCAACGGATTGCGCTGTCGGGTACGGATGTCGCGGCTGCCGCCATGACCGCCATGGCAACGAGCGCGGCGGATCGAAGCGTCCAACGACATTGTTCGAGAAGGCGCTTGTCAATCTTCATGGCGATCGGAAGTCGTGCGCGGCAGCGGATCATTAAGGGCGCGTCGGTGCGCTCGCAAGCCTGTCGTCCGGCATGACGTGTGATGTTGAAGAGAAAAGATCGCGGCCGTCGCGAACCTGTTGGGTGTTGGGCGCACTCATTCAGGAAGGATTGCGCTTATGTCGGCTTCACGCATTCGATCAGCACCGATGATTCTCTGCCTTCTAGCGGGAATAGCGCCGATCGCTACTGAGGCCGCGGGTGCGAAACCTGTGCTCAGTATCGAGAACGGGTTCCAACAGACCGTTGCGGTCTCGGCCAGGGGCGAACTCTCGTTCGGACCACCGCGGCAATCGCCGATCCGGCCTGGTGGCACCGGCGCCGGCGAAATCACGATCTCGCTTGCGGCCGGCGCTGCCACCGGCATTGCCAAGCTGCATGTTTTCGAGCGCAGTGCTGTCCCGATCGGTTTCACGGTGACGGCCTGGCAGGGCCGGAGATCGATCGCTGTCGTCAAGCTTTGCGGTCATCTCGAGATGGACAGTTGGGTCGTGCTGCCGGTCGAGACGACGCACGTCGACGTCTCCGATTTCTTCCCGGTCAAGGACGGATGCGACTGACTGCCGCGAGTTTCCTCCCCAATCAAGAGAGAAGGAATGACCATGCCTCCGATGGCCAAACGCGCCTTTTTGGTCCTGCTTGCCGGGCTGATGCCCTGGTGCGCGCGAGCGAATGACACGTCCGCCGCGCTGGAAACAGGGGGGCTTCGCTTCAAGCAGGACCCCGACATCGTGATGCGTTCCGAGGATCTGTTCATCTCCGAGAAACAGATCCGGATCGTCTATCGGTTCTTCAACACCTCGGCCGCCGACAAGACGATCATGATCGCGTTCCCGATGCCTGACATCGTCGGCAAGGAGGCGGACGAGAATATCGGGCTCCCCACCGACGATCCCGAGAACATCTTTGATTTCCACGTCGCGGTCGACGGCAAGGCGGCCGCGCCGCATCTCGAACAGACGGCGCTTGCGAACGATGCGGATCAGACGGCGCTGCTGCGGAAGCTCGGAATTCCGCTGATGCCGATCAGGGGACCCGCGCGCGAGCTGCTCGACAAGTTGCCGAAATCGAACTGGCCCGAGCTCGTCAAGCTCGGTGTCGGCGCCATCGAGACCTACGGATCCGGTGGCCCGATGCAGGATCATCTGGTGCCGACCTGGACGTTGCGCTCGGCCTATACCTGGACACAGACCTTCCCTGCTGGTCGGGAGATCACGTTCGAGCAGACCTATCGTCCGAGCGTCGGCGGCTCGGTGCAGACGATCATCGGCGCCGACAACTGGCGCAGCAATCCGGAAGCGCGAGAGTTCCTCGCTTCATATTGCATCGACGATGACGTGACCCGCACCATTGAGCGGGCGCGTGCGACCAGGCACGCGCCCTATCCACCGTTCAGTGAACGGTCGATTGCCTATGTGCTCTCGACCGGCGCCAACTGGGCGGCGCCGATCGGCGACTTTCACCTCACCGTCGACAAGGGCGAGCCCAACAATTTTGTGAGCTTCTGCGCCGAAGGCGTCAAGAAGACCGGACCGACGCGCTTCGAAGTCCGGCACACGAACTTCACCCCGTCGCGAGACCTGAAGATTGTCATCTTCGTTCCGAACCCGAATTAACTCCGGCAAGGGCCATGCAATGATTGCGAACATTGTTGTGTGATGTCGCATCCGTCCCAATCCTGGTCGCATCCGTCCAAGCCTTGCTTCGCTGAGGCGCCTAAAAGGCGGCCCCCCGTGATCGCCCTGCGCGGGCGATCCACCGATAGCAATGCAGTGAGCCACCAATGACAGACACCACCTCGTCGTTCGTCGATGCTGCCGCGGCGCTCGCGCCGCGAGTGCAGGCCTCAATGCAGGAGAGCGAGCGGTCGCGGCGGCTGCCTGTCCCGCTGGTGGAGGCGATGGCGGAGGCTGGGCTCTTCCGCCTATGGCTGCCGCGCGCCATCGGCGGCGAGGAGGCTGACCCGATGACTCTCGTTCGGGTGGTCGAGGAGATCTCGCGCGCCGATGGTGCCGCCGGCTGGTGCATGGCCATCGGGGGCGCCTATGGCGTGTTCGGCGGCTATCTGGGGAAGGACGCCGCGCGCGACATCTACGGCAGCGATCCGCTGGTTCGGACGGCGGGAGCCTTGCGGCCGTTCGGCATCGCCAGGATCGTCGATGGCGGTTATCGCGTCACGGGCCGCTGGCCGCTCGGGAGCGGCTGCCAGCACTCCGGCTGGATGATCGGCAATTGCCGGATCTTCGACGGGGATCAACCGCGCTTGCGCCCTGACGGCACCCCGGTGATGCGCTTCATGCTGTTTCCGACCGCGCAATGTGAGATTCTCGACACCTGGCACAGTATCGGGCTGCGCGGCACGGGCAGCCATGACTATGCGATCGCGGATGCCTTCGTGCCATCCACGCAGTCGCTCTCGTTTCGCGAACCTCCGGTGGAGCAGGGGCCGCTCTATGCGTTTCCGACTATCGCGCTGTTCGGGGCGGCACTTGCGGCCGTGCCGCTCGGCATTGCCCGCCATGCGATCGACATTCTGGTCGAGCTTGTCGGACGAAAGATCGCATCGCGATCGCGCAAGCTGCTTCGGGAGGATGCGCTGATCCAGGCCGATCTCGGCCGCGCCGAGGCCTTGCTGGGTTCGGGACGGGCTTTCCTTTACGGCAAGCTGGAAGAGGCGTGGCACGCCGTCAGTGCCGGCGGGGTGCTCAGCGTTGCCGAGCGCGCCACGCTGTGGCTGGCTTCGACCCATGCGGCGAACACGGCCAAGCAGGCGACCGAGCTGATGTTCGGTGCCGGCGGCTCGTCCGCGCTGGACGTGAGCTGCGGGCTCGAACGCTGCGTGCGGGACGTCCATGCCGCCGTCCAGCACCTCGCCTTGGCACCGGCCAACTATCAGATGGCTGGTGAGGCGTATCTCGGCGCGGACATGCGGTCGACGCCCTTGCTGTTCTCCGATGACCGCGACGACATCTTTGTTCCGAATCCGACCTAGCATCCGGCGCATTCCGGCCATGACGAACGAGTCCAGGATCCTCGCGAAGCCGGCCGTGCGCCTGCTTCTCTGCCTTGGTGGGGTGGCTGGCCCGGCATCGGCACAGTCCATCGATCCGCATCATCCGACGGTGCTCGGCGCCGGCGTCAATCGCGCCAACATCACCAATGATATCCGCGGTCATTACTACAGCTTCATGGCGGGGCCGGGCCATGTCGACGTCGAGCTCGCCTTCAAAGAGATGGCGGTGTTCGGCCGTCCGCTGCCGCAACATCTCAACTTCGACTTCTGGAATGCGGACGGCGTTCGGCTGTCCCACATCGAGGTCCTGTCGCAGGGCGGCATCGCCCGCCGGCACACCGATGCCGATTTGCCGGCGCGACAACGAATCAATCTGGCGGTCTCGACGCAATGGGGTGCGATCAAGGTCGGCGGTTACTACGAGATCGAGCTGAAAGGCGCTGTTGAGGTGGCAGCACCACCGGTCGGAGCCGACGTCAAGCCGGCGGAGTCCGAGCCGCTGGTGCGGCCGTGATCGAACAAGCCATCAGCTGTGTGCTGACGCGCACACAGGACGATTCCAGGCGCCAATGCACGGCAACGTGTTTCACATTGTTGCCCAATGTCGCATATGTCCAATCCCCCGTCGCCTCAGTCCGAGCCTGCTGCTCATCGCGCGCATACAAGGCAGCCCCCGGTGATCGTTGCGGCCGGCGATACCAGTCGATTGCGATGCATTGAGGCGACTTGAGACCATCGAGGAGAATATGATGAAGTTTGCACTTCGAGGATACTTTCTTGCGCTTGGCACGAGCCTGGCATTGTCCGGCGCGGCCATGGCCCAGGATATCAGTGTTGCCGTGGTTGGGCCGATGACCGGCTCGGAGGCGAGCTTCGGTCAGCAGTTCAAGAACGGTGCTGACCTCGCCATCGCCGACATCAATGCGGCGGGCGGCGTGCTCGGCAAGAAGCTGAAGCTGGAAGTCGGCGACGACGCCTGCGATCCGAAGCAGGCGGTGTCGGTTGCCGAGAAGATGGCAGGCGCGAAGATTCCGTTCGTGGTCGGGCACTTCTGCTCGTCGACCTCGATTCCGGCCTCGGACGCCTATGCCGAAGGTAACGTGCTGCAGATCACGCCGGGCTCGACCAACCCGCTCTTCACCGAGCGCGGGCTGTGGAACACGTTCCGCGTCTGCGGCCGCGATGACCAGCAGGGCATGGTCGCGGCCGCCTATATCATCAAGAACTACAAGACCAAGAACGTCGCGATCATCCACGACAAGACGACCTACGGCAAAGGCCTTGCCGACGAAACGAAGAACGCCATCAACGCGGCGGGCGTGAAGGAAAAGCTCTATGAAGCCTACACCAAGGGCGACAAGGATTTTGCCGCGCTGGTGTCCCGCTTCAAGAAGGAGTCGATCGATTTCGTCTATGTCGGAGGCTACTACGCCGAGGCGGCATTGATTCTGCGCCAGATGCGCGAGCAGGGCGTCAATGCCGTGCTGATGGGCGGCGACGCCTTGGTCGACAAGCAGTTCGCCGCGATCGCGGGTCCGCTTGCCGAGGGTTCGCTGTTCACCTTCTCACCCGATCCGCGCAAGAAGGTGAGCGCGTCCGCGACCTTGAAGAAGTTCAAGGACAAGGGCATCGATCCGGACGGCTACACGCTTTACAGCT
Organism: Bradyrhizobium sp. USDA3010; assembly: GCF_056429065.1. Lineage (NCBI taxonomy): Bacteria > Pseudomonadati > Pseudomonadota > Alphaproteobacteria > Hyphomicrobiales > Nitrobacteraceae > Bradyrhizobium > Bradyrhizobium sp. USDA3010. Next base: position 46,637 of record NZ_JBWJZD010000031.1, read on the forward strand.
ATGCCGCCTTCCAGATCTGGAGCCAGGCCGTCACCCGCGCCCAGACCACGGACGCCAAGAAGATCGCGGCGACCATCAAGAGTGGACACTGGGACACCGTGCTCGGCAACATCAGCTACACGCCGAAGGGTGACATCACCCTGATCGACTACGTCGTCTACCGCCGCGACAAGGACGGCAACTACGCCGAGTTGCCGGCCGCCGGTCAATGATCGCTGGCCGCGACATCGGCCGCTCCTCCCTGATCGATGTCGCGGCTGTGCCGGCTCACAGCGCCAACGGACCAACCCTCTGCCAGCCCCGAGGTGTTGGCGCTGTGACGCCTGGTTTGCGGCGGACAAGCTGCCCTTGGGCAGGTTGCCGCATCAGTCACCGCGTCGAGCTGATCCCGCAACAACGATCCCCTTGAATCCAATTTCGATCGATCATGGCAACCCAAGAGGCAACACGTGTCTGACATAAGCCTGAGCAATGGCGGCGGCCGCGGCGGTTCAGCCGATTGGCACGCTGCGGGACTGTCTCAGGGACCGTCTCAAGGACCGTCCCACTCCTACCCGCTGCTGGTGCGCGATCACGGTCTTGGCACCGCGCTGAAGCTGTTGCTCGAGACCCTGCCTTATGCGCTGGCGCGATGGGGCGTGCTGCTGGCCTTTGCCGCGGCGTGCGCCATCTGGGCGGTGGTCGCCGTGGGTGGCGCGGTCTGGCTCGGCACCCATGTCGCCAGCGTGTTCGGCTATTGCTGGCTGCTTGGCATCCTGTTGCTCGGCGGATGGATCTGGGGCGCCATCCTGCGCTACACGCTTCACATGATCGCCTGCGGCCATGTCGCCGTGCTGACCGAGCTGATCACGCATGGCCGCGTCGGCAACGGCAGCGAAGGGCAGTTCGCCTACGGCCGCCGGATCGTGATGGACCGGTTCGGCGAGGTCGCGGTCCTGTTCGGGCTCAACGCGCTGATCCGTGCCGTGCTCCGCGCGTTTCACAATGCGCTCGATACGCTCGGCGATTGGCTGCCGGCGCCCGGCATGAAGGCGATCGTCGGTCTGCTCAACACCATCCTGTCGGCCGCGACGCGCTATCTGGACAAGGTGGTGCTGTCATACGACCTGGCGCGCGGCGGCGACGATCCGAGGCGCAACATCCAGGACGGACTGGTCTACTATTGCCAGAACGCCAAGCCGATCCTGGCAACGTCGGTCTGGATGGTCATCGTCGAGCGGATCCTGAGCATCCTGCTGTGCCTGCTGCTGCTGGTCCCCGCCGGCGTGGTGACGGTCTGGTTGCCGGAGGCTGTCAGGGAGTATGGCGCCATGGTCACCGTCTTCATCGCGGCCCTGTTGGCGGTGACGGTGCGCGCGGCATTCATCCAGCCGCTCTTTTTGATCTGCATGATGATCCGCTTTCACGCGCTGATCGAGAACCAGCCGATCAATGCGACCTGGGTCGGTTATCTCGACGGCCTCACAGACAAGTTCCGGCAGATCGGACGCTGAGGGTTGGACGGCAGTTCATGCCGAACTGCAAGCCGGCGGGCCGATGCCGGATGCTGATGGTATTTCGCAACGGAGATGTTCGGTGACCGATATTACGCTCGACAATGACGGCGTCAGGCTTGCGGCTTCGGTCGATGGCCCGCCGGACGGTGAACCGATCCTGTTTCTGCACGGCCTGTCGCTCAGCCGGGACACATGGCAGGAAACCGGCGGTCGGCTGAAGGATCGATATCGGGTCTGGACCCTGGATTTCCGGGGACACGGGTACTCGGATCGGGCCCCGAGCTACGCGCTCGCCGATTATGTCTCGGACGCGGAGACTGCATTGGCGGCAATCGGGCGTCCGGCGGTGATCGTCGGGCACGCACTCGGCGGCTGCGTTGCCGGTGTGCTGGCACAGCGCGGTGATGCCAATGTGCGCGCCGCCTTCCTCGAGGACCCGCCGTGGTATCTTGGCCAGCCGGGCGAGTGGGAGAAATCGGCATTCCCAAAGCTGTTTTCGATCGTCAGCGCGCGTCAGGCGGCGTGGCAGCAGGCGCGCGCGCCACTCGCCACCTACCTTGCGTTCCTTGCAGACTCTCCGACGCCCATGGGCGGGATCGGCAGCGATCATTTCGGCTCCCGTCATCTGTTGAGCCATGCGTCTGCGCTGCAGCGGCAAGATGGGCGGTGCTGGGCGGACGGAAACGTTGCGGCCTCGGTTCTTGCGGCGATTCCGACCGAGCGGGAATTCCTCTGTCCGGTCAGGATCGTTCAGGCCGATCCCGGATGCGGAGCGGCGTTGCTGGAGGACCACGATGCGCGCTTCGCGCACGACAATCCGCGTGCCGACATCGTTCGCTATGAGGGATGCGGCCATTTACCCCATCGCTCTATTGCGTTCGAGCAGCGCTTTGCAGCGGATCTGCATGGTTTCTTGTCGGGCCTGCAGCCTGAGTGAGCACGGGCGCCGCCGCCTCCATTCACGAACCGAAGCGGGTAGATCCATGCAAGAGACGTCCGGCTACGATCCGAACTATGTGATGGGGCGTTCGACCGCGGAGACCGACAGGCTCAAGCGCCAGTCGCAGCTCTACGATGCGTCCACATGGCAACTCCTGAAAGAGGCCGGGCTCTCGCGGGGCATGAAGGTGCTCGACGTCGGAAGCGGCGCCGGCAACGTGTCGTTCATTGCCGCCGGCCTGGTCGGCGAAAGCGGGGCGGTCGTCGGGGTCGACAGCAACCCCGCCATTGTTGAGGAAGCCGCGGGCACGGCGCGCTCGCTCGGCCTCCGCCAGGTCTCGTTCCGGGTCGGCGATATCAGCACGATCGAGCTCGACCGGGATTTCGATACGGTCGTCGGCCGGCTCGTGCTGATCTATGTGAAGGATCCCGCGGCGCTCATTCGGCACTTGCTCGGGCACGTCAAGCCCGATGGCATCGTGGCGTTCCAGGATCTCGACTGGGGCGAGGGGCCGATCGCCGATCCGCCGTCGCCGCTGCTGTCGCAGGCGTGGGGCACTGTGAAGGAGATGTTCCACCGGGCGGGTCTGAACAACCGCATGGGATTGTCGTTGCACGGCGCCTTCGTCGCAGCCGGGCTTCCCGCGCCGCGCATGAGCCTGTTTGCGCCGGTCGGAGGCGGGGTGGATTTCGACGGCTACGACTACATGGCGAGCGGCCTGCGCAGCAATCTGCCGCATATCGTCAAGCTCGGCGTCGCCACCGAAGCGGATCTGGCGGTGGACAGTTTCGCCGAGCGCTTGCGCGCCGAAGTGGTCGCAATGCAGGGCGTCTTTGCGCTGCCGAGCTTCGTCGGCGCATGGTCGCGCGGGCGGCCGGGCTGAACATTGATCTCAGGCGTTGCCGACGACCGCGTCGATGAACGTCGCGGCCAATTCCCTCAACTGCTTGCGGCTGTATCCGGCGCGCTCCATCACCGCCAGCCCGCGCGTGTACGTCACGATGACGCGCGCCAGCCGGTTCGCATCGGCCGCGCTGCGCTTGCCCGGCGCCGTGCCGATGGCCTTGCCGATCAGCTGCTCAAGCCGCGTGAGCACATCCTGCACCCGCTGACGCACATCCGCGCTTGAAATGGCCGCGTCGAGCGCGGTGCGCGTGGTCAGGCAGCCCCGCGGCGGCGAACCGTCAGTCATGTTGATAATGATCATGTCGAAGAACTGTCTCAGCCCCGTCGCGGCGTCTCCGTGGGACAGCGCGTTGCCGGCCGCCTCCAGGAACTGCCCGGCATACTGATCGAAGGCGCGCAGGAAGATCGCTTCCTTGTCGCCATAGGCGTTGTAAAGGCTGCCGCGCTGCACGCCGGTCGCCGCCGCGAGGTCCTGCATGGTCGCGTCGTGCAGCCCCTTGCGCCAGAACACGTCGAGCGCGGTTGCGATCGCCTCGTTCTCGTCAAACTGACGCATGCCTACCATTCGGTTTGCTCCGGCAGACCATTGTTGACACTATCGTCAAGATTGACAATCATGTCAAGAATGATGCCCAGGAGGTCCAGATGATCACCGCCGTCACGACGTTCAGATTGCCGAAGCCGGTCACGCGCGAGGAAGCGCGCAGCATCTTCCTGAGCACCGCACCGCTCTATCGCGACGTGCCGGGGCTGTTTCGAAAGACCTATGTGCTGTCCGAGGACGGCATGACGGCGGGCGGCATCTATTTCTGGAACTCGAGGGGCGAGGCGGAAGCGCTGTACACCGATGCGTGGCGCGCCCGCGCCCGCGAGAAATACGGCGCGGATCCGACGGTCACATATTTCGAGAGCCCCGTCGTGGTCGACAATGTGACCAACGAGATCAACTCCGACGACGAATAGGATCGCGTCGTTACGTCAGATCCACAATGGTACGGAACTTTCGACCATCGCTTGATGGCGTGTCCGCACGTGACGCGCGTCCGCTTGTGTTCGGCGCGCCCGCAAGGCTACTCTCCCGGCAAGCAAGAAAACTGCAAGGGAGCCGTCACGGTGAACCAATCTCCATCCTTACATCCGGCGCCTGCGTCGGCGCTGCCACGCCGCAGGCTCGGCCGCACCGGGCTCGATGTCTCCATTCTCGGCTTTGGCACGGCGCCGCTCGGCGACCTCTTCGCGCGGCTCGACGACGCCACCGCGATCGCAGCAGCGGAGCGGGCGTTCGCACTGGGTGTGAACCTGCTCGATTCCTCACCGCTCTATGGGCATGGTCTCGCCGAACATCGTTGCGGCACCGCGCTGCGCCGCGTGGCGCGCGAGGACATCGTCGTCTGCACCAAGGTCGGGCGCTGGATGGATCCGTTCCAGGGGCGCGGCGACGGCTCCAATTTCGTCGGCGGCCAGCCGCATCGCGCGGTGGTCGACTATTCCTATGACGGCACCATGCGCTCGGTCGAGCAGTCGCTGCTGCGGCTCGGCACCGATCATATCGACTTGCTGCTGATCCACGACGTCGACGTCTGGACCCACGGTGCCGATGCGATCGAAGCCAGGTTCCGCGAGGCGATGGAGGGCGCCTATGTCGCGCTCGACAAATTGCGCGCCGAGCACGTGGTCAAAGGCATCGGGATCGGCGTCAACGAGGCCGAGATGTGCGAGCGCTTCGCCAGGGCCGGCACGTTTGACACCATGCTGCTCGCCGGCCGCTACTCGCTGCTCGAGCAGCACGCGCTCGCCGAATTCCTGCCGCTCGCGCAAGCGCAGGGCATCGGTGTCATGCTCGGCGGCGTGTACAATTCCGGCATCCTGGCGACCGGCGCGGTTGCCGGCGCCAAGTACAATTACAAGGACGCGCCGGCTGACGTGATGCAGAAGGTGGCGGCGATCGAGCGCGTCTGCCGCGCCCACGGCGTGGCGCTCGCGACCGCTGCGCTGCATTTCGCGCTGGGCCATCCGGCGGTCGCGAGCGTCGTGCTCGGCGCGCAGACGCCGCAGGAGGTCGAGCGCAACGCTGCCGCCTTGTCGTCGCCCGTCCCCGCTGCGCTGTGGCGCGACCTGAAAGCCGAGGGGCTGCTCGATCAGCACGCGCCGGTGCCGGCATGATGCGGATCGATGCCCATCACCATGTGTGGAACTTGGCGCGCGCCGATTACGGCTGGCTGACGCCCGAACGCGGGCCGATCTACCGCGACTTCGGCCTGGCCGACCTGATGCCGCATCTCGCCGCGGCCGCCATCGAGGGCACGATCCTGGTGCAGGCGGCGCCGACCGAGGCGGAGACGGCGTTCATGCTCGACGTCGCCAAAGGCGCGGAGCTGGTGCGCGGTGTGGTCGGCTGGATCGACTTCGATGCCGACGATGCCGCGACGCGGGTCGATATGATCGCCGGGCGCGAACTGCTGGTCGGTTTGCGGCCGATGGTGCAGGACGTCGCCGACGACGACTGGCTGCTGCGGCCGGAACTGGCGGCGCCGCTCGAGGCCATGGCGCAGTACGGTCTCGTGTTCGACGCACTGGTGCTGCCGCGCCATTTGCCACGGCTTGTTCAGGTGGTCGATCGCCATCCGGACCTGCAATTCGTGCTCGACCATTTTGGCAAGCCGCAGCTCGCATCCGGCGACATTGCGGCCTGGAAGGACGACGTCGCAAGCCTTGCCGCGCGGTCCAACGTCGTCTGCAAGCTGTCGGGCCTTGCGACGGAGGCGGCGCCGAACTGGCAGGTCGCCGATTTGCGCGAGGCCGTGGATCATGTACTGGCATGTTTCGGGCCGCAGCGGATGCTGTGGGGCAGCGACTGGCCCGTCGTCAATCTCGCCGGCGGCTATGCGCAATGGTTCGCCGCGGCAGGGACCTTGCTTGCTGATTTGTCAAGTGAGGCAAGAGCTGCGATTTTCGGCGGCAATGCGGCGCGGGTCTATTTGTCAAGCCGCGGACGGGCAACATCCCGGAAATAGCGCGTGCGGCGCGCCAAATTTGATCCACAGCGCGCCTTGATGAATCATTCCGGGATGGTCCATAAGCGGCGTCCGCGCCATCGGTGATTTGGCGGCGCAACGGGGTGAGAGAGACAGGCGTGGCAAAGATCCATCATCAGATTGCGCAGGAGCTGGGAGTTCGCGACGAGCAGGTCGAGGCGGCGGTGACGCTGCTCGACGGCGGCGCCACGGTGCCGTTCATCGCGCGATACCGCAAGGAGCTCACCGGCGCGCTCGATGACGCGCAGCTGCGCACGCTGGAAGAGCGGCTGACATACTTGCGCGAGCTCGAAGAGCGCCGTACCGCGGTGCTCAATTCGATCCGCGAGCAAGGCAAGCTCGACGCCGCGCTCGAGGCCCAGATCATGGCCGCCGACAGCAAGGGCCGCCTGGAAGACATCTATTTGCCGTACAAGCCGAAGCGCCGCACCAAGGCCGAGATCGCCAAGGAGGCCGGCCTCGAGCCGCTCGCCGATCTCCTCTTGACCCAGCCGCAGAACGATCCGAACGAGGCCGCTGCTCCCTTCGTCAATGCCGAAAAGCAGGTCGCCGACGTCGCCGCCGCGCTGGACGGCGCGCGTGCGATTCTGGTCGAGCGCTTCGCCGAGGATGCCGACCTGATCGGCGCGCTGCGCGAGGAGATGTGGTCGAACGGCATCATGGCCTCGACCGTCCGCACCGGCAAGAAGACCGAAGGCGAGAAGTTCAAGGACTATTTCGATTTCTCCGAGCCGCTGCCGAAGCTGCCGTCGCACCGCATTCTGGCGCTGTTCCGCGGCGAGAAGGAAGAGATCCTCGACCTCGCGATCAAGCCGGAGGCGCAGGAGCCTGTGGCGGGTGTGCCCGGCCTCTACGAACTCCGGATCATGAACCGCTTTGCGATCTCCAACCAGGGCCGCAAGGGCGACAAGTGGCTGACGGAGACGGTACGCTGGGCCTGGCGCACCAAGATTCAGATCCATCTCAACATCGACCTGCGGATGCGGCTGTGGACCGCGGCCGAGACCGAGGCGGTGCGCGTGTTCGCGTCAAACTTGCGCGACCTGCTGCTGGCGGCGCCGGCCGGCCCGCGCGCCACCATGGGGCTCGACCCCGGCTATCGCACAGGGGTCAAGGTCGCGGTGATCGATGCCACTGGCAAGGTGGTGGCGCATACGGCGATCTTTCCGCACGAGCCGCAGCGGCGCTGGGATGAGGCACTGGCCATTCTCGGCAAGCTCGCGATCGAGCATGGCGTCGAGCTGATCGCGATCGGCAACGGCACCGCCTCGCGCGAGACCGACAAGCTCGCCGCCGAGCTCGTGAAGCGGCTGCCCGAGCGCAAGATGACCAAGATCGTGGTCTCGGAAGCCGGCGCATCGGTCTACTCGGCCTCCGCCTTCGCCTCGAACGAACTGCCCGACCTCGACGTCACCATTCGCGGCGCGGTCTCGATCGCGCGGCGCCTGCAGGATCCGCTGGCCGAGCTCGTCAAGATCGATCCGAAGGCGATCGGCGTCGGCCAGTACCAGCACGATCTCGGCGAGGCCAAGCTGGCGCGCTCGCTCGATGCCGTGGTGGAAGACTGCGTGAACGCGGTCGGCGTCGATGCCAATACCGCCTCGGTGCCGCTGCTCTCGCGGGTGTCGGGCATCGGGCAGGGGCTGGCGCAGAGCATCGTACAGCACCGCGACGCCAACGGCCCGTTCAAGTCGCGCAAGGCGCTGAAGGAGGTGCCGCGGCTCGGGCCGAAGGCGTTCGAGCAATGCGCCGGCTTCCTGCGCATCAGCAACGGCGAGGACCCGCTCGATTCATCCGGCGTGCATCCGGAAGCCTATCCGGTGGTGCGCCGCATCCTCGAGGCGACCAAGAGCGACATCAAGGCGCTGATCGGCAACGCCGACGTGGTGCGCGGGCTCAGGCCGCAATCCTTCGTCGACGACACGTTCGGTCTGCCGACCGTCACCGACATTCTGCGCGAACTGGAAAAGCCCGGCCGCGACCCGCGTCCGGCGTTCAAGGCGGCGGTGTTCAAGGACGGCGTCGAGGAGGTCAAGGACCTCAAGAAGGGCATGATCCTCGAAGGCACCGTGACCAATGTCGCCGCCTTCGGCGCTTTCGTCGATATCGGCGTGCACCAGGATGGGCTGGTGCACATCTCGGCGATGTCGAGGAATTTCATCAAGGACCCGCGTGAAGTCGTGAAGCCGGGCGACATCGTCAAGGTCAAGGTCCTGGACGTCGAGGTCGCGCGCAAGCGCATCGCGCTGACGCTGCGGCTCGACGACGAGATCGGGCCGAAGAAGGACAATGCGGGACCGTCGCGCGATTTCTCGCGCGGCTCGGCCAAGATGACGTCATCAGCCCCGCGCCGTCCGCAGGAGCAGTCCGGCGGCGGCGCGCTCGCCGAGGCGCTGCGCCGCGCGGCCGAGAAGAGCGGGCGCGGCAAGCCGACCTAGGCAGCGCGTTAGGGGCGGCAAGCCGAGCTCGCCGCCCCTGCATTTTCCTCTACAGCTTTCCCGCCGCGAATTTGGCCAGCGCATCCGCGACACCTTTGCCGTAGGCCGGATCGGCCTTGCCGCAATTCGCAACATGCCGTTCCTGGATGTGCTTCGACGCCTGGCCGACCTGGCGGGCGGTGTTGTTGAACAGCGCCTGCTTTTGTGCGGCATTCATCTTGCGGAACAGATCGCCCGGCTGCTGCCAGTGGTCGTCGTCCACGCGGTGATCCCAATGTGCCGCCGCGCCGACAATTTCGAGCGGCGGCTCGTTTAGTTGCGGCTGGTCGGTCCATTCGCCGTGGCTGTTCGGCCAGTAGGTCAGCGTGGCGCCCAGATTGCCGTCGGTGCGCATCGCGCCATCGCGGTGATAGCTGTGGAACGGACATTTCGGCGCGTTGACCGGGATCTGGTGGTGGTTGACGCCGAGCCGGTAGCGTTGCGCGTCGCCATAGGAGAACAGGCGAGCCTGCAGCATCTTGTCCGGCGAATAGCCGATGCCGGGCACGACATTGGCCGGCGTGAACGCCGCCTGCTCGACCTCGGCGAAGACGTTCTCCGGATTGCGGTTGAGCTCGAAATGGCCGACCTCGATCAGCGGATAATCCGCCTTCGGCCACACCTTGGTCAGATCGAACGGGTTGAACGGGAAGGCCTTGGCCTGCGCGTCCGTCATCACCTGGATGAACAGCGTCCAGCGCGGGAAATCGCCACGCTCGATGCTGTTGAACAGATCGCGCTGGTGGCTCTCGCGGTCCTTGCCGATCAGTGCCTCGGCCTCGGCGTCGGTCAGGTTCTGCACACCCTGCCGGGTGCGGAAATGGAATTTCACCCAGACGCGCTCGTTGTTCGCGTTGATCATGCTGTAGGTGTGGCTGCCGAAGCCGTGCTGGTGACGGAAGCTCTTCGGAATGCCGCGCTCGCTCATGACGATGGTGACCTGGTGCAGCGCTTCCGGCAGCAGCGTCCAGAAGTCCCAGTTCATGTCGGGGTCGCGCACGCCCGTGCGCGGATGGCGCTTGATCGCGTGGTTGAGGTCGATGAAGCGCAGGGGATCGCGGAAGAAGAACACCGGGGTGTTGTTGCCCACCACGTCCCAATTGCCTTCATCGGTGTAGAATTTCAGCGCGAAGCCGCGGATGTCGCGCTCGGCGTCCGCCGCGCCGCGCTCGCCGGCAACGGTGGAGAACCGCGCGAACATCGGCGTCTGCTTGCCGATCTCCGAGAAGATGCTGGCCTTGGTGTAGCGGGTGATGTCGTGGGTGACGGTGAAGGTGCCGTGCGCGCCGGCGCCCTTGGCGTGCATTCGACGCTCCGGGATCACTTCGCGGTGAAAGTGCGCCAGCTTCTCGATCAGCCAGACATCCTGCAATAGCGCCGGCCCGCGCGGACCCGCCGTCATGATGTTCACATTGTCGGCAACGGGTGCGCCGGAGGCGTGGGTCAGAAACGGTCTCTTGATCTCGTCGCTCATCGAAAGCTCCTTGCTGGAAGTCAGCACTCGTCGTCCCGGCACCGAGGGAAGCCGGGTTGCATCGCGGATGGGTTACGGCCGGCGCGACGGGGGGACCCGGTGATCGACAAATTGTGAACCGGGTCTACGATCCCGCCACGACGACGTCGTTTCTTGGATGGCTGCAGGATTAAGAAACCCGGCGGATCGATTCAACGCGCGCTAACCGCTGATTCCAGCCAAATGTCCGTCGATCCCGGCCAACGCAAGCGCGGCCCGCGATCCAGCCATTTGCTGCGCGTGCCGGCCTCCTCGCCAATCCTAAATCCGGCGTCAGAATCTGGCGCATTTGTCAGTTGAAGTCGGCCTCACGCTTGCGTCTTCTGATCATGCTCTGCGTGCGGCGACACGAGGTTTGCCGCGGTCCCAATCACGGAGGATTTCATGACGAACAGGCTCTTCACGCTTCTCACGGCGGCGACGCTAGCCGTCAGCGTCGCGCTTGCACCCGTAGCCTTCGCCAGAGGTGGCGGCGGTGGCGGTGGTGGGCACGGCGGTGGCGGTGGCTTCGGCGGCGGCCATGGCGGCGGTTTTGGTGGCGCCATGGCCGGCGGCATGCACGGTGGCGGTTTTGGTGGCGGAATGCATGGTGGTGGTTTCGGCGGCGGCATGCGCGGTGGGGGCATGGCGTTTGCCGCCATGGGCGGCGGCGGACATTTTGCCGGTGGGCATTTTGGTGGCGGTCCTCGCTTCACGGGCGCACCGGCAGTCGGGCCTCGCTTCGCGGGCGCCGGATTCCATGGCGGACGCTTCTTCCATCATGGCGGTTTCTTTCACCACCACCACCGCTTCCATCGCTTCGCGTTCTTCGGCGCGCCCTATCTCTATGCCGGCTATGACTACGGCTGCTACCGCAGGGTATGGACGGCTTACGGTCTGCAATGGGTCAATGTGTGCGGGGACTATTGGTGATCGCCCAATCAACCGCACCGTTGTGGCGGCCGTCGCCAGGCGTTCCATCCAGCCCCGGAATGGGATAGTCTGGCGGCGACCGTCGCGGGGCGCTCGGAGAGTTTGAGGACTCGGGGAGTTCAGGACAGCTCGGAGGGTTCAAGACCATGACCGGAGCCCACCGCCGCATTCTCGTCGTCGAGGACGATCCGGAAACCGCCGGTCAGCTCGTCGAGGAACTCACCACCAGCGGCTATGACGTGGATCTGGCGGCGAACGGCCGCGAGGCGCTGAGCCAGGGGGCGGCGCGCGACTATGCCGTGATCACGATCGATCGCATGCTGCCCGACATCGACGGCATCACGGTGATGCGCCAGATGCGCGACGACGGCATCGCGGTGCCGTTCCTGATCATCAGTGCGCTCGGCGAGGTCGATGATCGCGTACGCGGCTTGCGCGCCGGCGGCGACGACTATCTGGTCAAGCCGTTTTCCTTTGTCGAGCTGCTGGCGCGGCTGGAGGCGCTTGGCCGCCGCAGCGAAACCGTTGCCAAGGAGACCATCCTGCGGGTCGGCGATCTCGCGGTCGATCTGATCGCGCGGACGGCAAGCCGCCGCGGCCGCAAGATTCCGCTGCTGCCGAAGGAATTTCAGCTGCTCGAATATCTCGCGCGCAACGAAGGCCGCGTGGTATCGCGCGCCATGCTGCTGCAGCACGTGTGGGACCTGCACTTCGATCCTTCCACCAACATCATCGACGTCTATGTCGGCCGGGTACGCCGCAAGGTCGACGACCAGCAAGCCTATCCGCTGATCCACACGATCCGCGGCATCGGGTACTGCCTCCGTGCTCCTGGCTAAGACGCTCAGGTCGTCGACGTTCCGCCTGGCGTTGATCGCGATCGGTGCGTTCGGCCTGATCGTGTCCGTGATCTTCGCCTATGTCTACTGGTCGACCCTGTCCTATGTGCGCGACAGGTCCGACCGCGCCATCATGACCGAGCAGGCGAGCCTCGACGATGCCTATGCGCGGTCCGGCCGCGATGGCCTGACCGCGCTGATCGCGCAACGCATCGCAAACAAGAGTCTTTCCGATCAGGTTTATCTGCTGGTCGGCCCCGGCTCCGTTGTGTTTGCAGGAAATCTCAAGCAATGGCCGGCCGACACCGCTGTGGACGGCTGGACGGAATTTCGAACCTCGCTGCCACAGCTGCCTTCGGGAACCGCGCTCGTGCGCGCCGTGACGAAGACCTTGCCAGGCGGTGATCGGTTGCTGGTCGGCCGCGACATCAGCGATCTCGACGGCTTCATGGCGCAGATCAGGGCCGCGGGGATCGCGGTCGTCGTGCTGATCATCGGCCTTGCGGCCGCCGCCAGCATCGGAGTCACGCGGCGGACCGTCGGCCGGATCGAGTCGATCAATGCGACCAGTCGCGCCATCATGCTCTCCGGCCTCGACCAGCGTATCCCGCTCCATGGCAGTCATGACGAATGGGATCGCGTCGCGGAGAATCTCAATCTGATGCTGGATCGCATCCAGACCCTGATGGGCGACGTCAAGCAGGTCAGCGAGAATATCGCCCACGACCTGCGCACGCCGCTGACCCGCATGCGCGGCCGGCTCGAGAAGGCCTATCACGCCCCGCGCAACGGGGAGGGCGATGCGGCGCTGATCGGCGACACCATCGCCGATCTCGACGCGGTGCTCGGGATGTTCGCATCGATCACGCGGATTTCCGAGATCGAGACGCGGGCTCGCAAGGGCGCGTTCCGCACCGTCAATCTGGTCGAGATCGCAGGCGAGGTGGTCGAGCTCTACGACGCCGCCGCCGAAGAGGTCACCACCCATCTCGACCTGGCGGGCGATCCGGCAGTATTGGTCACCGGTGATCGCGACCTCCTGTTCGACGCCATCGCCAATCTGGTCGACAACGCCATCAAGCATGGCCGTCCGGGCGGACGGGTGACCGTGACCTGCGACAACGACGAGGGCGGTCCGGTGATTTCGGTCGCCGACAACGGCCCCGGCATCCCAGCAGAGCAGCGCGATCGCGTCTTCAAGCGCTTCTATCGGCTCGAGCAAAGCCGCTATACGCCAGGCAACGGCCTCGGCCTCAGCCTGGTCGCGGCGGTCGCAAGCCTGCACGGCGCGCGCATCGAATTGCGCGACAACGCACCGGGACTGTTGTGCAGGCTCGTGTTTCCCGCGGCGGAAACGTAGGGAATATTAGCGCCGTCGCGAGAATGCGGATGTATGTCCGCCGAACGTGCAACAAATTTGGTGTCGTCCCGGGCAAGCGAAGCGCACCCGGGACCCATAACCACCAGTGAGCACTGCTTTTGCTGAGCTGGCGCCACAGCTCGCTTCAACGACACGACCCTGTGGTTATGGGTCCCTGCTTTCGCAGGGACGACGATGCGGTGAGAGCAGGTCAAAACCGCCCCGCCATCTCCGCGAGCCGGCGGTGCGCGGCCTCGCGCGACGCGCGGATCGGCTCGGCGGGGCCGGTGGTCGGGCCGATCGGCACGAAGCGGACGTCGCTGACGCCGATGAAGCGCAGCACCTCGCGCAGATAGGGCGTCGCCATGTCGATGCGGCCGCGGTTCATGCCGGTGACGAAGTCGCTGCCGCTGGCGATGATCACGACCGTCGGGCGGTCCTTGAGCAGCGGCAGATAGCCTTGCGCCGGATCGAAGCGGAAGGTCAGGCCGGGCTGGATGATGACATCGAGCCACTGCTTGAGCTTGTAGGGGATGGAAAAATTCCACATCGGCGTCGAGATCAGCACGCGGTCGGCCAGCGACAGCCGCAGCGCCAGGCGCTCGGCCATTGCAAAGGCATCGTGCTGCGAATTGGTGAAGCTCTTGCCGCCGATCCGGGCGTATTTCGCCTCGAGGAGATAACCCTCGAACTCCGGCAACGGCTCGCGCCACAGGTTCATCGCGTCGATCTCCCAGTCCGGCCGCATTTCGCGGAAGCGATCGAGAAAGACGCGCGCGCCGGCTGCCGATTCCGAATCGGCGCGGGGAGAGCAGGCGACGTGAAGCAGCTTCGGCACTGCGCCTCCTCAGCCAAGCGCCTTGATGACGGTGTCGGCGTTGGTCACCACGGAGACGTTCTGCAGGGCAAAATTGACCGCGGCGTTGTGCCAGTCGGCATTCATGGTCGAGCAGCAATCCTCCGGCACGATCATGAAATAGCCCTTGTCGGCGCCGGTGCGCGCGGTGTGCTCGACCGACATGTTGGTCCAGGCCCCGGTGTTGATGATCATGTCGCGGCCGGTGGCTTTCAGGATGGTCTCGAGCCGGGTGCCTTCCCAGGCGCTCATCCGCATCTTCTCGACCACGAAATCGCCCGGGCGCGGCTCGAGCCCGGAGACCGGCGCCGCGCCCCAGCTGCCGCGCACCATCGCCTTGCTGTCGACCAGCCCCTCGAACAGCGGCGCATTCAGCGTCACGCCGGGCGCGCCCGGCTCGACGACGAACCAGACATGGATGATGGCAACGCCACGAGCGCGCGCGGCCTCCGCGACGCGGCGGACATTCTCGACGACGTGCTGCTGGCGGGCATGGGCCGGCGCGCCGGAAGAGGCGAACGCGCCGCCGTCCATGATGACGTCGTTCTGCATGTCCTGGATGATCATCGCGCAGCGCTGCGGATCGATCTGCATCTCGCCGGCGGTCAGGTTGGGCGCAGGTGCGGACGATGGAGCACTCGCCGCGCCACGCTTGCCGCTCATATAGGGCTCATGGCGCGGCCCGACCTTGGTCGGGATCGCGTAGACCGAATGGGTCGCGGTCAGATAGAGCGTGCGGAAATCGGCGCCACCCCAGGCGAGGTTGGCGACGAGCTCGGGCAGGCGGACCTTGCCGAGCAGATCGCCGCCGGGCGAATAGACCCAGACGCCGCCGGGTGCGGTGACCCAGACATTGCCGCGCTGGTCGCACTTCATGCCGTCGGGCAGGCCGGGCTCGAGCTCGGAGCGGATGCCGGAGGCGAACACACGCGGATTGGCGAGCGAGCCGTCGGCGCCGACATCGAAGGCGCGGATCAGCGCCTGCACGGTGTCGTTGACATAGAGGATGCGCTCGTCGGGCGAGAAGCATAGCCCGTTCGGCTGCTCGAACAGATAACGGTCGACCAGCAGTTTCGCCGCGCCGCCGCCGGGCGGCACGCGGTAGACGCCCTGGAAGCCGAGCTGGCGCGGCCGCTCGACGCCATAGACCGGCATGCGGCCGTACCAGGGGTCGGAGAAATAGATCGCGCCCGAGGAATGCACGCAGACGTCGTTCGGGCTGTTGAGTTCCTGGTTCTCGTAATGCGAGGCCAGCACCTCGCGCCGCCCGTCGGGCCGCTCACGGATCAGCGAGGAGGTCGCGTGCTCGCAGACGATCAGATTGAGGTCGGCGTCATAGGTCATGCCGTTGCACTTGTTCGACGGACGCCTGACCTCGAGCACGCCGCGCTGCGCATCCCAGCGCCGGCGCACGTCGCCCGGCATGTCGGAGAACAGCAAGAAGTGATCGACCGGATGCCAGATTGGCCCCTCGGTAAAATCGAAGCCCGTTCCGACCTGGCCGACCGGCGCGTAGGGGTCGATCAGGTCTTCGAACTCCGCGCGCAGCGTGACATGCGTCATCGCGTTCGTCCTCGCTGTTACGCCGGAAACCAGCTGCGTTGTGGCAGGCTCTGCACGACTGGCCCGGGCACCTGGTCGTGCAGGCGGCCGACCAACATGCCGCCCTCGATCTTCGCCGGACGATCGTGCACCGGCAGCAGATAGCGCGAGCTGGAGAGCAGCTTCTTGATCGCGGCCTTCTCGGCGCGCTTGCTGGTGCCGTGGTTGCCGGTGGTGCGCGGCTCGGCGTCCTGGATCTCGTTGAACGGCGTCACGATCTGGTCGTTGAAATCATAGATCACGTCGCCGCAGATCGTCGCGATGCCGTCGGCGGTGTGGACGTGGATGTTCATCGAGCCTTCGGTATGGGCGTTGGCGGCATCGCAATAGACGCCCGGCATCAGCTCGACCGGACCGGTGATCTCGAGATCGAGAAAGCGCAGCGCGCTCTTGGTGTGCAGGCGGTCGATCAGGTGCTTGATGTCGGGTGCGGGATATTGCGGGTGCATCAGGCCGGAGACCGAGTACTCCAGCTCCTTGCGGTTGACGACGACGGTCGTGTTCATCGGGAATAGATCGTCCTTGCCGGCATGGTCGATGTGCAGGTGGGTGTGGCAGACGAAGCGGACGTCGCCCATCCGCACGCCGTGGCGGGCGAGCTGGTTCTCGATCATGTTCTCGTGGAACTGGAGGCCGCGCATGCCGAGCGTCTCCATGATCTGGTTGGAGCGGTAGCCGGTATCGACCAGCACGGGGTAGGGGCCGCCGAGGATCAGGAAGCCGAGCGTCAGCACGCGGCGGGTGCGGCCGCAATTGTGCCCGAGCACGAGGAAGCTCGATTCCAGCTCGATATCGCCATAGTCCAGGATCTTGATCTCCAACGGCATCTTTCTCCCTCCCAATTCGTGTTCGTTGTTGCGTTCGTCCGCAGCGCGCCTATGGCCCCAGCCGATAGACCCGCGCCGCCGTCGTGCTGAAGATCGCCTCGCGCTGCTCGCGGCTGAGCCGTTCGGCGGCCGCCTTGAAGGCGTCGATGAGATCGCGGTAGCTGGTCCACAGCTTCTCGATCGGAAAGTTCGAGCCGAACAGGCAGCGGTCCGCGCCGAAGATCGCGACCGTGTCGATCATGACGCCGGCGATATGCGCGGCGTCGTTGCGGTGGATGAAGGTACCGAGCCCGGACAATTTCGACACCACATTGGGACATTGCGCGAGCCGGGCCATGCCGGCGCGCCAGGTGGCGCGGCCTTGTGGCGACAGATCCTCCAGCATGCCGGCGTGCTGCAGGATGAAGGTCACGTCGGGGCAGGCTGCGGCGAGACCGGCAGCCTCGGCCATCTGCGGTGCGAACACCTGCAGGTCAAAACTCCAGCCATAGTCGGCGAGGTGGCCGACATTGCGCCGGATCACCGGATCGGTGCAGAGATCGGGGCGGGCTGCGAAGCGATAAAGCGGGTTTTCGTGCCAGTGCAGCTGCATGCGCACACCGCGTACCAGCGGATAACGCTTCAGTCGATCCAGCTGCGGCCGGACGTCGTCGACGGAAAAATCGGCATAGGCGACGAGCGCGTGCGGCCAGCCGTGCTGATCCGCGGTCTGCTGCACCCAGGCCGCCTCGTCCTCGAACTGGCCGTTCGGCCAGTTGGTCTGGACATAGACCGATCGGGTGACGCCGCTCCCCTTGAGGTCGTCGAGATATTCCTCGATCGGGTAGTCGCGGCGGATCGGCTCGTAGGGGCCGAAGATGCGCGGCTGCATCGGGCCGGACAGCCAGGCGAGATCGGCCTGACGCCAGATGTGATGATGTCCGTCGACAATGCCGGTCACGCAGCTCTCCTTGTTCCAAGCGACAGCAGGTGCGCAACGACTGCCGCGCTCGATCCGCCGTCCACGAGATCATCGACCAAGCGCTGGATCGCGATCAGCGCCTCGGTTTGCGGCTTGAAGCCGGGTGAGGTCGCGAGCGGCGTCAGCCAGCTCACGCGCCAGGCCCGGCGCGACAGCTTTGCGACGGCATCGCGCAGCGTGGCCGGATCGCCGCGTTCGAGACCGTCGGAGACGATCACCACCGCGGCGCCGCGGGCATATCCGCCGAACCGCGGCACGGCGAGGAAGGCCTGCAGCGCGTCGCCGATCCTTGTGCCGCCGTCCCAGTCGCTGACCAGGAAGGAGGCCGCGTTCAGCGCCTGCTCGCGGCGCTTCAGCCGCAGCGCCGGGGTGACGCGGGTCAGCCTTGTGCCGAAGGTGAAGACCTCGACATTGCCCGCCGCCTGCACCAGCACATGCGCGAGTCGCATATTCTCCTCGGTGCGCGCCTTCATCGAGCCGGAGACGTCGATCAGGAACAGGATCTTGCGTGGGCGGTGGCGGCGGCGCATCCGTCCGAGCCGCAGCACCTCGCCGTCATTGCGCACGCTTTCACGTAGCGTGCGGCGCAGGTCGGCGAACGGGCCGCTCCTCGCACGCCGTCGCCGGTGGCCGCGGCGCCGCGGCAGCCGCTGTGCCGCCTCGCGCGCCAGCCGGCGCAGCGGATCGCTGGTTGCAGTCTGCGCAAAGCGGCGCTCGACCAGCGCTTCGGCGCGCGCGGCGGCGAGGCCGGATTCGTTGGCCTCGTCGGCAAGCGGCGGCTCGTCCTCGCCGCGACCTTCCTCCTGCAGGCGGACAGTCTCCTCGTCCTCGCCTTCGGCCTGCTCGATCGCATCAGCGCCGCGGAAATGGATGTCGAACAGCCGGTCATACGTCGCACGGCGCTCCGGCGGCGGCGCCAGCGTGGCTAGACCGGCCCGGCGGATGTGCTCGAGGCTGCGCGGCCCGAGCAGCTCGATTGCGGCGAGGAAGCTCGTGGTCTGCTCCGGCGCGACCGAGAAGCCGTTGGCGCGCAGCAGCGCGACAAAGGACACGAAGATCTGCGCGGCGTGCGGCAGCTTGAGGTCGTCGCTCACGCGGCTGCCTCCGCGATGATCGCATCGAGCCGGGGCGAGATGAAGTGAAGATCCTCCTCGTCCTTCAGCGCGACGCCGATCGAGCGCTTGAAGGCGTCCGGCCAGCGCGCGCCGCCCTTGTGCAGCAAAGTCGCGGCCTCGGCCCAGTCGACCGCCTCGGCAACACCCGGCGCCTTGCTCAGTGGCTCGCGGCGCAGCCGGCCGACCGCGGCGACCACGGCGCGGGCAGTTGCCTCGGCGACGCTGGAGGCCCGCATCATCACGATCCGCGCCTCGCGCTCGGCATTCGGATAATCGATCCAGTGATAGACGCAGCGCCGCCGCAGCGCCTCGTGCAGATCGCGGGTCCGGTTCGAGGTCAGCACCACGACGGGATGCTCGGTGGCGCGCACGGTGCCGCGCTCGGGGATCGAGATCTGGAAGTCGGACAGGAATTCGAGCAGGAACGCCTCGAACTCCTGATCGGCACGGTCGATTTCATCGATCAGAAGAACGGTCGCATCCGGCGCGCGCAACGCGGCCAGCATCGGCCGCTCGATCAGGAAGGTCTCGCCATAGATGTCGATGCTCTCTTCGCCCGCCTGCCGGATCGCCAGCATCTGGCGCGGATAGTTCCACTCATAGAGTGCGGCGGATGCGTCGATGCCCTCATAGCATTGCAGGCGGATCAGCCGGCGGCCAAGCACGGCGGCGATCGCTTTGGCGGCCTCGGTCTTGCCGACACCCGGCGCCCCCTCGAGCAGCAGCGGCTTGCCGAGCGCGAGCGAGAGATAGGCGGCGGTCGCGATGCCATCGTCGGCGAGGTAATAGGCCGCGCGCAGCGCCTTCTCCAGCGCCTCGGGGCTGTCGATGCCGACGATGTTGCTGCGGACCGGCATGAAGTGACCTCAGCGCCGCGGTTGCGGCCGCGCGCCGCCCTGTGCCCGGATCGCGCGCAGCACCTTCTCCGGCGTGATCGGCAGATCGTCGATCCGCACCCCGACGGCATTGAAGATCGCGTTGGCGACCGCGGGTAGCACCGGATTGGCGCACATCTCGCCGGGTCCCTTGGCGCCGAACGGGCCATCCGGCGCCGGACGTTCCAGCACCGCGATGTCGTGCGGGCAGATGTCGCCTGGACCCGGCATCAGATATTCGACGAAATCGCGCGGGCCATGCACCGGCTCTGGATAATACGGCTCCGGCGTCTCGTAGAGCGCGTGGCTGACGCCCATCCAGGCGCCGCCGACCAGCTGCTGCTCGACCAGCCGCGGATTGAGCGCGCGCCCGAGCTCATAGGCAGAATCCATCCTGACCATGTCGACCTCGCCGGTCTCGTCGTCGACCTCGACCTCGGCGACGAGACAGGCATGCGCATAACATGTCGCCGGCGACATCTCGCCGGTTTCAGGATCGACGTCGGACAGCGGCACCAGGAAGATGCCGCGGCCGGAGATCGTCTTGCCCTGCTTGAACTGCGCGGCGATCGCGACGTCCTTGGTCGAGATCGAACGGTGCGGAGCGCCCTTGACGTGGATGTTGCCGCGGCCGTCGGTCTCGAGATCGGCGGCGTTGACCTCCAGCTCCTCGGCGGCCGCCTCCATCATCACGCCGCGCGCCTCCCGCGCCGCGGCCATCACAGCGTTGCCGACGCGATGCGTGCCGCGCGAGGCGAACGAGCCCATGCAGTGCGGGCCGGTGTCGGAATCCGCGGTGTCGACATAGACGTCCTCGACCGGCACGCCAAGCGTCTCGGCACAGATCTGCCGCGTCACCGACTTCATGCCCTGGCCGAGATCGATCGAGGACAGCGCCACGGTGAACTTGCCGCTCGGATTCGAGTGCACCAGCGCCTGACTCGGATCGCCGCCGAGATTCATGCCGATGGGGTAATTGACCGACGCGATGCCGCGTCCACGATGCCGGGTCATGGTCAGCGCCTCCTGGTGCCGAAGACAGACGAGAAGCGGGTGGCGCCGTGCGACGGCGCGCTCGGTCGCGTCGGGGGAGGCGACGGTGGCGGCGAGGAGGGCGGCGGTGGTGGCGGCTCGCGGGTCGCGGCCGGCGCGCGGTCATACGTCGTGCGCTGCTGGGCCGGTGCGGCCGCCGGCGCGTGCGGTTCCCGCGGCGTCAGCGTCACGGCGGCTCGAATCCCGCCACCATCCTTGCGCGACGACATCTGCTTGAACTCCTCGCGGAGCGGCCATTTGGCCTTCTCGGCGGCGACCTGCACGCATTCGATCAGCGCGGTGTTCTTGGCCTCGCGGCGGTGCGCCTTCATGTCGCCGTCGCGATACGCATTGAGGATCCGGAACTCCATCGGGTCCATGCCGACCAGATGGGCGAGCTTGTCCATCTGGCACTCGATCGCGAAATCCATCGCCGTAACGCCGAAGCCGCGCATCGCGGTCGCCGGCGTGCGGTTGGTGAAGACGCAGTAGACGTCGCCATGGACGTTCGGGATCGTGTAGGGGCCGGGCAGATGCGCGGCGCATTTCACCGCGGCATAGCTCGACAGCCGCGTATACGCGCCGCTGTCGAAATAGGCGCGCACCTTGCGGGCGACGACGCGACCGTCCCGCATCACGCCATCCTTGATGTAGATGCGCTCGGCGCCGCGCGGCGGGCCGTATTGCATTTCCTCCTCACGCCCGAACACGTAGCGCACCGGACGCCCGGTCAGCATCGCGCCGAGGATGCACAGCGGCTCGGTCAGCGTATCGACCTTGCCGCCGAACCCGCCGCCCACCGTGCCGCCGATGAAGTGGAAGGTATTGGACGGCACGTCGAGGATCTTGGCGCAGGTGTCGACCGAGAAGAACAGTGCCTGTGTCGACGTATAGACGATGTAGCGGCCGTTGGTGTCGGGCGCGGCGATCGAGCCGTTGGTCTCGGTCGGCGCATGCTCGATCGGCGACATCTGGTAGCGCTGCTCCAGCACATGGTCGGCCGCGGCGAGTGCCCGGTCGGCATCACCGAAGCGCAGCTGCTGGCGATCGTAAGTCTCGTGATAGGTGAAGGTGTTCTTCGGATAGACCTCGTTGACCACGGGCGCGCCCGGTTTCAGCGCATCCTCGACGTCGAACACCGCCGGAAGCGGCTCATAGTCGATCTTGACCTTGGCGATGGCCTCAAAGGCCTCGCGCGGGCTGTCAGCGACGATGGCGACGATCGGCTCGCCCTTGTAGCGCACCTTGTCGACGGCGAGCGACGGCTCGTCGTCCTTGCCGAAATTGATTAGGCTGAGCAGCGTGTTCAAGTTGCGCGGCACGTCGGAGGCGCGGATCACGCGCCGCACCCCTTGCGACCGCTCGGCCTCCGAAGTGTCGATGCGGCGCAGCCGCGCATGGGAATGGGCGCTGCGGACCACCTTCAGGTGCAGCATGCCTTGCAGCTTGTGGTCGTCGAAATAGGGCGAGGTGCCGGTGACATGGCCAAGCATGTCCTGACGCTGCGTGCCCTTGCCGATTTCCTTCAGATTGTCGTCGCGCTCGTCGGCGAAGATATCCTTGCGCAATTCCAGCATGGCACTGTTCCCTTACGCGCGGGCCCGGCCGCCGGAAGCGGCTGCCAGCACGGCGTTGATGATCGGCTCATAGCCGGTACAGCGGCAGATGTTGCCGGAGATCGCCTCGACCACCTCGGCACGGCTTGGCTGCGGATTGCGATCGAGCAGCGCTTTCGCGGCCATCAGCATGCCCGGCGTGCAGTAGCCGCACTGCGCGGCGAAATTGTCGGCGAAGGCGCGTTGCAGCGGATGCAGGGTGGGACCGTCCTTGATGCCGTCGAGCGTCTCGACCGAGCGGCCGGCGACCGTTTCGGCCAGCGTCAGGCAGGAGAGATGCAGCTCGCCGTCGATCAGCACGCTGCAGGTGCCGCAGCCGCCCTGACCGCAACCGAATTTCGGCGTCATGTCGCCGATCAGCTCGCGCAGCGCGACCAGAAGATTGGTGCCGCCGTCGACGAAGATCGCGACGTCGCGGCCGTTGTGGCGGAATTGCAGAGGGGTCTTGGCCATGACGATCTATTCCTGACCGGACAACAGGCGCCTGAGATGCACGCCGACGATCTCGCGACGATACCAGGCGCTGGCGAGTGCATTGTCCCCGGGCGAAGTTCCTTCGACGGCTGCCGCGGCCGCAGCACTGATCGTGGAGGCGTCGAGCGAGCGTCCTTCCAGCGCGCGCTCGGCTGCGCGGGCGCGGATCGGGGTCGGCGCCATCGAGCCGAGCGCGACGCGGGCGCCGACGATGCGGCTGCCGTTGACCGGCAGATGCGCCGCGAGCGTCATCACCGCGCCGCCTTTGGGCTTGATCCGCGCGATCTTGCGGTAGCGGAAGGCGTCAGCGCTGCCGGGCTTGGCAAAGGAGATCGCGAGCACCAGCGTGCCGGCCTGCCGGTCGCGCGATTGCAGGAATTCCTCGATTCCGATCTCGCGGCCGCCAAGGCCGCCCTGCACCGACACGACGGCGTCGAGCGCGAGCATCGCGACCGTGAAGTCGCCATACGGCACCGGCGCGAACAGATTGCCGCCGACCGTACCCATGTTGCGCACCGCCGGTCCGCCGATCGAGCGGGCGGGGCCGTGCAGGAAGCCGAGATCGCGCTCGGCCAGGATGCGCGCGAAGGTGACGCCGGCGCCGAGCACGATCCGCGCGCCCGACGTGTCGATCCGCGTCATCGCCTGGTCGCTGGCGCGCACGACGGTCGAGATCGAGATGTCGCCCTCGTTCAGCGCCCGCATCACCAGCGTGCCGCCGCCGAGATAGCGGGCGCTGCGATCCGACGACAGCGCCGCCGCGGCCTCATTGGTGCTGGTGAAGGTCTTCACCGTGACTGGCATGATGTCCTACCCCGCTTACGCGGCCTCCTTCAGATGCCGGCGGATGGCGTCGAAGCCGGCCTGGTAGATGTCTTCCGAAACCATCTGCGTGATGCGATCCGTGTCCTCGGTCCGCGTCGTGAAGCGCGACTCCCAGTGCCAGAAGGTGCGGTCGCCGTCGGTGACCGGCAGCAGGCGGACATGCGCCACGTAGTTGAACATCGGGACCGGTGTATCGAGCAGGCAATAGCTGAACGATTGTTCGAGGTCGGATAGCGCGAGCAACTGCTCGCGCAGCTCTGAGCCGTCCTTCAGCTTGAAGCGCCTGACACAGCCGATCTTGTCGGACGGCTGCGCCCGCTCGATGCCGCTGGTCGCGACCGCCGGGTGCCAGCGGTCATGGCCGTTGAAATCGCGCAGCACGGCCCACACCGAATCGGTCGGTGCATCCAGGATCGTGCTCTTGACGATATGCGGCACGGCCTACCCTCCGAACGCCCGCTTCAGCGCGTCGAAGCCGCCCTGGAACACGCCGCCGCCGATATTGTTGACCAGTTCCGTCTCGCGCTCCGGCGCGCAGTCGAACTCGGCGGTCCATTCCATGAACGTCTGGTCGCCGTCGGTGACCGGCGTGAGCCGCAGCGTCGCGACATAGTTCTCGACGCCCATCGGCGATTCCAGGATCGAGTAGGTGCAGAACATGTCGTAGTCAGACAGGCCGAGCAGCTTCTCCCGGATACGATCGCCGTTGCGCAGGCGAAAATCCCTGACGCAGCCGATCTTGTCTGAGGGCTCGCCGCCTTCGATCCGGCTCTCCGCGATCGCAGGGTGCCAGTTCGGCAGCCCGTTGAAATCGCGGACGCGCGCCCAGACCCGGTCGTTGCGGGCGTTGACGACGGTGGAGACGTAGACTCGTGCCATGTTGCGAGCTCAGTCCTTCTTGCGCGGCGTGCGTTCGGGGCGCGGCTCGCCGCCGCCTTCGGGTGCTGCCGGCTTGGCGTCACCGCCGCTCTTGCGTGCGCTCTCCTTGATGCCCTGCATGTCGCGAGCCTCGCGGATCAGGCCGGGCATCTTGGCGAGGCTGCCGCCCTCGACGCCGATGTCCGAGAGGATCGAGTCGATCAGCGGCGCCTGCACGCGGTAGCGCAGCGCCGAGTCGATCACCTCGTCGGTGGCGCTGCGCGAGGTGCCGCCGCCATTGCTGTTGCCATTGAGCCCGTCGACCTGGAGGATGCGGATGCCCTCGATCTTCTCCATCGGCTTGACGCTCTCGCGCACGATGCCCTCGATCCGGTCGAGCAGCTTGCGGCGGAACAGCGAGTAGCGCGCCTGGTCGGTCAGCACGTTCTCGGCCTCGTTGAGCAGGCGCTGCGCCTCGGCCTCGACGGTAGCACGGACCCGTTCGGCCCCGGCCGCGATCCTGGTTTCCTCGGCCTGCTTCTCGGCAAGCAGCACCTCGACGGTCTTGCGCCGCTTGGCGATCTCGCTCTCGCGCGCGGTGACGACGCGCTCGGCCGCCTCGGTGGCATGGACCCTGGCGTCCTCGGCGGCGGCGCGCGCCGCGGATTCCTCCAGCGACTTCTGGTGCAGCGCGATCGCCTTCTCCATCAAGGCGGTCTCGACGTCCTTCTCCCTGTTCACCTCCAGCTTGCGCAGCTCGCGCTCGCGGCCAATCCGCGCCTCGTCGAGACCACGGTCGGAGGCGATGCGGGCGCGCTCGACTTCTTCACGCGCCGCGATCTCGGCCTCCTGCAGCGATTGATTGCGGGCGACCTCGAGTTGCTCGATGGCGCGGCGCCGTTCGATGCGCGCCGCCTCCAGCGCCTGCTCGCGGCTCACATCGGTGGTCTCGACCTCCTTGCGGGCCGTGATCTCGGCCTGCTTCACCTGCCGGTCGGCATCGATCCGCTCCGAGCGCTTGGCGGCGAGCGCGATCACGCGCTCCTCATCGGCGAGCTCGATCGCCCGCTTCTGGTCGATGTTGAGCACCTCGCGGGTCTTGGAGGAGGTGATCCGCTCGCTCTCCAGCGCCAGCTCGACATCGATCCGCTGTCGCTCGACCGCGTCGCGGCGCTTCAGCTCGGCGGCCTCGATCGCTCCGGTGCGTTCGATCTCGAGCGCACGGGTCTCGCGTTCGGCGCGGATGCGCTGCGCCGCGACCGACTTCTCCTGCGAAATACGCGCGGCCTCGATCGATTCGCGCGAGGCGATGTCGGCTTCCTCGATCGCACGGGTGCGGGCGATCTCGAGTGCTCGGACATGTTCCTCCTGCGCGATCCGCGACGCCTCGGTAGCGTCGCGCGCGGTAATCCCGGCGATCTCGATCGCCTGGTTGCGCTCGATCTCGAGCTTGCGCGTGGTGTGGTCGGCGGCGATGCGCTCGGCTGCCAGCGTCTTCTCGCGCGCAATCCGGGCGGCCTCTACCGACTTCTGCGCCTCGATCTCGGCTTCCTGGATGGTCCGCACCTGCTGGATCTCCAGCGCGCGGGTGCGCTCGTCGGAGGAGATGCGCTCGACATTGACCGTCATGGTCTGGGCGATGCGCGCCTTCTCGGTGGCCTCGCGGGCCGCGATCTCGGCTTCCTCGACGGCGCGGGTGCGCTCGATCTCACGCCGGCGAGTCTCTTCCTCATTGGCGATGCGGGCGTCGGTGACGACGCGGTCCTGCTGGATGCGGGCCTTTTCGATCGACTCGCGGGCCGCGATCTCTGCCTCTTCCACCGTGCGCATCCGCTCGATCTCGCGCTGGCGGACCTCGCGTTCCGAGGCGATGCGGGTGGTGTCGACCGAGCGCTGGTTGGCGATCCTTGCCTTCTCGATCTCCTCGCGCGCCAGCAATTCACGCTCTTCCACCGCGCGGGTGCGCTCGATCTCCCGGTGCCGGGTCTCGCGTTCCGACGCGATCCTGGCCTCGGTGATGGCCTGCTCGTTGGCAATGCGGGCCTTTTCGATGGCTTCGCGCGCCGTGATCTGGGCTTGCTCGGCCTCGGTCTCGCGCAGCGCGCGCTCGCGTGCGACTTCGGTGCGCTGCAGGGCGCGGCGCATCTCGATGTCGCGTTCTTGCTCGAGGCGGGCGGTCTCGCTCTCGCGCTCGATGTCGAGCGCCTGCCGCTCGGCCTCCAGGTTGCGGGAGCGGATCTTGATCATCGAGTCCTGCTCGATGTCGTTGCGCAGCTTGCGCTTGGCCTCGATGTCCTCCATCAGGCGGGTCAGGCCTTCGGCGTCGAATCGGTTCGACGGGTTGAAATATTCGAGGTCGGTCTGGTCGAGGTCGGTGATCGCGACCGACTCGAGCTCGAGGCCGTTCTGCGCCAGTGCTTCGGCGGCGTTGGCCTTGACGCGGGCGACATATTCACCGCGCTGCTCGTGCATCTGCTCCATCGTCATCTCGGAAGCAACCGAGCGGATCGCGGAGATGAACTTGCCCGAGAGCAGGGTATGCAGCTGTTCCGGTTCCATGGTGCGGCGGCCGAGCGTGGCGGCGGCGATCGAGACGGCCTCGCGGGTCGCCTGCACCCGGACGTAGAAATCGGCCTCGATGTCGACGCGCATGCGGTCGCGGGTGATCACGGCATCCTGCCGGGAGCGCACGATCCCCATCGGCAGCACGTTCATGTTGACCGGCGTGTAGTCGTGGATGAACGGCAGCACGAAGGCGCCGCCGTTGATCACCACCCGTTCGCCGAGGAAACCGGTCCGGACGAAGGAGGTTTCCTTCGATGAACGGTGGTAGAGCCAGTTCACCACATAGACGATGATGACGATCGCGACGATTGCGACGATGAGCCAGAGGATCAATTCACCGACCAGCATCCCCGACATGTCTTCCTCCCTTGGTCACGGCGCGTTAGCGCGCGCCGATCGCCTTGAACTTGCGAACCTGATCCGTCAGCGCCCGCTCGACCGGCAAGCGCTCCATCGAGGAGGCGCCGTAGAAGCCGTGGCAGTTGCGGGTCTTCTTCATGATGAAATCGGCATCCGCGGGGTCCGCGATCGGACCGCCATGCGCGAGCACGATGATGTTCGAATTGACGCTGAGCGCAGCCTCGGCCCAGGCCTCGATCCGAGCAGGGCAGTCGGCGAGCTTCAGCGCGGTCTGCGCGCCGATCGTGCCGCCGGTGGTCAGGCCCATATGGCAGACGATGATGTCGGCGCCCGCGATCGCCATCGCGGTCGCCTCCTGCTCGCTGAACACATAGGGCGTGGTCAGCATGTTCTTGTCATGCGCCTTCGCGATCATGTCGATCTCGAGCGCATAGGACATCCCGGTCTCTTCGAGATTGGCGCGGAAGGTGCCGTCGATCAGGCCGACGGTCGGAAAGTTCTGCACGCCGGCGAAGCCGATCGCCTTGAGCTGGTCGAGGAA
Source organism: Bradyrhizobium sp. USDA3010 (assembly GCF_056429065.1). NCBI lineage: Bacteria > Pseudomonadati > Pseudomonadota > Alphaproteobacteria > Hyphomicrobiales > Nitrobacteraceae > Bradyrhizobium > Bradyrhizobium sp. USDA3010. The sequence continues at coordinate 74,622 of NZ_JBWJZD010000031.1, forward strand.
CACATCCATGTCGCGGAACGGATCGGTGCCGTTGACCCCGGCGAGCACCGGCGTCTTGGTCACGACCGGCAGCACCTCGGCGGCCATCTCGACGACGATCGCATTGGCATCGCCATAGGGCATCAGTCCGGCGAGTGAGCCGCGGCCGGCCATGCGATAGCGGCCGGAATTGTAGATCACGATCAGGTCGACGCCGCCGGCCTCCTCGCATTTTGCCGATAGGCCAGTGCCGGCGCCGCCGCCGACGATCGGCTCGCCGCGTGCGATCATGGCGTGAAACTTCTTCAACAGCGCCGCGCGTTCAAACCTGGGCATGGGTCACCTCGCCACTCTCCGCCGGCCACCGGCGCGTCCGAGCAGCGGACGGAACGCGCTGACGATGGCGGCGGTGAACTCGGGATCGTTGATGTTGCGCTTGATGCGGATGATCTGCCGGTTGCCGGTCTGGCGCACGGTCTGCTCCAGCGCGCGGAACAGGGCCGCGTCGGCATCGGGGTCCCAGAACGGCTGGCCGGGCGCATCGAGCGCGGAGACGCCGCCTTCGGCCAAAAAGAAACGCACCGGCCCGTCCATCTGGTTGAGGCGTTCGCCGATCCAGCGGCCTATGCGCTCGTTCTCTTCCGGCGTGGTCCGCATCAAGGTGACCTGCGGATTGTGGACGTGGAATTTGCGCTGCCGGTAGCGCTCTGGGACAGTGTCGGGCGCGCCGAAGTTCACCATATCAAGCGCGCCGACCGAGCCGACATAGGGCACACGGCTGCGGATGATGGCGCCGAAGCGGTCGTCGGTCGCCGGGAACACGCCGCCCATCAGGAGGTCGCAGACCTCGGTCGTGGTGAGATCGATGACGCCGGCGAGCTGGCCGGACTCGACTAGCTTCTCCATCGAGCGGCCGCCGACGCCGGTGGCATGGAACACCAGGCACTCGAAATCCTCGCGGAGGTCAGCCGCGATCTTCTGCACCGCCGGCGTGGTGACGCCGAACATGGTGATGCCGATGGCCGGAAGATGGGCGCCTGTATTGCGCGGCTTGCCGGCCTGTTCCTCGAGCCGCGCCTTGACCATGCCGACCAGCGCATGGGCGCCGTTGCCGAGCACCGTGCGCGAGATCGAATTGAGGCCCTGCACGTCGGTCACCGAATACATCATGGTGATGTCGGCAGGCCCGACATAGGGACCGACGTCGCCGGAGGCGACCGAGGAGATGATCAGCTTCGGTACGCCGATCGGAAGCGCGCGCATGCCCGGCGCGACCAGCGATGCGCCGCCTGAGCCGCCGGCGGAAATGATGCCGGCGATATTGCTCTGGCGGCGCAACCATCGCTCGAATGCGTCCGCCATCGCGGTCACCGAGGCGCCGCGATCGGTGCCGAATACAGTGGAGCCGCCACGCCCGTGGTTGAGGGCAATCTCCTGCGCGGTGACGTCGCAGCTCGTCGCCTTGCCGCTGGTCGAGACGTCGACCAGCCGGGTGCGCAGGCTGCTGGCCGCGATGACGCCGCGGATGAAGCGCAGCTCCGCGCCCTTGGTGTCGAGCGTGCCGACGACCAGCACGACGGGAGGACCCGATGTCCTCGACGTTGCCGGTTCGCGCCGTGTGCGGGTTGTCTCCTCGAGACGCGTGACGGCGGCGGACTGCGTCCGCGCGGCGGCCTCGATGCGGGCGATCGGCACCGGCTGCGACCAGCGCGTCGGCAGGACGGGATTGGAGATGTAGATGCGCACCGGACCTTTGCGTTCCGGTTGCGGCGTGCTGGGCGCCTCAGCTTTCGCCGGCGCCGTCTCGGCATCGATCTCGTCAGCGCCGTGGGTGCCGACGCCGAGCAGCCGCTGCTGCAGCTCGCGGTCGGTCGCAAGGCGGGCGGAGTCGATGATGCGATTGATCCGGCCATTGACCATGATGGCGACGTTGCGCGACACCGCGGTCGCCACGCCGATGTTCTGCTCGATGACCAGGACGGACATGTCGCCTTCCTCGCCGAGGCGCAGCAGCATCTCCTCGACTTGCGCGACGATCACAGGCGCAAGGCCCTCGGTCGGCTCGTCCATGATCAGGAGCTGCGGGTTGGTGAGCAATGCGCGCGAGATCGCGAGCATCTGCTGTTCGCCGCCGGAGAGCTGGTTGCCGCCGTTGTTCTTGCGTTCGGCAAGGCGCGGGAAGGTGTCGTAGATCCGCTCGATGGTCCAGGCGCCGCGGCGCAGGCCGCCGGCGAGCGCCAGGTGTTCGTCGACCGTCAGCGAACGCCACAGGCGCCGGCCCTGCGGCACGTAGCCGACGCCGAGCCGGGCGATCCGCGCCGGATTCAGCCGCGTGGCCTCTTCGCCGCGAATCCGGATCGAGCCGCAGCTGGCGCGGACCAGGCCCATGATCGCCTTGCACAGCGTGGTCTTGCCCATGCCGTTGCGGCCGACCACCGAGAACACGCCGGAATCGAGCGTGAGGTCGACGCCCTGCAGCGCATGCGAATGGCCGTAGTAGACGTCGAGGCCTTTCACCTCGAGTGCGGGAACTGGGCGGCGTTCATTCATGGCCGCCTCCGAGATAAAGCTCTTGCACCTCGGGATCGGACTCGATTTCGCGCGGCAGGCCTTCCTTGAAGATGCGGCCGTTGTGCATCATCGTGACGCTCTCGACGACGCGCAGCGCAACGTCCATGTCGTGCTCGATGATGATGTAGCCGATATGCGCCGGCAGCGAGGTCAGGATCTCGATCAGCTCGCGGCGCTCGGTCGGCGACAGTCCCGCCGCCGGCTCGTCGAACAGGATGAAGCGCGGCGCGCCGGCCAGCGCGAGTGCGATCTCGAGCTGCCGCTGCTGGCCGTGCGCCAGCTCGGCGACGCGCTGGTCCTTGACGCCGGCAAGGTGCACGGCCTGCACCAGCGTTTCGGTCGCGTGCATCAGCGCATCGTTCTGCCCCGGGCGCAGCAACGAGAACCGGCCGCGGGAGACGCCGCGGCAGGCGAGATAGACGTTGTCCTGCACGGTGAGGCCGGGGAACAGCGCCGAGATCTGGTAGGTGCGGCGCAGTCCGCGGCGGATGCGCTCATAGGGCGGGAACTGGGTGATGTCCTCGCCGAAGAAGCGGATCGTGCCGGAGGAGGGCGGGAAGTCGCCGGTGATGCAGTTGAACAGCGTGGTCTTGCCGGCGCCGTTCGAGCCGAGCACGGCGCGGCGTTCGCCGGGCCGCACGGTGATGGTGACGTCGGTCAGCGCCGCCAGCGCGCCGAACAGCCGGGTGACGCCGCGCAGCTCCAGGGCTGCGCCGGCGCCGACCACGGACAGTCGCTGCGCGACGCTATCCATGGCGGCCTCCGCCCGAACGTTGCGTCGCGGATGCGTTGCGCCGCCGCCAGCGTTCCCAGAGGCCGATCACGCCGTCGGACGACCAGAACACGATGGCAAGGAAGCCGAGCCCGATCAGCAGCCGGAAGCGATTGCCGTCGAGCCCGAACTTGATCAACACGTCGAGCGCGAAGGTGCGCAGCAGGACGAAGATCAGCGCACCGATGAACGGACCGATCGGCCGGGTGATGCCGCCGACCACGGCGATGATCAGGACGTCGATGCAGGCGCCGACGCTGACCGAGCCGGGCGAGATCTGCCGGTAGTTCCAGACCTGCAACACGCCGCCGAGCGCCGCGATGAAGGCGGCGAAGGCGTAGGCCGCGATGCGATGCGCGTTCGGATTGAAGCCGAGTGCGGCCATGCGGCGGGGGTTGTCGCGGACGCCTTGCAGCGCGAGGCCGAACGGCGCGCGCGAGACATACTGGACGGCGAAGTAGCAGATCGCGGCGACGCCGAGCGTCACATAATAGAAGGCGATGTCGGCGCGCCAGTCGACGCCCCAGAAGTGCGGGGTCGCGACGGTGTTGATGCCGGTATGGCCGTTGAAGATCGCCCAGTTCTGGTTCGTGAAGTAGTAGAACGCCGCGCCGATCGCGAGCGTGATCATGATGGTGTAGATGCCCTCGGTGCGCACCGCGAGCGCGCCGCCGAGCGTGCCGAACAGCGTCGCCAGCGCCAGCGCCATCGGGGTTGCGAGCCACCACGGCCAGCCGAGGCTGATATTGGCGTTGCCGCTCATGCCGAACACCGCGACCATGTAGCCGGCGAAGCCCGCGATGGTGAGCTGCATCAGGCTGACGATGCCGCCATAGCCGGCGAGGAACATCAGGCTGAGCGCAATGATGCCGAGGATCAGCGTGGTGGCGAAGATCTCGATCAGGAAGAAGCCGTTGGCGATCAGCGGCATGATCACGAGGAGCAGCGCGACCAGCCAGGCCGCCGGGTTCTGGAATTCCGGCCAGGTGCGGATCAGGGCGCGGCGGGTCGCGCTGGCGGATGGGTCGGGGCGGAACTGGGTGCTCTGCAGCAACGACATTTCATCGCCTCGCGAGCAGGCCCTGCGGCCGCAGCGCCAGCACCACGACCATGATCAGGAAGGTCACGACGATGGCGTAGGTCGGGATGTAGACCGAGCCGAGTTGCTCGGCGAGCCCGATGATGACGGCGCCGAGCGCAGCCCCCGGGATCGAGCCCATGCCGCCGACGATCACGACCACCAGCGAGGCGAGCAGGAAGCGGGTGTCCTCGCCCGGCGACAGCGACTGAAAGGTGCCGCCGACGACGCCGGCAATGCCTGCGAGGCCCGCGCCGAGCGCGAACACCAGCACGAAGACGAGCTGGATCCGCACGCCGGTGGCGGCCAGGATGTCGCGGTCGTCGACCCCGGCGCGCACGATCATGCCGATCCGGGTGCGGTTGAGCGCGAGCCACATCGCGATGCCGATCACGACGGAGGCTGCGAAGATCACGAGCCGCACCAGCGGATACTGCAGATAGACCGGCTCGCCCGATGATTTGATCGCGGTCAGCAGCGGCAGCTGCACCGGGCCGATCAGCCAGCTCGGGGTCTGGACCTGGTAGAAGTCGCCGCCGAACACCCAGAGCATCAGATCGGCGAACACGATCGAGAGCCCGATCGTCACCATGGTCTGCCTGAGGTCCTGACCCTCCATGCGGCGGAACACCGCGAGCTGCAGGATCACGCCGACCAGCGCCGCCGCGATGAAGGCGACGATGAAGCTGAGGATCCACGACCCGGTCCAGGTGCTGATCGCGTAGCCGATATAGCCGCCGAACAGATAGAGCGAGCCGTGCGCGAGGTTGACGTTGCGCATCAGGCCGAAGATCAGCGTGAAGCCGCTGGCGACCAGGAAATACAGCCCGCCGAGCGTGATGCCGTTCAAGACGGCGTTGAGGAACACCCGCTTGCGGCCGATCCCGGCCTCCAGCCCCGGCGGCCAGATCGCGAACACCAGCCACAGCAGCACCGCGACCGCGATGATCACGATCAGCGCCCAGGCCGGATGGCGTTCGATGAACCTGGCCATCTCCGTCGCGTTCCCTCTGACGTCGCGGCCGTCTGCCGGGCCGCGTATCAGTGCATCCTACCGAGGGCGAAAGCGGCGGATTTGATCGAGAGTATCTTTTATCGTTTCAGATGGAACCTCCGTTACGGCCGCAACACCTTGGCGGCGCGGCGATAGTCGGTCGGGGCCATGCCGACATTGGCGGCGAAGAAGCGGGTGAAGCCGCTCTGCGAGGAGAAGCCGAGATCGAAGCCGATATCGGCGATCGGCGCCTCGGTCGCCACCAGCGCATCCAGCGCTTGCTCCATGATCAGCGTGTTCATGTAGAGATGAGGGGTGACGCCGGTTTGCGTGCGGAACAGCCGGTAGAAGTGCGGCCGCGACAGGCCCGCTTCGCGCGCGATCGCATCGAGCTCGATCTCGGCGCCGGGGCTTTCCGACATCAGCTTGATCGATTTGCGGACCCGGAAATCAGTCACGGCAGCAGCGGCGGGCGCGCCCTCGGTCGCCTGCCAGCTCTCCTCGTAGCAGGAATCGATCAACTGCCTGAGCTCGCAATCCAGGGTGCGCAGCGACGGCGCGCCACACACCAGTGCTGCGGTGCGGCGGATCAGCCGGTCGAGCGCCTCGGTGCGCGGAAAGAAGGTGCGGCCGAACCGCAGGCCTTGCGCGCTCGCCGGCTGCGGCGCGAACCATTCGGCATTGACATAGAGCACGAAGAAGATCGCGCCGTGGTCCATGTCGGTCGGCAGAAAATTGTGCGGTTCCCACGGGTTGACCGCGACCACGGTGTCGTCCTTAAGCAGCCAGCGCTGCTCCGAGACATCGATCTGCGCCGGCGTTCCGCCGACATGAAAGATCAGGTGCCCCTCGCGGTGCGCATGCACGTTGAAGGGCCGGTTCAACTGATAGACCGTCGCGCGACCGAACCGGCCGTGGAAGACGGCAAGCGCCCTGCTCATGCCTCCCCTCCCGCGGGATGTTCTTGTCTTTTCGACAAGCGTTCATCATCCGCCCGCGGAAAGCAAGGGCGAGCAGGGCTGTTCATGCAACCGCGCGCTTCCGTCACGGCTGGCTTGCTCGCACCTGCAACAAATACGTCAGTACTTCTTGCACTCCGGGACCGTGCGGCCCGGCAGGCCGATCTTGGCGAAAACAGCCGGATCGTAGCCGAGCGTCTGGTTGACGTTCGGGATCACCTTCACGACCTTGCTGAACAGCGCGCCCTTGCCGTCATCGACCACCTCGGTGACGAAATTGGTGCCGATCGCCTGGCGGTTGGCATCGAGCTTGATCTTGCCGTTCGGGGCGTCGATCTCGATCTTCGCCAGTGCGTCCTTCAGCTTGGCCTGGTTGTTGGAGAGATCGCCATTGACCTGCCGCAGCGCCAGGATCAGCGCCATGGTCGAGCCGTAATAGTTGGTGGCGAGGAGCGACGGGCTCGGGAAGCGTTTGCTCTCCGGGAACGAGTCCTGATAGGCCTTCACGAACTTCTGCCAGCCCGGATCCTCCCAGGTATCCGCTTGGCCGCTCGCGGCGATGGTGCCGATCAGCGCGTTCTTGGCACTGCCCTTCGACGACAGGATGGTCTGGTCGATCATGATCGAGCCGCCCATCAGATGCGCCTTGCCGCCGGCCTGCTGATACTGGTTGAGGAAGTTGACGGCGTCGGCGCCGCCGAGGCCGAGATAGATCGCATCGACATCGTCGGGAAGCGCTGCGATGACAGAGGCGAAGTCCTTGGTGCCGAGCGGCACCCATTGCCGGTTGGTGACCTGGCCGCCGGCGCCGCAGAATTCGAGCACCAGGCCGAACACCTGGGTGTAGATGAACGAGTAATCCTCGCCGACGGTGGCGATCTTGCGATAGCCCTTGGTCTCATAGGCATATTTGCCGAGGCCGACCTGCCACTGCGCGCCGTCCATGTTGTAGCGGAAGAAATTCGGCGCCGGATCGACATAGGTCGTCTCCTGTGCGCCGGAGGCGGCGTTGACGAAGGTCAGCTCCGGATGGGTCTTGGCAAAATTCTTCACCGCGATGCCCTCGTCGCCGGACAGCGGCGACAGCAGGATCTGCACCTTGTCCTGCTCGATCAGCTTGCGCACCGCGCGCACCGCGGAGTCCGGCGTCGCGTCGGTCGAGGCGACGATGAACTCGAGCTCCTTGTCGCCGATCTTCTTGCCGAGCACGTTGAGCGCGGTCTGGTGGCCGCGCATGCCATCCTCGCCGAGCACCGTATAGGTGCCCTCGAGCGTCGCGGTGACGCCGACCTTGATCTTCTCCTGGGCGAACGCCGTGCCCGAAAGCAACAGGCTGCTCAACGCAATCAGTCCCAAACTGCCTTTCAACATCGCTCTCCTCCCTCTGTGTTGTCACCGGCGTCCACCTGGCCTGACGAAGGCTGATGGGCGTCCGGTTGTTTCCGGCAAAGCTAGCCGAAGGCAGGCGCGGCGCGGATGTCGTCGCAGCGGGGGTGCTTAACGGGCAGTCTCATTTTGATTGTTGCGCCGCAACGAGGTTCGCGGCGCAATGTAGCGGAGGTTCGGCGTAGTAGCTCCGTCATCCTGAGGAGCGCGTAGCGCGTCTCGAAAGATCGACGGCCACCGGCCGGGCCGTGCATCCTTCGAGGCTCGCGGCGCTCGTGCCTCCAGCGACAAAGGCGAAGCCTTTGCGCGGGGATGACGGGATATGCGTTTGCGTTCTCGCGACATGATTTGTCCGAGCTTTTGCTTTTCGTTTCGTCCTCTGTTCAGAGGGCGCAGGGAAAGCCCGGTGTCGATGCACCCATGGGTCCCGTTCAACAAGGCACGGGAGGTAGGACCACATCGCCTTGCTACGGCATGTGGTGGCCGGCGGCCTGTCCGCCGTCGACGTGGAGCACTTCTCCGGTCACAAATCCTGCGCCATCGAGATAGAGCACCGCGTCGACGATGTCGGAGATCTCTCCCATCCGGCCGACCGGGTGGAGCGCGGCCAGCGCTTGATGCGCCTCCGCCGGGTGCATCGGGGTCTTGATAATTCCGGGCGACACTGCGTTGACGCGGATTCCGCTCCTTGCATATTCGATCGCAAGCGCGCGGGTTGCGGCGTTCAAGGCGCCCTTGGTCAGCGAGGCGAGGGCGGCGGGAACGCTGCTCATCGGCTGGTCGACGAGACTCGTCGTGATGGTGACGACGTGGCCGTGGCCCTGCTCGCTCATCAGCTCCAGCGCGCGCCGGGTCATGTTGAAAAAGCCGGTCACGTTGGTCGAGATGTAGCTGGCGTAGTCATCCTGCGTGTAGGCGGTGAAGGGTTTGGCCATGAAGATGCCGGCGTTGTTGACCAGCGTGTCGACGCTGCCGAAGCGCTCCAGCGCCGCCTTGAATACCTTCTCTGCCGTATCGGCTGCACCGACGTCGCCCGCCACCGTGACGATATCCGCGTCATTGGCCGGCTTGATCGAGCGCGACGTCGCGACGACCCGGCAATTGCGATCCCTGAAGGCCTGAACGATGCCGGCGCCGATCCCCTGCGATGCGCCGGTGACGATTGCCACTTTCCGTTCCGCGCTCATGATTGCACTCCTTTTTCGCGCTACACTGCGCCGCTTGCGGCGAGCGGGCTGTAGTCGCGGCTCTTGAACATCGTGTGCAGTTGCCGCCGCCGGATGCCGAGATTGCCGCCGTCGAAGATCGGCAGCGCGAGCGCGTCCTGCAGCAGACCGCCGAATGGCGCTTCATGATCGTAGCTGTCGATCCCGACCACCCGCATCAGATCGGTGATGACGCGCACGGCGGACTCGGAGCCGAAGATCTTGGCCTGCACCGCCAGCTCTTCGGCCGCCGGCGACTGGGTGTCCAGTGCATGGCAGGCGCGCCAGCTGAGAGTGCGCGCCGCTTCGATCGTGGTCTTGGCATCGGCGAGCGCGTATCCGACCGCCTGATGCTCGATGATGGGGTGGACGCCGCCGCGCTTTTCGCTGCGGGCAAAATCCAGCGCGAACGCGAAGGCCGCCCGCATCAGCGCGACGCCGAAGATTCCGACCAGTGCCGCGGTGCCGGTGAACGCCGCCGCGGTCAGCGCCAGACCTGAGCCTTGCTGTCCGAGCAGATTGTGGTGCGGCGCCGCGACGTTCTGCAAACCAAACTGCGGGACGAGGTGCGCGCGATGACCGATGCTGTCGATCGCGCGTTCGAACACAAGGCCGGTCACCGGTCCTTGCACGGCAATGATCGAGATCGCCGTATCGGGTGCCGCTGCCGGATCGGTCCGGCACACGACGGTCAGAAGGTCGGCGCCCTCGCGATTCCAGCCGGTGGCCGAGGACACCCATTTCTTGCGGCCGTTGATCAGCCAGTTGTCGCCGTCGCGCCGGGCGGTGGTGCGGACGCCCTCGCCGGGTGGCGGCGAGGCGGCGTTGGCGCTGCCGCCCGGCTCGCTGGAGCAAAAGGCGGCGAGCGGGGCGCCACTGGTCTTCAGGAACGGCGCAAGCAGCCGCTGGCACTGCTCCGGCGTGCCGCCGAGCAGCAGCGGCAGCAGGCCGAGCACGCTGCCGAGCATGGTGAGGGTCACGCTGGGGTTCACGCTGTAGAATTCCTCGGCCAGGATCGCCATGTCGATCATGCCGGCATTGTCGCCGCCCGCCGGCACCGGAATGCATTTGCGTAAGTAGCCGGCCGCCACCATCGCCTCGTAGGTCGGCTTGGTCGCGAGAAAGCGCTGCTCGGGCGTCGCCAGCTTTTCGGCGGCCCTGGCATCGGCCAGCACCTCCCTGGCAAATCTGCGGGAGGCGAGCTGCAACTCGCGCTGCTGTGCCGTGAGCGTGAAATCGATCGCCATGCCAATGCCCTCCGTGTCGGCGGTTCGGACTATGGCTATCGCGGTGTGGTCAGGAAATCTTGGACGGCAGTGCCCGATTTCTTGGCGCGGAGTGAACCTATCTCGTCGCGCCTCAGTGCGCGGCGGCGCGGCGGAACTCGCGCGGGGCGAGGCCGTTGCTGCGCTTGAACAGGCGGTTGAAATGCGAGATGTCGCGGAAGCCCGCGGCAAAGGCGATTTCGGCAATGGTCTTGTGCGCTGAGGTGCGATCGAGCAGGGCGCGCGTGCACGCGGCGATCCGCTGCTCGTTGACGTGTTCGCCCACGGAACGGCCGGTGCTCGCAAACAGGCGGTGCACGTAACGCTCGGAGCAGCGGAATTTCGTGGCCAGCGCCGGCGCGCCGAGCTCGGGGTGCTCGCTGTGGCGGGCGATATGGTCAAGCATCATGGACAGCAGCACCGGCGTATGCACGCGCTCCGTCGCCATGTCGGCGAGGATGTCGGGTGCGTGCGCGATCAGCTCGGCGATATGCGCGCCGAGCATTGCCGAGGTTGTTGCGAGGCGACCGCCGCTCAGGCAGAGCTCGGCGTAGCTCGCCAGCGTCCGCGAGAGCGCGCGGCCGGTTTCGGTCGCAGACAGGCCAAGCCGCGGGCGATCGAACAGCGTGTCCGGCAACAGGCGCCGCGGCACGGCAAAGCAGAACAGCTTGAAATGATGCCGGTGGGCGATCTCGAACGGCTGCGTCGTATCGGCAACCGCGAGATCACCGGGGGCGCTGATCTGCTCGTGGCCACGCTGCGAGGTGCGTCCCAGCCCTTCGAGCTGGAGGTTGACGAAGCAGAGGTCGTCGGTGCTCGCAGCGATGTGCGAGGCGAGCCGGTGCACGATGTGCCCGCTCGCCGTGACCCGCGATATCTGCAGCGGCGCGGCGTCGACCTTGCAGATCGCGCCGGCAAACGATTCCTCGGCAATCCGGCGCGGCTCCAGTCGCACGAAGGCAGCTGCGAGGTCGTCGGCCCAACTGCCGAAGGGCTGATCCGGACTGGTCGACCATTCCATGTGCGCCTCGAATAGACCGTCACTGCGAAGGGCCCAGCGGAGCGAAAGATATCGCCGGCCAAACCGGCGGTCAAATTCCGCCGGCGGACTGTTCCCCTGCAAGGAAAGGCGTGCAGGGAACGACGGCCTCACTTCGTGGTGTAGCCGCCGTTGACCAAAATGGTCTGGCCGGTCATCCACCAGCCGTCCGACACCAGCAGGCGAATCCAGGGCACGATATCCTTGATGTCGGTGAGACCGGTCTTCGAGAAACCGGACAGCGCCGCGGCCGATTTGTGATAGGCGACTGCATCGGTGCCTTCGGCCGGATAGAAGAACGGCGTGTCCATCGGGCCGGGGCCGATCGCAGTCACCGAGATGCCGCGTGCGCCGAATTCCTTCGAGGCCGCGCGGGTGAAGTGCTCGACCGGCGCCTTGGTGCCGGCATAGGCGGCATAGAACGGCGTGTAGGCGCCGAGCAGCGACGTCACCAGCGTGCAGATCTTGCCGTTGTCGTTGACGTGACGGCCGGCCTCCTTGAGGAAAAAGAACGCGGACTTGGCATTGACCGCGCTCATCGCGTCGTATTCGGCCTCCGAGATCTCGACCATCGGCTTCTTCAGCACTTTGCCGACGGTGTTGATTGCGATGTCGGGACGGCCGATCGCAGCGACGGCATCAGTGAACAGCTTCTCCATCGCGCCCGAGGTCGTGAGGTTGGCCTGGAACGCGACCGCGTTGGCGCCGGCAGCCTTGATCGCGGCGACGATCGCTTCGGCGTCGGCCTTGGTCGCGGCGCTGTTGTAGTGGATCGCGATCGCCTTCGCGCCGTGGGCCGCAAGATCGCGCGCGATCAGGCCGCCGAGATTCTTCGCGCCGCCGGCGATGATGACGGTCTTGTCCTTGATGCTGTGGTCGGTCATGGCGTTCGCCTCTCCGGATCGTGCGGCTGCGCCTTGCGGCCGCTCTCAGGGAAGCAACGATATCGTCTAGGATTTCCCGATAAAGCCATGCATTCTGACGTCACTTGTCAGGAATGTCGAACAATCGGGGCCCGATCTTGGACCGCATCGATCTCTTCCGCATCTTCGCCCGCGTCGTCGAGTGCGCGAGCTTCACGCGGGCGGCCGACACGCTCGGGCTGCCGCGCTCGTCGGTCTCGTCAGCGGTCGCTGAGCTGGAGCAGCGCATCGGCGCCCGGCTGCTGCACCGGACCACGCGAAAGGTTTCGCCCACCCATGATGGCGCGGCGTTCTACGAACGATGCCTGCGCGTCGTCGCCGATGTCGAGGAGGCCGAGACCCTGTTCCGCCATGCCGCCGCCGAACCGTCGGGGCGGCTCAGGGTCGACGTGCCCGGGCGGATCGGACGCCTGATCATCGCGCCGGCGCTGCCGGCTTTCCTCGATCGCTATCCGCAGATCGACATCGATCTCGGAGTCACCGATCGCGCCATCAACCTGATCGCGGACTCCGCCGATTGCGTGGTGCGCGTCGGCCCGCTCGGCGATTCCGGCCTGATCGCGCGGCCGCTCGGCAATCTCGTGCTGATCAATGTCGCGAGCGCGGGATATCTCGCGCGCCACGGCACGCCGCAGACGCCTGATGATCTTCCCGCCCATTGGGCGGTCAACTACGCCTCGCCCTCCACCGGCCGCATCGAGGAATGGGAATGGTGTGAGCAGGGCGCGTCGCGCACGGTCGCGATGCGCGGCCGTGTCACCGTCAACAGCGCCGAGGCCTATATCGCCTGCTGTCTCGCCGGCCTCGGGCTGATCCAGATTCCGGCCTACGACGTGAAGCGGCATCTCGATGCCGGAGAACTCGTCGAACTGATGCCGCAGCATCGCGCCACGCCGATGCCGATGACCTTGCTCTATCCGCACCGCCAGCATCTGTCGCGGCGGCTGCAGGTGTTTGCCGATTGGCTGACGATACTGCTGAAAGAGAAGCTGCTTGTCGCGGGCTAGAACTTCAGCGTGATGTCGGCCCGAAAGCCGCAGCGCGTCATCGCCTGCTGTTGGTGGCGCGGATCGAGGCCGTCCTCACGCGCTCCGCCTCGGCCTTGGGCTGGAAAAACAGGCCGGGCATCACCGAGACCAGTCCGAAGGTCATTCCGAGGAACGCCAGGAACGTATCGAGAAAATTGATCTCCATTTCAGTTGTCTCCATTCGGCTTGCACCGGGCTGCCCCGGTGCAATGCGTTCGATGAACCCAGATATGGGCCGGTACATTGCTCGGTACAATAGAAACATTGATCTCGGAGCAATACTTTCAATGCTCCGAGTCTAGGCGGCAATCCGGCCCTGCGGAAGCGCATGGGCTTGCCGCTGCTCGATGGCTTTGACGGAGTTTTCGAATGCTTTCTCCAGGACGCTCCTGCCGATCGACCCGAGCACGAGACCAAGGACCCATCCCCTGAGATTCTTGCCGTCGCGCACCACGACCACGTCAATGTCGGTCGTGCCATCGGGCCGCCGCGCGAAGCTGTAGGTGTGGCCCGACCTGCCGCCCCAAACATTGGAGTCGGTCGTCGTCAGGACGACATGGTCGGGGTCGGACCAGTCGTAGTGCAATCGTTCCCAGATGCCGTTCGAGCCCTCGGTCACGTCAGCATCCGAGGGGCCGCGATGATGCACCTTGAGATAGGCGTCGGCGCTGTTGCCGAACAGTTTGGAGCGGCCCGGCCCGAAGTCGGTGAGACCGGTGACGTACTGCTCGGGCGTCAAGCTTGTCGTTCGATGAAGGTGGATCGTGGACATCTGTCGCTCCTGCACCAAGTGATGGAAGGCTCCGCTGTGGGGGCTAATTGGAGAGTGCGCCCGACTTGCGGACGGTCACGCTGTCGCCGTTCCGGCTGACCTCCAGTGCGCCTGCCTGGTTCGGGGTCGAGAGCAGGGCGCGCTGACCGGACGCCAGCACCGACACGAAGCGGACGGGCGTTCCGGCCTCGCCTTGCGCGAGCGTGGTCACGACGCGATATCCGTCGGGCTCGACCGTGTAGTAGGCGACGCCGGATATGTCGCCGAGATGGATGCTTTGGGCCTCGATCGGCTTGAGGTCGCGCGCCTCTGCGGCCCCAAGCGAGGTGCCAAGTGAGGCGAGGGTGAAGGCGGCGGCGAGAACTGAACTGCGGATCGACATGGGATCCTCCATTGGCTTGAGTGTCAGAGCCTGGGCGGCGAGCGATGGCCCGTCTGCTCCCTTGCCGGAGGAGATGGTCAGGCTATGATCATCGATCAAACAGATGGGATCGATAATGGCCATTGATGCCGTCAATCTGGGTCGGATCGACCTGAACCTGCTTGTTCATCTCAATGCGCTGCTCACCGAACGGAGCGTGACCCGGGCGGCAGGCGCCGTCGGCATTGGCCAATCCGCGATGAGCCACAATCTCGCCCGCCTGCGCGAACTGTTCGATGACGAGCTGCTCACGCGAGGGCCCGATGGCATGCGCCTCACCCCGCGCGCGATGACCTTGCTCGATCCGGTGCGGACCGCGCTCGCCCAGGTCGAGGCGGTGCTGCTGCGCGACCAGACATTCGATCCGGCCACGGCGGTGCGGACGTTCAGGCTCGGCCTGTCGGACAGTATGGAAATCCTGATCGTGCCGCGCCTCCTGGCGCGCATGCGCGAGATCGCGCCGGGCATTCACTTGCGGCTCTATAATGTCGATACGTCCCGGCTGCTCGATGACCTCGACGCCGACGAAGTGGATCTCGCGCTCTCCTATGGGCCGATCCAGCAGGGACAATTGCATCACAAGCAGCGCGTGCTGTTCACCGAGAGCTTTCTTTGCATGTTCAATGCCGAGAAGACCGGTGTCACGCCGCCAATCTCGCTTGAGGACTACATCCGGCTTCCGCACGTGCTGACCAGCCTGCGGCCGGGGCGCAGCGTGCGCGGCTTCGTCGATGAAGCGCTCGAAGAGCTCGGCCTGCAGCGCTCCGTTGCGCTGACCACGCCGCGTTTCCTCACCGTGCCGTATCTGGTGGCGCAAGCGCCCGTGATCGTCACCATGGGCGCGCGGCTGGCGCGCCGCTTCGCCGCCGATCTCGGGCTCAGCCTCAGTCCGCCGCCGGTGAAGGTGAAAGA
This sequence comes from Bradyrhizobium sp. USDA3010, assembly GCF_056429065.1. Taxonomy (NCBI): domain Bacteria; kingdom Pseudomonadati; phylum Pseudomonadota; class Alphaproteobacteria; order Hyphomicrobiales; family Nitrobacteraceae; genus Bradyrhizobium; species Bradyrhizobium sp. USDA3010. Next base: position 89,926 of record NZ_JBWJZD010000031.1, read on the forward strand.
CGTCACGGTGTCATTGCTGTGGCATGCGTCCTACCATCACGACCCGGCCCATGTCTGGTTGCGGGACCAGCTGGTCCAACTGGTCGCCGAACTGTGAGCCGGCACGGCGGGCGCGCGCCTCACGCCGCGCCTGCTTCTAGGTGTCGCGAACTCTGGCCTTTCATCAGAACTTCTGCGTGATGCCGGCATAGAAGCCGCGGCGCGGGCCGTATTGCGGCGCGAACACGCCGATGCCGGAGCCGTCGCGGATCTGGTAGACGGTGTCGAACAAATTGACGACGTCGAAGCGCAGCGTGGTCGGCTTGTTCGGTGCGACAATGTGGAAATCGTGCGAGACGCCGACGTTGACCTGCGCATAGGGCGGCACCGTGTCCGTATTGGCAAAGCCGGCGCGCAAGCCTGAGCCGTAGATCACCGACGCGCTGAACTTCGTGTCGTGCCATTGGTACCAGCCGCCCACCGATGCGGTCAGCGTCTGCGCATGGTCGGTGTTGATATAATTGTTTGCGATAAAAGCGAGCGCGTCCGGATCGAATAAATACTGGTTCGAGACGACGGTGGTGGCGACTTGTTTTGCGATGGCGACATTGCCGTAGAGATGCAGGTTGTCGTGGTCGTATCTCGCCGTCAGCTCGACGCCCTCGTTAGTGCCTTTCGCGTAGTTGAAGGCGGTCAGGACGTAGGCCTGGCCGAACTGGCCGTCGTCGAGCAGATCGGTCGCGATCTTGTAGTAGGCGTCCATGCCGACCTCGAGGCCGGGGATCGCATCAACTTTCTGCGTGACGCCGATGTCGAACACGTGCGAGCGCTCCGGCAGCACGGGATCATTGGTGGTGACCGCGGGCTGCGCTGTCGTATTTTGCACCAGCGCAAGATTGGTCGGGGCCGCCAGCACCTGCTCGGGCGGCGTGAAATTGCGGGCATAGCCGGCATGGAAGGTCGTTCCGTCGTAAGGCTTCCATGTCAGGCTGATCCGCGGGCTCAGCTGGTTGGCATCGACATATTGCCACATCTGGTCGAAGCGCAGGCCGGCATTGAGCGTGAGCTGGTTCGTGATCTTCCATTCGTCGGCGATGTAGGTGGAGAACAGATATCCGGTCTTGGCGCTGGAATCGAACACGGAGAGCGGCGCATCGATCGGGGTGCCGGAATCGTCGAGCGGCAGCACGGTCGAGCCGTTGTTGACCAACGAGCGCTCGGCGCTGAACGCGACGCCGAACTTCAGCGTGTGCGCGAAGCCCAGCCGGTAGGAGGTGTCCTCCTGGATGCCGTTGATGAAGCTCTGGCGATACACGTCCGACGCCACCCCGTTGAAGACGAGATCGCCGACCGGATCGGGCATGAAGTGCAGCTGGCTGTAGCGATTGAAATAGGCGACCTGGTAGTCGAACCCGTCGCCCGACTTCTGATAGGCCACGACGTTGAACTGGTTGAATTCGTGTTGCCGTTCGTTGAGCAACGCGGAATCGAAGTTCGAGACGCCGTAGGCAGTGAAGGCGGGAGCCTGGCCCGGATTGTTGGGGATCTGATAGCCGCCGTTGGAGACGCCGCCGATGTAGGTCAGCCGGCTGGTCGGATCGATGGCCGTCGAGACATAGGCAAAGCCCCTCTCCTGGTCGGTCCGGTCGTGGATGGCGTTATAGGCCGGCGTCGGGTTCTCGATGCCGACGTCGCTGCCGAAATAGCGGCCGGAGACGTAGTACTGGGTTTGTCCGATCGTGCCGCCATAGTCGACGCTGGTGGTGAAGGTGCCGTGGCTGCCGCCATAGACGCTGACGCTGCCGGAATTGTTGAAGGCATCGGTCTTGGTCTGGATGTCGAGCACACCGGCGGTGCGCAGGCCATACTGCGCGGGCAGCGCGCCCGTGATCAGCGCCATGCTGCCGACGATCCCGGTGTCGATGATCTGGCCGAAGGCGCCGACGCCGTCCGGCAGCATGATCCCGTTGATGCGGTATTGCAGGTTGGCGTGCTCGTTGCGCACGTGCAGTTGGCCGCTTGCGGCGGAGTCTTGCGAAACCCCGGGCGCCTGCAGCAGGGCCTTGTCCAGGGTGGTGTTGGTGCCCTGTGGCAGCGCCTCGAGGGCTTGCCGGCTCATCTGGTAGCTGTTGGCGCCGATGGGCGCCAGCAGCGCGGCGCGGGCCTGATCGAGCCGCGAGTTCTGGCTTGCGACCGCTTGCGCCTCGGTCTGTTCTGGAGATTCCGGTGTAGCCGATACCGCGCCGGTTCTTCGCGCGCGACGACCGCCTCCGGTCGCAACGCGCGTCTTCGGCTTGTTCGACCCGGCCGGCGCGGTGTGGCGCTGCGGTGCTGTCACCGTGATGTCCGGAAGTGGTGTTGTCGGCGCGGTCGTCTGCCCGAATGCGACGCCGTTGATCCCGCAGACCAAGAGCGATGCAGCGCCGGCAGTGGCACGTCGTCTGATAATTCCTGACATGTTGGTTCCCGATCTCACGAGGCTGCGATCCGGATCCTCACCGAAGGACGCGGTCGAGCCCGCCGTCGATGCGCGACGGCGAAATTCCCTATTGATCAAACGGCAGCCGAATGGTGGCTGCGTTCGAAGTTCAGTCGTGCAGGGAGTTCAGGAGATCGGAGGCGCGCGCGGCTGATAGTGCAGCCGGCCGATGTCGAGCGGCGCCGCATAATTGTCGATGTGCCAGGCGAGCAGAGCTGCGGCATCCGGCAGCTGCAGTGGCGGCAGCGCCGGCGTCGGCATTGCCGAGTTGACCATCGCCACGACGGCGCAGATGGCACAAAGGTCCGCAGCCTGATCGGAATCGGGATTCGAACGAGGCTCATCGCGCGAGACGTTCTCGACATGCGCCGCGAGCGACGTTGTCGCATATGTCGACGCGATGGCATGAAAATGGCCGAACGACAGCACGAACTGAATCGCCAGCGCCAACAGCGTCAGCCGAGTCCCGTGCCTGATGTTCGAACGAAACCACTTCATGACGACGCCATTTCCGCGTCGAGAGGTCACAAGACCGATGGACGGCGCCTGCGACGCGGTGTCGCACAGTTTCGAAAACGTGCCAGCCTGTCAATCTGGATTGCTCGTCGATGCGATCAATTTCCGGCCGTCCGGGTGATCGTGCAACACCGCGGCGTTGGCACACATACTGCTCCACGATCGCGTCGATCATGCCGTCGAGTTGAGGCGCTGTTTAACCGGCATGTGCACATGATGACCGAGGCGATGCGACGTCGGTGTTCCCGCGACCGGGACTGGCCGCTTCGTCCCGTCGAGGGTCGTCAGCGGCTCGCGGGAGCTTGGCGAGCTACGTCCCGATCGGGCGCCGCGCTGGCATTGTCGACGTCCGACGGGTATAGTTTGGCCGCACGTGACGGTAACCTGATGTCCACTTTCGCAAGCAAATCCGGTCTCGCAATCATCGCCGCTGTGCTCTGTCTCGGCGCCCAGCAGGCGAACGCCCAGGCTGGACCTGTGCGCTACTGGACGCCGGGCTCGCTGTTCGGCTTCGGCGGCAGCCTGGCCGATGGCCAGAAGGCGGACACTTACGGCAACTTTCCGAGCTTTGACGCCGCCGCGCCGCAAGGCGGCGACTTCTCGTATCTGAACGGCCGCCCGGATGGCTGGTTTATCGGCGGCGAAGGCGGCCGCGCCGGTTGGAACACGCTCGGTCGATCGGCGGCATTCGGTTCGCTCGAATATCAGGGCGCGCAGGTCGGCTACAACTTCAAGGGCGTCGGTGATACGCCGGTGACGTTCTTCGCCGGCTTCGACTCGTTGAAATACAATCCGCCCGGCGCCGGCGGCCCGCTGGCGCCGTTCAGCGGCAATCCCGGCGTCAACGCCGGGTATACGGCACGGGCGGGACTGGAGTTCCGCCCGACCTCGAATGTCACCCTGTCGTTCGGGGCCGGTTTCACCCAGCAAGGGGCGGAGCGCATGGACAGCGACATCCATTCGCAGTTGCTGCCCGGCCAGTCTCCGGTTCTGTTCGGCGGCCGCTAGCGCGATGAGACGAGGTCGAATCGTCATCGCGCTTTTGCTCGTTGTTTGAACATGATCTTTTCGGAAAACCGCTTCGCACTTTTCCGGATCATGCTTTAGCGCGTCCGAACATATCGAGGGCGTGAAGTAGCGCTTCAGCGCAAGACTTTGGCGTTGCGGTCCTGATCCAACCAAAACTTCAATCAGAACCAAGAAGGCTCGAGGTCGCGAGCACAATCAGGATCGAACCATGGACATGCAAGGCAAGATCGCACTCGTCACCGCCGCGGCGTCGGGCGCCGGCCGCGCCGGCGCGCTCATTCTCGCGCGCGAGGGCGCAGCGGTCGCGGTGGTCGACCAGAACGAGGCCGGCGCGAAGGCGGTGGTCGACGAGATCAAAAAGGGCGGCGGACGCGCGCTGGCGCTGACCGGCGACCTGCGCGACGACGGCTTTGCGCGCGACATCGTCGCTGCGACCGTGAAGGAGTTCGGCGCGCTCGATTGCGTGTGGAATCATCTCGGCATTCCCGGGCCGTCTGTGATCGACGATCTGGAGGGCTGGGATCTCAGCGTCGATCTCAATCTGCGCTCGCAGCTGATCACCACCAACGCGGCGCTTGGGCAGATGACGGCGCGGCGCAAGGGCAGCATCCTGTTCACCGCGTCGACCTCGGGCCTGGTCGGCTCGCCGTGGAGCCCGACCTATTCGGCGGCCAAGGCCGGCGTGATCGGCCTCGCGCGGGCGCTCGCCAAGCGCCACGCCAAGGACGGCGTACGCGTCAATGCGATCTGTCCCGGCGCGATCGACACGCCGATGCTGCGGGTGTTCGTCAACCGGCCCGACCAGCCCGGCCACAACGAGGCCGACCCCGAGGAATTGATCAAGGCCGCGGTGACCCGCAACCCGATGGGCCGCGCCGCGCGCCCGGAGGAGATCGCCGAGGTCGCGGTGTTCCTGCTGTCGGACAAGGCCTCGTTCGTCACCGGCATCGCGATGCCGGTCGACGGCGGGACGGTGGCGTAGCGCGCGGCATCAGTCAGGCTGGCGGAGTTGATGTGGGTTGCTCCATCCACGTCATTGCGAGCCACCCGGTCGGCGCATAGCGCCGCCGGATGACAGGCTCCGCGAAGCAATCCATCACGCCGCGAGCAAAAATGGATTGCTTCGTCGCTTCGCTCCTCGCAATGACGGCGTCGAAAGCATCGCGGGCCCGCAGGAAATTCCCCTAAAACTTCGCCCTGATGCCGGCATAGGCGGCGAGCGGCATGCCGGGCACGAAGGTGCGGGGATCGCTCAGCTGCGCCATCAGGTTGGGGAGGCCGCCGGCGCTGGTAAAGCCGCCCGTTTGATAGAACGCGCCGCTCAGATAGTAGTGCCGGTTGAACACATTGTTGATCAGGCCGAACACCTCGATGTTCTTCGTGACCTGGTATGACGTGTGCAGATTGACGACCGAGTAGGCCGGCACCTTCGGGCTCTGGTTGGTGTAGTCATGGATGATCCACTGGCTGCCCACGAAATTGAGGTCGGCGCCAACCTTCCACGCATCTGTCACGTTGTAGTCGACGCCGGCCTTGAAGCGGTGCGCGGGAATGCCGGGGATGTGGTCACCCGGCGTGACGTTGACAAATTGAGCGCCGGCGTCGTTGGTCAGCGCATTCGGATTGTTCGGCGAGGACAGTGTGATCGCGCTTCGATAGGTCGCGTCGACATAGGTGTAGTTGGCGTAGGCGTTCCAGCGATCTAAGCGATAATCGAGCTTGGCCTCGATGCCTTGCCGCAAGGTCTGTCCGGCATTCTGGAAGAAACCGAAATTGTTGACGCCGAGCGGGCTTGCCACCTGGATGATGTCGTCGTCGGACAGGGTGTGGAACACGCCCAGGCCCCAGCTCAGCACGCCGGTCCTGGCGTCGCGGCCCCAGCTGCCGCGCAGGCCGGCCTCGACGGTGCGTGCGACCACCTGCTTGAGCGGCGGATCGGCCACCAGGAAGCTGTCGATCATGCAGGGATGGTTGGGATCGGAGCAGCCGAGCTCCAGCGGCGTTGGTGCGCGGTTCGCTTCCGAATAGCCGGCATAGGCGGTGAGGTTCGACGTGATCTTGTAGGTGCCGCCGATCACCGGGTTGAAGCGCTGGAAGCGGTTGCTGCTGTTCAGCAGCGGATTGGTGCCGGTCTGGTCCTGCAGGTCGATCTGGGCATAGTTGAACCGTCCACCGGCGGTGACCGAGAACCTGTTCGTCACGTCGAACGTATCGGTGAGGTAGACGCCGGTGTAAGTGTTGGTGGCGCGCAGATCGACCGGGCTGAGGCCGGCGTCGGGCTGGTTGATGAAGATCCCGGTGCCCGTGACGAACAGGTTGTTCGGATCGATCGTTCCGAGCTCGCTCGTCGCCGTGAATTTGGTGTTGCCGTGGTCGACGCTGACGCCCATCACGACGTGGTTGTCGTGCCCAAACAGCCTGTCTGTGTTGGTGAACTGGGCCGTACCGCCAAAGCTGTCGGTCGCGGCCCGGTTGCGATCGATTTCGCCAAGGAAGGCGTTGCTCAGTGTGTTCGGAGTCGCGGGACCATCCGCAGGACCGAAAACCGGAAGGCCGTCGCCGATGCACAAGGTCGTGGGATCGTCGCACGGCGCAACGTCGGTGCCGTTGCCGTCGACATGGGTCTGCCGGAAACCGCGGAAATAGGCGTTGCCCTGGAACGACCAGGTGTCCGAGAAATTATGGCTCAGCGTGGCGTTGACGAAGGCGAGCTGCAGCATCGTCGATTGCGGCCAGGTGTAGACGCTCGACCAGCGCTGGTTGAGCATCTCGACCGGCGTTGCGGCGACGTTGCCGAGCAGATTGCTGGCGCCGGTGAAATTGACGTGGAATTCGGTGTCGTCGTTGCGCGCGCCGATGTCGACATACATGCGGTTGACGTGCGAGGAATTGGCGTAGTCGCGCCATCCGCGGTCATAGGCGGATTCGAACGCGGCATAGGCCGAGATGTTGTCCTTCTGGCCGCCGGCCTGCACGCTGCCCTGCACGCGCCCATAGGAGCCGCCGAACACTTCACCCTCGACGCCCTGATAGGTGAAGCCGTTCTTCATCTGGATGCTGAGCGCGCCGCCGATCGCGTTCAGGCCGAACACGGGGTTGTTGGGAACCAGCGACACCCGGTCGATGGCCTTTTCCGGGATGAAATCCCAGTTGACCACATCGCCCCAGGATTCGTTGATGCGGACGCCGTTCTGATAGACCGCGATGCCTTGCGGCGTCCCCTGGACCGGCGAGGCTACGAAGCCGCGATAGTCGAGATTGCGCTGGAACGGATTGCCGGTCTGGTCCGTGAGCGTGACGCCGGGCAGCTTGCGGTTCACCGAGTCGAGAAAGTTCGTCGAATAGTTGCGGCTGAAATCCGCCGAGGTCAGCACCTCGGTGTTGGACGGAATCTTGTCGCGATCGAGCAGGCTCGAATCCCGGTCGGAGGGGCTCGGGACCCCGGTGCCGCCCTCGGGCGCCGCCGCGGTTTGCGCCGGCGCGGCCCGTGTTCGGGCGGTTCGCGAGGTCCGCACCACCGGCCGTGCGGCAGGCTTGATGCTGCGTGTGCCTGAAAGCGGCGAGGGGGCAATCACGGTGACCGGCGGCAGCTCGGTCGGGGCCGGGGTCTGGGCCTGCACCATCGTCGGCGGCGCTGCGGCTCCGATGGCGGTGAGCATGGCCGCAGCGCCGCGCGTAGTGACCGAACCAGACAAAAATCGTGTTGCCGTACGCAACAACGCACCAGCCATAACGCCCACCCTGTTGTCCCGGTTCGACTTTTATCCCCGACGAACCTTGGGTTTGAGACTGCGGGAGCGCTGGTGCTTTGGCAAACAAGATGTGTCCCGGAGGTCCGGGAATCTTTCCATCGGCAATCGGGAAAAATTCCCGATGCCGGTGGACGGGCCCGCCAACCGGCTGCGCGGTGGTGATTCTCGCCGGTTTTGCGGAGACTTATGCCCAAGAGGCAGGCATTCCGCCTCCCGGGCAGCGGCGGCTAAGGCGCGATGAGGTAGGCGGAGAAGGCGGCGGCGCTGCGCCCCCTCTCCCCGTTCTTACGGGGAGAGGGTTGGGGTGAGGGGCTGTCTGATCTTCCCCCGAGAAAGTGGACTGGTTTAGGCGGCTTTTAGCTCCATTTCGATCGGGGCGATATATCCCACGGCGGAATGGAGCCTTGTTCGGTTGTAGAAGCCTTCGATGAAGGCGAAGATATC